>CAZIDS010000134.1:0-8658 GCA_964537945.1 uncultured Gemmatimonas sp. | reverse complement strand
CCCACTCCTTCGCCGTCACCGGCTGTACGCTCAGGCGGCTCCCGCGTTGGAGCAGCACCATCTTCTCGAGGCCCTTGAGGCCCCGGAGCTCCTCGAGCGTGATGAAGCGCGGCATCGCACGCACCGCCTTCACGTCCACCATGTACCAGGTGGGCGCGTCCTTCTTCGACTTGGGGTCGTAGTGCTCGTGCCCCTTCTCGAACGCGGTCCAGTCGGGGTAGCCCTCGCGGACCACCTCGCAGATCCCGGCGATGCCCACCGGATCCGAGCTCGAGTGGTAGAAGAAGCACCGGTCGCCCTTCTTCATCAGGTCGCGGAGCGTGTTCCGCGCCTGGTAGTTCCGGACGCCGTCCCAGCAGGTCGTCTTCTTCGGGGCCTTCGCGAGGTCGGCGTAGGAGGTCATCTCCGGCTCCGACTTCAGCAGCCAGAAGTTCACGCCGCGATGCCCCGACGGATCGCGACCTTCACCGCCTCGACGAAGGTGTCGATCTCGTCCGGGCTCGTGTACACGCTCGGCGTGATCCGGATGCCGCTGAACTCCGGGTGCACGATCGGCGTGTTCACGATCCGGTAGTTCGCGAGCAGCCAGGAGCCGAGCTTCACCGGGTCGAGGCCGTCCACCGCGAGCATCGCGATCGCGCCCGACTTCTCGGGACCGAGCTCGGTGAGGACCTTCACGCGGACGCTGTCGGCCATCAGCGCCTTCGCCCAGCGGTCCCGCAGCCAGCGCAGCCGCGCGATCTTCCGGTCGGCGCCGATGCCGCGGTGGAAGTTGATCGCGACCGAGACCGCGTTGAAGTTCGCCTGCGGGTGGGTGCCGATCTCCTCGTACTTGCGCACGTTCGCGACGCGCGAGACGTCGGAGCCCATCAGCGGCCAGAGCTTCGGGATCCGCTCCTTGCGCACGTAGAGGAAGCCCGAGCCGATCGGCGCGTGCATCCACTTGTGGAGCGACGTCGCGTAGTAGTCGCACTCGAGCTCGTCGCGCGTGAACGGGAAGTGCGCGAACGCGTGGGCGCCGTCGACGAAGACCTCGATCCCGCGCGGCCGTGCCATCCGCACGACGTCGCGGATCGGCAGGATCTGGCCGGTGAGGTTCGTGATGTGGGTCAGCTCGATCACCTTCGTCCGCGGCGTGATCGCCGCCTCGAGGTTGCGCAGCAGCACGCGCGGGTCGGTCAGCGGCACCGGGAAGCTCACCTGCTTCAGCACGATCCCCTCGCGCCGCTCGCGCTGCTGCCAGGTGGTGATCATCCGCCCGTAGTTCTGGTTGGTGATCACCACCTCGTCGCCGCGCTGGAGGTCGATCCCGAGGATCATCGTCTCGAGTCCCTCGGAGGCGTTGCGCGTGATCGCCATCTCCTCCGGGTCGCAGCCGAACTCGCGCGCCAGCTCGCGGCGCGTGCTCTCCATCCGCGGCTCCAGCACGCGCCAGTTGTGCTCCACCGGAAGCTCGTTGACGAACCGCAGGTCGCGGATCATCTGCTCGAGCACGTGGCTCGGCGTCGGCGAGATGCCGCCGTTGTTCAGGTTGATCATCGTGCGCTCGGCGTCGAACGCGCGCTGGATCTGCGACCAGTACTGCTCGTCGTCAGCCAGCTCGAGCGGCGAGCGGTCGCCGGCGACCAGCTCCGCCTTCACCAGCTGCGCCATCGCGCGCTCGGAGAGGACGGGGAGCGCGGCGCCCGCGGTGGCGAGTCCGGCGATGAAGTTGCGGCGCGAGGTGTAGGGCACGGCCTTCTCCTGGCTCAGGGATCCTGCGCTAAGGTACCACGACGAGGCCCGACTCGCCGCCGAAGTCGTCCCGCACGCGCGCCAGGTTCCGCGGCGCGCGCCAGGGGCCCAGATTCGCGCGAACCGCCACGTGGTACTTCCCGGGGCGCAGCGCGACGCGCGCGACCCAGTGGGCGCCGTCGCGCACCAGCGGCACCGGCCGCCAGCCCGAGAAGTCGCCCGCCACCTCGACCGCGAGCGAATCGGAGGCCGGCACGCGCACGACGAGGTCGGCGCCTCCGGCCGCGCGGGGCTCCAGGTGCGCCTCGGCGAGGGTCGAGCGCTCCATCACCGGCAACGGCGCGGGGCCCAGGCTCACGCGGAAGGAGACCGACATGATGTTCGCCTGCGGCAGGCCGCGCACCGGATCGAAGAGCTGCCGGCCCACGCTCGCGAGGAGCGCGACGCGGTCGGAGACCTGCAGCGTTCCGCCGAGGCTCGCCGCCTCGGACGAGAAGTCGGTACCGGCGATCGGCCGGCGCTTGGTGAGCGAGGCGCTCAGCTCGTGCGGCCCGCGGCGCGCCGTGACGACCGCCTGCCAGTCCTCGAGCTCGAACGTCGGGGGCAGGTATCCCGTCTCGCCGCTGGCGGCCCGCTGCAACGAGACGTCGTCCGAGTTCTGGCGGCCGACCGAGGCGCTGGCGAAGAGGAAGCGCCACCGCGCCCACGCGCCGACGTCGGCCGCGATCGAGCGGCTGCGCGTCCCGCTGCGCGACGAGATGCCGCCGGCCGCCCCGCCCCACAAGCCCCAGCGCTCGGTGATGTAATGCTGCCGGATGAACCCGCTTCCGTTGCCGCCGCGGCCCGAGCTGCTCAGCGAGAAGGTCGCACCCGCGGCGCCGACGTCGGTGCGGAGGCGGTCGTTCGTCTCCCACGGAAAGACGAACGCCGCGACGCCTTGCGCCGCGGCGAGCGAGTCTCGCGCGTAGGTGAGGTTGCCGCTCGTGAGCAGCGTGAAGCGGTCCGAGGGGCGTCGCCAGAAGAGGGCGATCAGGGCCGCGTCCGCGGGACGGAACCCCGCCTGCTCGACGCGGGCATACCCCGCGTCGAAGCGCACCTCGCCCGGCTCCTGCGCGGCGGCCCGCAGGGCCGCCGCGCAGACGAGCAGGATCGCGCGGGCGAACCGCGCCGTCACGCCGTCAGGGCTTCCCGGGATTCGGAGAGGAGACCGCGACGGAAGCGGCGGACGGCAGCAGCGACATCACGCCGCGCGCCCGCACCTCGAGCGCCGCATCGGGCGCCAGCCCCGCCGCGACGTCGGCCTGCACCGACGCCCCCAGCGAGGCGATCTGCACGGGGCTCGCCCCGCGCTTCATCAAGGTGGAGATGCGCTCGAGCGCGTGGCTCGCCGGGATGCCGCGCGCCACCAGCTCGGTCAGGACGTCGATCGGCATCACCACCGACCGCTCCGCCGGCCACGACGCGCGGATCTGCCTGAGCACCGACCCCGGGACGCCGGCGGCGAGCGCTTCCGCGCCCGACGTCAGCTCCGGCGCCGAGGTGGAGGGAGCCAGCAGCGTGCGCGCCTGTTCGAGACGCTTCGCGAGCGACGCCACCGCCGCCTGGATCCTCACCCCCGAGGCCTGCTTCGTCACGCCTTCCATCGCCTTCGCGACCAGCGGCTGCGTCGGCAGCCCCTTCGCGGCCGCCCGCGCGATCTCGCGCTCGACGGCGACGCGGGCCCTCGCATCGGCGATGGGCAGCACCACCACGCCCGACGCGGCCGGCTGCACGGCAGCCTGCTGCGCGGGGGCGGCGGACGCGCCGGCGAACGCCAGCGCGATGAGCAACGACGCTCGGTGCAGTCTCATCGGGCGAAGACCATCACGACGGAACCCTCTCGGCCGTAGTCCGCGTCTCCCACCTTGGGCGCGCGCGGGTCGGCTTCGACCAATCTACCGTCGATGAGGAACGCGTACACGTGCCGGCCGGGCGTGAGCGGCACCGACACCGTCCAGAGCCCGCTCTCCATCCGCGTGAGCGGCGTCTCGCCGCCCTTCCAGTCGTTGAAGTCGCCGACGAGCGAGACGCTCTTCGCACCCGCGCGGTCCAGGACGAACTGCGTCGGCACCGGCGCCGCGTCCGCGGCCGCGCCGGCGTCGGCGACCTGCACCACCGGCGTCCCCGCCGACGGCGCCCCCGGCGCCGGGAACTCGCCCGTCTGCGCCATCGGCTCGCGCGCGTCCGTGTCGAGCGCGCCGCGCGTGACGAAGCCCGCGAGCAGCGCCGCCGCCGTCACCGCCGACGCGCCGATCCCCGAGAGCACCGGCACCCGCACCGCATCCCAGAAGCGCCGCAGCGCCGAGGGGCGGGGCGATTCCCACACCGCACTGAGCAGGCGCCCCACGGCGCGCTGGTCTGGCACCGCTTCCGGCGCCGAGCGCAGCGTGTCGCGCACCCGCTCGATGATCCGATCCCGTCCGTCACTCATCCCGTATCACCTCGGAAAGGCGCGCCCGAAGCACGTCGCACGCCCGTTTCACCCGCATTCGGAGCGCACTGAGTCCGACGCCCGTCACCGCGGCGATGTCCTCGTACGCCATGTCCTCCACGTGCCGGAGCAGGAACGCCTCCCGCTGCTCCGCGGGCAGGGTCGCAAGCACCCTGTAGATCTCCTCTGTCCAGTCTCGGTCGTCCGACGCTCTGGGTGGACCGCCCCGCTCCGGGACCTCTCCATATTGGACGACCGCGGCATGCCGCCGTCGCTTCTCCATCAGGCTCCGGCACCGGTTCGCGAGGATCCGGAAGAGCCACGGCTCGAACCGGGCATCGTCCCGGAAGCGCCCCATGTTGTGCCACACCCGCACGAACGCGTCCTGCACCGCCTCCTCCGCGTCCTCCCGATTCCCCACCATATGGAGGGCGAACCGGAGCGAGCGCGGATACATCACGTCCACCAGCTGCGCGAAGGCCTGGCGATCCCCCGCCTTGGCCCGCAGGGGCAAGGTCGGGTCGATGGATGAGTTCGGTGGCGTTTCGGACATGAGCGAGGTGCGGGGAAGTTGCCCCGCCGTCCGCGTCCCGCGCCACGGCGCATCTCCGGGGAGGGCCCCGTCCATCGCGTTGGCCGTCACATCATCCAGTACCCGGTTGTACGGGGAGATGTCACATTTCACGACAGAATGACCGCACCTGTCCAGCACGACCCCCCGCGCCGCCCGGTCGAGTCGCGGGACCCCGCCACTGGCGAGGTCTGGAAGCGTTGGGAGACCGCCGACGCCTCCGCCGTGGCCGCCGCGGTGGCCCGGGCCCGCGCGGCCCAGCCCGCGTGGGCCGCCCGCACGCCGAAGGAACGCGCCGCGATCATCCAGCGCTTCCGGGAAGTGCTGCTCCGCCGCTCCGAGGAGGTCGCGCGCACGATCACCCGCGAGGCGGGCAAGCCGCTCGTCGACGCGACCGCGGCCGACGTCACGGTCTCGCTCGATTTCGCCGCGTGGACCGCGAAGCACGCGCCGCGCTTCCTGCGCGACTCGGTGCGCAGCGCCGAGGGAACGACGATGTGGCGCAAGCGGATCCGGACGGTGCGCAAGCCGCGCGGCGTCATCGGGATCATCGCGCCGTGGAACTACCCGTTCTTCCTGCCGACGGCCTGCGTGCTGCCCGCGATCGCCTGCGGCAACGCTGTGGTGCTCAAGCCGAGCGAGTTCACGCCCGCGTCGGGCGCGATCCTCGGCGACCTGCTGCGGGAGGCGGGGCTTCCCGCGGGCGTGCTCGAGGTGATCCAGGGCGATGGCCACACGGGAGCGGCGCTCGTCCGCTCGGGCGTGGACAAGATGATGTTCACCGGGTCCGCCGCCGCAGGACGCGCGGTGGCGATCGCCTGCGCGGAGCGGCTCATCCCGTGCTCGCTCGAACTCGGCGGCAGTGATGCCGCGGTGGTGCTGGCCGACGCCGACCTCGCGCACGCCGCCAACGGCATCGCGTGGACGCGCTTCGCGAACGCGGGGCAGACCTGCGTCGCGCCGAAGCGCGTGTTCGTCGAGGCGAGCGCGTACGACGGATTCGTCGCCGCGCTCGCGCGCGCGGTCGGCGCGATCCGCGTGGGGCCCGGGGACGATCCGGCGAGCGAGGTGGGGCCGCTGATCCGTCCGCCGGCGCGCGCGGCGATCCAGGCGCAGTGCGACGACGCGCTCGCCAAGGGCGCGCGGATCGCGGCGCGCGCGCAGGCGCCCGCCGCCGACGGCTACTTCCCGCCGACCGTGCTCGTGGACGTCGACGACACGATGCGCGTGCTGACCGAGGAGACCTTCGGGCCGTTGCTCCCGGTGGTCAAGGTGCGCGACGCCGACGAGGCCGTCGCGCGCGCGAACGCGAGCGCGTACGGCCTGTCGGCCAGCGTCTGGACGGGTGACCGCGCGCGCGGTGCCGCGGTCGCGCGCCGGATCGAGGCAGGGACGGTGCTGATCAACGACGCGATCTCCGTCGTCGGCATGCCCGACGTCGCGTACGGCGGCGTGAAGACGAGCGGCGTGGGACGGATGCACGGGCTGCCGGGGCTCGAGGAGTGCGTGCAGTCGACGCCGATCGTCGACGACCGCTTCATCGCGTGGCGCCAGCCGTGGTGGTTCGGCTACGACGGCGAGCACCTCGAGCGCCTGCGCGCCTACCAGCGGTTCGCGCACGGGCGCACGCTCGGCGAGCGGCTCAGCGGACTGGTGGGCACGCTCCGGCTCGTCTTCGCGCGGAAGGGAGGCGCCTGATGGACGCCCTGATCCGCGCCTTCAGCGCCGCGATCGCGGTCGCGCGCTCGTTCTCGCTGGCGCTCGTGGTGCTCTGGTCGATCCTCGCGGTGCTCGTCTACCTCGTGCGGGCGAAGAAGGTGCAGCCGTTCAGCGGCGCGGGGCGCTTCATCCGCGGTTCGCTCGACCCGCTGGTGCGGCCCTTCGACCGCCGGCTCGCGCGCCACGGGGTCATCGGCATGCTGGTGCCGCTCTGGTCGATCGTGATCGTCATCGTCGCGGTCGCCGGCGTGATCTTCCTGCTCACCTTCGTGCGCGACGCGCTGATGAGCGCCTTCTTCGCGTCGAACGCGGGACCGCGCGGCGCCGTCTCGCTCGTGCTGCGCTGGTCGGTGGGCGCGCTGCAGCTCGCGCTCCTCGTCCGCATCGTGACGTCGTGGATCGGCGGCAGCTACTCGGCCCTCGGGCGTCTCGCGTTCCGGATGACCGAGTGGTTCCTCGCGCCGATCCGCCGGCTGCTCCCGCCGATGGGGATGGTCGACTTCTCGCCGTTCCTCGGCTGGCTCGCGCTGAGCCTCATCCTCGCGCTGGTGCTGCGCTTCGTGTGAGCGCGTTCGCGGTGAGCGAGCGCGCGGGCGCCGTGCGCTTCACCGTGCGGGTGCAGCCGCGCGCGAGCCGCGCCGCCATCGACGGCCTGCACGGCGACGCGCTGAAGCTGCGGGTGAGCGCGCCGCCGGTGGAGGGGGCCGCGAACGAGGCGGTCGTCGCGCTGCTCGCCGACGCGCTCGACGTCGCGCGGCGCGCGGTCCGCATCGTCGCCGGCGAGTCGTCCCGCTCGAAGGTCGTCGAGGTGGACGGCGTGGACGCCGCGCGGGTGCGCGCGCTCGCCGTGTGACGTAGTATCCGGCATGACCTCCCGCCGTGAGTTCCTCCGTCACGCGGCAGTCGCCTCCGCCGCGTCAGCCGCCGGACTCCCCTTCGCGTCGGGGATCGGCACGCCGCCCTCGCGCGAGGTGCTCGAGCTCGCCGCCGGCCGCACCGGCGCGCCGCTCCCGCCGCCACCCGCCGGCACTCCCGAGCAGGTCGCGCAGGACGAGCGCTACTGGCGCGAGGTCGCGACGCAGTACGTCGTCACCGACGCGACGACCAACCTGGAGGGCGGCTACTGGGGGATGATGGCCGCACCGGTCCTCGCCGCGTACCACCGCAACGTGGACCGCGTGAACCGCGAGAGCTCGTACTTCGCGCGACGCGAGTATCCGGCGATCGCCGAGGCGGTGCGCGCACGCGTCGCCGGCGCGCTCGGCGTCGCGGCCGCGGAGATCGCCTTCGCGCGCAACGCCACCGAGGCGCTGCAGTCGATGATCGGCCAGTACCTTGGCGTCGCCGCCGGCGACACCATCATGTACGCCGACCACGACTACCCGGCGATGCAGATGGCGGTGAACGCACTCGCCGAGCGTCGCGGCGCGGTGATCGCGAAGCTCGAGGTCCCCGAGCCGGCCACCCGCGAAGGGATCCTCGCCGCGTACGAGAAGGCGCTCGGCGCGAACCCGCGCACGAGGCTGCTGCTGCTCACGCACCCGAACAACAAGAACGGGCTGATGATCCCGGTGCGCGAGATCGCCGACATGGCGCGCGCGCGCGGCGTCGACACCGTGCTCGACGCCGCCCACGCCTTCGGGCAGTTCCCGGTCTCGCTGCCTGACCTCGGCGTGCCCTTCATCGGCGTGAACCTGCACAAGTGGGTCGGCGCGCCGCTCGGCGTCGCCGCGATGTACATCCGGCGCGACGCGCTCGAGCGCATCGGTCGCGCGCACGGCGACGATGGGCCGCTCGACCGGATCGACAGCCGCATCCATACGGGCACCACCGACTTCGCCGCGATCATGTCGGTCCCCGAGGCGCTCGACCTGCTCGACCGCATCGGCATCGAGCGGAAGGCGGCGCGCGTGCGCTACCTGCGCGACGCATGGGTGGGTCCGGCCCGCGCGATCCGCGGCGTGGACATCCTCACGCCCGACGACCGCGCGCTCTGCGGCGCGATCACCAGTTTCCGCCTCCGCGGCGACGGCACACGGGAGCGGAACCTCGCCATCGCCCGGACGCTGCTCGACGAGTTCGGGATCTTCACCGTCCAGCGCACCGGCCTGGCCCGGGGCGACTGTGTGCGGGTGACGCCGGCCCTCTACAACACGCCGGCGGA
>CAZIDS010000133.1:0-8688 GCA_964537945.1 uncultured Gemmatimonas sp. | reverse complement strand
TCGACCGCCTCAACGCCGATCCGGCGGTGCACGGCATCCTCGTGCAGATGCCGGTGCCGAAGCAGATCGACGCGGCGAAGGTCATCCGCCACATCGACCCGCACAAGGACGTCGACGGCTTCCACCCGATGAACGTCGGCAAGCTCTTCACGGGCGACGCCGACTGCTTCGCGCCGTGCACGCCCGCCGGGGTGCAGGTGATGCTCGCCGAGGCGGGCGTCGAGACGGCGGGGAAGGACGCGGTGATCCTCGGGCGCAGCAACATCGTCGGCAAGCCGATGGCCGCGCTGCTGCTGCAGGCGGGCAGGACCGCCGACTGCACGGTCACGATCTGCCACTCGCGCACGCGCGACCTCAAGGGGCACGCGCGCCGCGCCGACATCCTCATCGCGGCGGTCGGGCGGCCGGAGATGGTCACGGCCGACATGGTGAAGCCCGGCGCGGTGGTGATCGACGTCGGCATCAACCGCGTGGACGACGCGACCGCGCCGCGCGGCTACCGCATCGTCGGCGACGTGAAGTTCGACGAGGTGAGCCAGGTGGCGTCGCTCATCTCGCCGGTGCCCGGCGGCGTGGGACGGATGACGATCGCGATGCTCCTGTCGAACACGGTGCGCGCCGCGCGCCTGCGCCACGAGGGCGCCGCGCGCGCGTGAGCGACGCCGGCGCCTCGCCCGCCCAGGCCCTCGCGGTCCACGACCTCACGAGCGCCGCGAAGGACGTGCTCGAGGGCGCGTTCCCGAAGCTCTGGGTGCGCGGCGAGGTCTCCGGCTTCAAGGCGTACCCGAGCGGGCACTGGTACTTCACGCTGAAGGACGCCGACGCGCAGGTCGCCGGTGTCGTCTGGAAGGGCGCGACCTTCAAGATCCGTGAGCGGCCCAAGGACGGCGACCAGGTCGTCGCCTACGGCCAGCTCACCGTCTGGCCGGCGAGCGGCAAGATGCAGTTCGCCGTCACCGCCATCGAGGCTGACGGCGAGGGGCTCTGGCAGAAGCGCTTCGACGAGACGAAGGCGCGGCTCGAGAAGGACGGCTTGCTCGATCCGGCGCGGAAGCGCCCGCTCCCCCGGCTGCCGCGCACGGTGGCCGTGATCACGAGCAGCGAGGGCGCGGCCCTCCGCGACATCGTCTCGGTGATCCGGCGGCGCAACGCGGGCGTGCACGTCGTCGTGATCCCCGCCGCGGTGCAGGGCGAGGCCGCGCCCGCGTCGCTCGTCGCCGCGCTCGAGCGGCTCTCGCGCTGGGTGGCCGGCAGCGCGACGTGGCTCGGCGAGGCCGTGCCGGCCCCCGAGGTGCTGATCATCGGGCGCGGTGGCGGCTCGCGTGAGGACCTCTGGGCCTTCAATGACGAGACGCTCGCGCGCGCGATCGCCGCGTGCCCCATCCCGGTCATCTCCGCCGTGGGCCACGAGACCGATGTCAGCATCTCCGACCTCGTCGCCGACCTCCGCGCCGCGACGCCGAGCGTCGCTGCCGAGCACGCGGTGCCGGTGCTGCAGGAGCTGCGCGATGCCGTGGCCCAGCTCGCGGGGATGATGGCGGACGGGCTGCAGGACCGCATCGACGTGGGCCGCCGCGACCTCGACCGCCGCGCCGACGCGCTCTCGAAGCGCGCCGAGCTGCTCGTCGAACGGCGGCGCGCACGCACCGGGCGCATCGCCGCGCGGCTCCGCGAGCTGGCGCCGCGCGCGGTGGAGAAGCGCCGGGCCCGGACCGGGCAGGCGGGCGCCGTGCTGCACGCGCGCTCGCCGCTCGCCGTCTTCGCGCGCGGTTTCGTCGTCGCGCGCGGCGCCGACGGCACGACCCTCTCCCGCCGGGACGCGTTCACGCCCGGCACCCCGTTCGACCTCCTGCTGCGGGACGGCCGCGTGCGCGCCACGCCCGACTCGGTGCACGCCGACGCCCCCCACCTGCGGACCGACCGATGACCTTCGAACAATCGCTCGCCCGCCTCGAGCAGATCGCCGCGGCGCTCGACCGGGACGACCTCCCGCTCGAGGAGGCGCTGAAGCTCTTCGAGGAAGGGATCTCCCGCCTCCGCGAGGCCTCCGCCGCGCTCACGGAGGCCGACGGAAAGGTGCGGACGCTCATCGAGCAGGCCGAGGGCGTGTTCGAGGCCCGCGAGTGATCGTGGCGAAGGCGAAGCCGATCGACTTCTCGACCGAGCGCGAGGCCGTGGGCCGCGCGCTCGACGCGCTCGTCGCGCGCCGGCTCGCCGGCGACACGGGCCCGGTCGCGCGGGCGATCCGCTACGCCCTCGCAGGGGAAGGCAAGCGGCTGCGGGCCGTCCTCGTGATGGCGGCCTACCGGGCCGCCGGTGGGACGGGGGACGTGAGCGCCCTGGCGGCGGCGGTCGAGGTCGTGCACGCGTACTCGCTCGTCCACGACGACCTGCCCTGCATGGACGACGACGACCTGCGGCGCGGCCGGCCGACGGTGCACAAGGCGTTCAGCGTCGCGGTCGCGACCGCGGCGGGGATCGCGATGGTCCCGCTGGCCGCCGAGGCCGCGGACGCCGCGGCCTCGGCGCTCGGGCTCGACGCTCCGCAGCGCGGCGAGATCGTTCGCACGCTCATGCGCGCGGCCGGCGCCGGCGGCATGATCGGCGGCCAGCTGCTCGACCTCGAGGGCGAGGGGCTCGCGCTCGACCTCGCCCAGCTGGAGCGGATCCATCGCGCGAAGACGGGCGCGCTCATCGAGGCCTCGATGCGGCTCGGCGGGCTCGCGGCCGGCGCCGGGCCGCCGACGCTCGCGGCGTTCGGCGCTTACGGCGCCTCGATCGGCCTCGCGTTCCAGATCGCCGACGACGTCCTCGACATCACGGCGACCAGCGACCAGCTCGGGAAGACGGCAGGGAAGGACCTCGCCTTCCGGAAGAGTACCTATCCCGCCCTCCTGGGGGTGGAAGGCGCGACGACGCGGGCCGAGTCGCTGGTGAACGAGGCCCGCCGGGCGCTGCAGGAGCAGGGCGTCCTGACCCCCGAGCTCGAATCACTGGCCCGCTTCACCGTGGCCCGGCGCTCCTGAGCGCCGCCACTGGCAATCGTGCTCCCAGAGTGGCAACCTACCAACGCACCCCTGAACCATAGATGAGCATCCTCGATCGCATCGCGGGCCCGGCGGACCTTCGGACCCTCACGCCTGCCGAGCGCACGCAGCTCGCGCAGGAGGTGCGCGATTTCCTGATCACGACCTGCTCGGTCACCGGCGGGCACATCGGCGCGGGCCTCGGCGTGGTGGAGCTCACGATCGCGCTCCACACCGCGTTCGAGACGCCGCGCGACCAGCTCGTGTGGGACGTCGGCCACCAGGGCTACCCGCACAAGGTGCTCACCGGCCGCAAGGACCGGATGCACACGCTGCGGCAGGAGAACGGGATCTCCGGGTTCCTGAAGCGCACGGAGAGCGAGTACGACACCTTCGGCGCGGGCCACGCGGCGACGTCGATCTCGGCGGCGCTCGGGATCGCCGCCGGCCGCGACCTGAACGGCGAGGACTTCAAGGTCGCCGCGATCATCGGTGACGGCTCGCTCGGTTCCGGCCTCGCGTACGAGGCGCTCAACAATGCCGGCCATTCGGAGCGCGACTTCATCGTCGTGCTGAACGACAACGAGATGTCGATCGCGCCGAACGTGGGCGCGATGCACAAGTATCTCACCTCCGTGCAGCGCAATCCGATCTACAACCGGCTGCGCAGCGCGATCGGGGACTGGGCCGACAACCTGAAGGGCGTGCTCAAGGACGCCGGCAGCCTGGTGCGGCGGTGGGAGGAATCGGTCAAGGCGTTCCTGACCCCCGGCGTGCTCTTCGAGGAGCTCGGCTTCCGCTACTTCGGGCCGATCGACGGCCACGACATGGAGCAGCTGATCGAGACCTTCAAGGCGGTGCGCGAGTTCAAGGGCCCGCGCCTCGTGCACGTCATCACGCAGAAGGGGAAGGGCTTCCCGGCGGGCGAGCACGGCGAGAAGTGGCACGCGCTGCCGCCCGGGCACGACCCGTCCACCGGCAAGCTGCTGAAGACCGCGGCCGCGAACCCGAACTACACCGCCGTCTTCGGCAAGGCGCTCGCCGAGCTGATGGAGGAGTTCCCGCACGCCGTGGCGATCACCGCCGCGATGCCGAGCGGGACCGGCACCGGCGTGGTCGCGAAGGCGCATCCCGCGCGGTTCTACGACGTCGGCATCGCCGAGGGGCACGGTGTCACCTTCGCCGCGGGTCTCGCGACGCAGGGGGCGCGGCCGGTCGTCGCGATCTACTCGACGTTCCTCCAGCGCGCCTACGACAACATCGTCCACGACGTCGCGATCCAGTCGCTGCCGGTCGTCTTCGCGATGGACCGCGCCGGCCTCGTCGGCGAGGACGGCGAGACGCATGCGGGCCTCTACGACATCGCGTACATGCTCGCGGTGCCCGGCATGGTCGTCACCGCGCCGAAGGACGGCACCGAGCTGGTCGGCCTGCTGCGCACCGCGCTCGCGCACGACCGCGGACCGTTCTGCCTGCGCTACCCGCGCGACGTCGCGCCGGACCTCGTGAAGCCGGCGCGCGAGATCCCACCGGTCCCGTTCGCGACGTGGGAAGTGCTGCGCCGCGGGGAGCGCGTCGCGATCCTCGCGACCGGCACCATGGTGCAGGAGTCGCTCCAGGCGGCCGAGGCGCTCGCCGCCGACGGGCTGCCGGTGACGGTCGTGAACTGCCGCTTCCTCAAGCCGCACGACGAGACGACGCTCACGGCGCTCATCGCCACGCACTCGCAGCTGCTGGTGGTGGAGGAGGGCACCGGCGTGAACGGCTTCGGCGCGCACATGGCGGCCGTCGTCGCGGCGATGGACTCGGGCGTCCGCGTCCATTCACTGGGCGTGCCCGACCGGATCATCTACGCCGCATCGCGCGCGCGGCAGCTCGCGCAGGCGGGCATCGACGCCTCGGGGATCGCGGCGCGCGTCCGCGCGCTGCACGAGAGCGAGGCGCTCGCCGGGTGACGACCCGCCTCGGCGTCATCGGGCACGACGGGTACGACGGGCTCCCGGAGGTCATCGCGCTGCTGCGGCGCGAGGCGCCGGCGCACGGCTTCTCGCTGCGCTTCGAGGATGGCCTGCTCGCCGACGCCGCACCCGAGGATCGCCTCTCGCGCCCCGACCAGGTGGACGCGCTCATCACGCTCGGCGGCGATGGCACGCTGCTGCGCGCCGCGCGCTTCCTCGGCGGACGGAAGGCGCCGATCCTCGGCGTGAACCTGGGACGGATCGGCTTCCTGACGACGTGCAGCGCCGACGAGTTCGGCGACGCGTTCAAGGCGTTCGCGCGGGGCGAGTATCGCGTCGAGCCGCGGATGGCGCTCGAGGCGTCCACGTTCAACGCCGACGGTTCGCTCGGCGTGCGGCTGCGCGCCGTGAACGAGGTCGTGGTGCACAAGGGCGGCTTCGCCCGCGTGCTGCGGATGCGCGTCCTCGGTGACGGGGAACTCATCTCCGCGTTCGCCGCCGACGGACTCGTCGTCTCGACCCCGACCGGCTCGACCGCGTACTCGCTCTCGGCCGCGGGCCCGATCGTGGTGCCGACGTTCGACGCGCTGCTCGTCACGCCGGTCGCGCCGCACACGCTCGCCCTGCGCCCGACGATCCTCCCGCCGACGGTGGAGGTGCGGGTCGAGGTGGAGGACGCGACCGAGGAGGTGCTGGTCACCGCCGATGGCCAGGTGGGCACGTCGCTCGCGTCGGGACAGCACCTCATCGTGCGGCGGGCCGAGGAGCCGGTGCATCTCGTGCGGATCACGGGCGCGAGCTTCTTCGCGCGCCTGCGCCGCAAGCTGCACTGGGGCGGGCTCGACGACCGCGACCAGTGAGCGCGGGGCGATGCTCACCGAACTGCGCATCCGCAACCTCGCCATCATCGACGCCGTCACGCTGCCGCTCGCGAGCGGCTTCAACGTGCTCAGCGGCGAGACGGGCGCCGGCAAGTCGATCATCGTCGGGGCGCTCGGGCTGCTGATCGGCGAGCGCGCGTCCAGCGACCTCGTACGCACCGGCGCCGACAAGGCGACCGTCGAGGGCGTGTTCGACGTGAGCGACCGCAAGGACCTGCTCGAGTCGCTCGACGCGCGCGGGATCGAGTGCGACGGGACACTCGTGCTCAAGCGCGAGGTGCCGGCCGGGGCGGGGGGCCGCGCGCGCGCGTGGGTGAACGGCTCGCCGGTGACCGCGAGCCTCCTCGCCGAGGTCGGGCGCGCGCTGGTGAACGTCCACGGGCAGCACGAGGCGCAGGCGCTGCTCGAGCCGGAGGCGCAGCTGCGGATCCTCGATGCGTTCGGTGACGCCGGCGCCGAGCGCATGGCCACGGGCGAGGCGCACGCGCGGCTCGCCGAGGCGCGCGACGCGATCGGCGCACTGCGCGCCCGCCGCGACGACGCGACCAAGCGGGCCGACTGGCTCGCGCACGTCGCGAAGGAGATCGGCGAGGCGAAGCTCAAGGAAGGGGAGGACGACCGCCTCGACGAGGAGGCGCGCCGGCTGACGCACGCCGAGGAACTCGAAGGGCTCGCGACCGAGGTCACCGACGCGCTCGAGGGTGCCGACGAGTCCGCGCTCCCCACGCTCGGCCGCCTGCAGAAGGCGCTCGCGTCCCTGCAGCGGATCGACCCGTCCACGTCGCGCTTGCAGGAACTCTACGACGCGGCCTACTACGCCCTCGAGGAGCTCGCGCGCGAGGCGCGCGCCTACGCCGAGTCGATCGAACGCGACCCGGCGCGGCTCGACGAGGTCGAGCGCCGCCGCGACCTGATCTTCCGGCTCGCGAAGAAGTACGGCGGGTCGGTGGCGTCGGCGATCGAGCAGGGACGGGCCGCGCGCGCCGAGCTCGACCTGCTCGATACGGCGGGCCTCGACCTCCGCGGGCTCGAGCAGCGCGTGCAGGAGTCCGAGGCCGCGTTCGAGGCCGCGGCGGCGAAGCTGAGCGCGAAGCGCAAGAAGGCCGCGGCCGCGCTGGCGAAGGCGGTCGAGGCGCGGCTCCCCGACCTCGGGATGCCCGACGGGCACTTCCTCGTCGAGCTGCGGCCGCGCGCCGAGGCGTCGGCGCACGGCGTTGAGGAGGCGGAGTTCCGCGTCGCGCTGAACGTCGGGCACGAGGCGCGCCCGCTCGCCCGCGTCGCGTCGGGCGGCGAGCTCGCGCGCGTGATGCTCGCGCTGAAGACGATCCTGGCGCGGCTCGACGGCGTGCCGACGCTGATCTTCGACGAGGTGGACGCCGGCATCGGCGGGCGCACGGGCCTGATGGTCGGCGACGCGATGCGCGACGTCGCCGCGCACCATCAGGTGTTCGCGATCACGCACCTGCCGCAGATCGCCGCACGGGCCCATCACCACATCGTGGTGCAGAAGGCGGCCAAGGGCGGTGTCACGACGTCGGACGTCCGCGTGGTGGACGGCGACGCGCGCGTGGACGAGGTCGCGCGGATGCTCGGCGGCGACGCCGAGAGCGCGACGAGCCGCGACCACGCGCGCGAGCTGCTGGTGAACGCGCGCGAGGGGTCACGCGCGGGTTCACGCGAGGCCGCGCGCGAGGCGCGGCCGGCCGCCGGTCAGCGGCCGAGGAAGCGGGTGTAGTAGCGGACCTGGATCCGGTCCTGCCATTGCCGCGGCACGACGCCCGCGCCGCTCGCGACCGACTGCTGGTGCACGTAGCTCACCTCGAACGGCGCCGCACGGTGGCCGCGCGCGATCGACGCGAGCGTCGAGTACGTGAGCGTCAGACCGGCCCGGGTCTCGTCCGCGTCGACGCCGTCGAGGCTCGATCCCTCGAGGATGAAGGGGAAGCCGGACGGCGGCAGGTTCACGATCTCCTGCGCGTACGCGTAGCGGTCCGCTCCCTTCAGCCGGTGGTGCACCTGGCCGCCGAGCGCGATGTAGTCGTTCAGCTGCCAGCGCGGCGAGAATTCCACGTCGATCTCGGCGCCGGGCTCGAACCGGACCGTGCGCTGGCGCCACCATTCGGCCCACTGGAACCCGCGGGCGAACGGCATGCGCGCCTCGACGTCGCGCGCGAACGGCTGCGTGACCGAGACCGCGAGCGTGCCCCAGAAACGCGCGGAGATGGCGGCGTCGGTGATCGAGCGGATCGTCACGGCGTGCGTTCCCTCGCCCGTGCCCTGGTCGAGGAAGCGGTCGGCACGGGGGCGCGTACTGGTGCCGATCCGGCCCTCGAGGAGGAACGACTGGCGGATGCCGCGCCGCGCGGTGAAGCGCGTCGAACCGCCGCGCGTGAACGAGTCGTAGACGCGGATGAGCGCACTGAGGTGGACGTCGCCGACCTGCGTGAGGCCCGCGTCGTTCAGCGGCCGCGCGCCGTAGGCGGCGCTGTCGGTGATGAGCGCGTCGAGGTCGACCGACCGCAGCGGGACCTGGGCGCCGGAGGGATAGCCCGTGGTCGAGGTCACGTTCGTCACGCCGTACCGCTCGAACGCGGTGCGCAGCGAGTCGGCGTGCGCATGCACGGTGCTGTCGGCCGCCGAACCGGCGTACGGCACCCACCGGAACCCGGGGCTGGTGCTGTTGCCGTAGACGGCGAGCATCCCCTGGAGGAACTGACTCGTCCGTGCGTTCAGCGCGGCCACGGACGCGAGCTCCGCGAGGATCGTCGGGCACTCCGGATGGGCACCGGCGTTCGCCTGGCAGGCGTCTCGGCGCGCGAAGAG
>CAZIDS010000132.1:0-8805 GCA_964537945.1 uncultured Gemmatimonas sp. | reverse complement strand
CGTCTGCCGCGGGCTCGCAGCGTCTAAGCGCCAGAGCGACCCGCGGAGGGGCCCACTCGCCCCGCGACCTCTGCGGAAGCAGTCCCCCGCATGAGAAACACGAACGCCCCGGGCCAGAAGCCCGAGGCGTCAGGAGGAGCTGGATTCGCGGGCCCAGGTCGCCACGCGCGCCGTCATTGGAACTATACGTCCTACCGAACGGCGGCGGGCATTGCCTGCTCGCGAACCAGCGAAATCTCTATGGAGCTGAGGGGGATCGAACCCCTGACCTCTGCAGTGCGATTGCAGCGCTCTCCCAGCTGAGCTACAGCCCCGGATCGCGACGGTCAGCCATCCAAGTCCCCGTCCTGCCTACATATACGGGACGAGCGACCAGAAAGTTCCGTCACGCATACGGCCCCGCCTTAAGTAGGTCTGGGCGGGGCCGCCGATGACCGTATACTAGCGGTCAGGGGAACGATTCGCCACCCCCTGACCGTTCATAGTATCGGACGATGCCTCCCCGACTTCACCCCCTCGAGAGCCAGCACGTCCGCGACCAGCTCGCCCTGCGCAGCGTCACCGCGAACCGGGTCCGCACACAGCCCGAAGGCGAATTCGTCCTCTACTGGATGCAGGCCACCCACCGGTTCGAGGAGAACTGGGCCCTCCGCGCGGCCATCCTCCACGCCGACCGGCTCGGGAAGCCCCTCCTCATCCATCAGGGGCTCGACCCCACCTACGAACACGCGTCCGACCGCATCCACACGGTCATCCTCGAGAACGCCCGCGCGCTGCACGCCCGCGCGGAGGCGCTCGGTTTCTCCTACCAGTTCGTCCTCCGGCGCCGCCGCGACGACGACCGTCGCGTCGTCGATCGCCTCGCCGCGCGCGCCGCCCTCGTCGTCACCGACCTCTTCCCCACCGCCGGCATCGCCGAACGCACCGCGCGCTTCGCCGGGCGCGCCCCCTGCCGCGTGGATCTCGTCGAGTCGCACGGCGTCGTTCCCTTCGGCTGCTTCGTGAAGGAGGAATACGCGGCGCGCACCATCCGCCCGAAGATCGCGAAGGTGCTCGACCTCGCGCTCGAACCGGTCGAGGAGCGGCCCGCGTCGCGCGCGTTGGCCGACTCCGTTTGGCGTTCGCTCGACGCCGAGCGCCTGGACCTCGCACGGCTCGACCTGCGCGCCGAGGTCGCGAAGTGCGAGATCGACCACACGGTCCCGCCGGTGCCGTTCCACAGCGGGCTCGACGGCGCGCGCGCGCGGCTCCGCGCCTTCTGCGACGGCGCCCTCGCCGACTACGAGGAGCGACGCGGCGAGCCCGCCGACCTCGAGGGATCCTCGCGGCTCTCCCCGTGGCTCCACTTCGGGCAGGTCGCAGCCGCGGAGGTCGTGCGCACCGTGCGCGACGCGGCGCGCGCGAGCCGCAGCAAGGCCGTCGCCGCGAGCGCGCGGAAGTTCGAGGACGAGCTCGTCACGTGGCGCGAGATCGCACTCAACTTCTGCATCCGCAACACGCAGTTCGCGAAGCTGCGCGGGCTCCCGAACTGGGTCCACCAGAGCATGGAGCGCCACAAGGACGACGCGCGCGAATGGCAGTACACGCTCGGCCAGCTGGAACGCGCGGAGACGCACGACGCGCTCTGGAACGCCGCGCAGCGCGAACTCGTCCGCACCGGCGCGATGCACAACGTGATGCGCATGCTCTGGGGGAAATCCGTCATCCTCTGGACGCCCCGCTACAAGACGGCGCTCGACCACCTCATCCATCTCAACAACAAGTGGGCGCTCGACGGCCGCGACCCGTCGAGCTACGGCGGCATCCAGTGGTGCTTCGGGAAGTTCGACCGCCCCTGGTTCGACAAGCCGGTCTTCGGCACCATCCGGCCGATGAGCCTCGCCCGGGCGCGCGGCAAGTTCGATGCGGAGCGGTACATCGCACTGTACGATTAGCGCGCCGCCCACGCCCGTCCCCCACCCGCGTCCGGAGTCCGTCGATGGCCGCCTCGAGGGTCCTGGTCGCCGCCCTCCTCTGCACGCTCGGCGCCGTGCCGCTGGAGTCGCAGGTCGTCGCGCACACGTGGCGCCCCGTGCGGCGCGGCGGGCCGAACGTCGTCGCGATCGAGGTGCGGACCGAGTTCACCGGGCTGCCCGATTCCGTCGCGCGGCGCTTCTCGCTCGCGGTCCCGATCACCTACGCCGGTGTGACCGGCATCGCCGAACGCACCGACGGGCTCTCGCTCAACGACGCCGACGGCAACGTGCCGATCCGCATCGAGGACGATCCCGCGGCGCCCGGCGGCTTCCCGTACTTCCGGCACATCCGCGCGGGACGGCCGGTGCGCGCTCCCGTCGTCCTCACCTACGAGTCGCTCACACCGAACGAACTGATGCGCGCGCCGCCGTTCTTCCTCTACTCCGCATACGGCGGCGTGAGCGGCGCGGGCGCGGGCTTCCTCGTGCTGCCCGACGCCGAGTTCACCGCGAAGAACACCGTGCACTGGGCGCTCGACGACCTCGCGCCCGGCTCAAGCGCGTCCACCACATTCGGCGACGGCGACTTCGAGCTCGAGGGCGCGCCGACCGACCTGATGCAGGGCTGGATCATGGCCGGCCCGCTCGGCCGGTACACCGGAGCCGGCGATGCGACCGGGTTCAGCGCGGTCTGGCTCGGCACGCCGGCGTTCGATCCGCAGGCCGAGATGGATTGGGCGGCGCGGCTGTACGGCTGGCTCGGCAAGTCGTACGGCTACCTGCAGCCGCTGCCGCCGTACCGTGTGTTCCTGCGCGTGGATGCGCGCAGCGGCACCGCACTCGGGAACTCGTTCATGGCGGGCGTCGCCGCGCGCCCGCCCGGTGCAGCCGCGAGCGGCACGGCCGAGCGCGAGACGTTCGCCCACGAGATGGGGCACCTCTTCGTCGGCGGGATCGAGGCGCCGCAGGGCGTGGACAGCTGGTTCAGCGAGGGCGTGAACACCTACTATACGCGCCTCCTCCCGATGCGCGGCGGCTTCTGGTCGGTCGCCGAGTACTCGAAGATGGTGAACGAGGATTTCGCCGCGTATTGGACCAGCCCCAACCGCAACCTCTCCGCCGATTCGATCGCGACGCTCGGCTTCGGCGACGAGGACGCGCGGCACATCCCGTACCTGCGCAGCAGCCTCTATCTCGCCGACCTCGACGCACGGCTGCGCGCGCGCTCGCGCGGGCGGCGCACGCTCGACCAGGTGCTGCGCGAACTCTTCGAGAAGCGCGCGCGCGGCGAGCGGCTCGACCACCAGGCGTGGAAGGAGGCCGTCGTGCGCGAGCTCGGACCCGCGGCCGCGACCGAGTTCGAGGACCTGATCCTCAAGGGTTCGGCCACGATCGTGCCGGCGAGCGAGGCCTTCGGGCCGTGCCTCGAGCGAGGTCCGGCATTGTTCCATCGCGCGGACGGGGCGTGGGTCGAGAGCTTCTCCTGGACCCAGGTGACGAAGGTGCCGTCGGTGGCCTGCCAGGAGTCCGGCACGCCACTGGTGCCGCCGGAGCTTGGCGCGAAGCTGCCGGAAGTGGCGACGACGAAGCACGTGGGGACGTTCGGCGGGACGCGGGTGCCGTACACCGCGGTCGTCGAGGAGCACCTGCTCTACCGCACCGGGATGGCGGCAGACCCGACCCTCGGCGCCGACGCCTCGCTCGTGACGATCTCGTACCTGCGGAACGACGTCGCTGACGCATCGAAGCGGCCGGTGACCTTCGTTTTCAACGGCGGACCGGGCGCCTCGTCGTCGCCGCTGCACATGTCGGGGCTCGGGCCACGGCTCGTGGCGGGCGACAGCACCGTGCCGAACTCCGAGAGCATCCTCGACGCGACCGACCTGGTGTTCATCGACCCCATCGGCACCGGCTTCAGCCGCGCGTTCACGCGCGAGGTTGGCCGCGAGCGGTATTGGAGGACCTCGGGCGATGCCATCTCGGTGAACTCGGCCATCCGCCTCTGGCTGCGGAAGCACGGGCGCGAGGCATCGCCGCGCTATCTCGCCGGCGAGAGCTTCGGCACCGTGCGCGCGGCACAGATCCTCTCGCGCTCGACCAATCTCCGGTTCGACGGCGTGATCCTCGTCGCCGTGGTCGCGGGGCCGCTCTTCGAGGGCGAGGACCCGAAGGCGGTCGCGCCGCAGGTCGCGATGGTGCCCACGCTCGCGGTCGGCGCGTGGTACCACGGCGCGGGGCTGCCGCGCACGCGGACGGCAGCGGAGGTGTACGCCGAGGCGTCGCGGTTCGCGGACGGGCCGTATCGCGAGGCGCTGGAGAAGGGCGCGTCGCTCGACGCCGCCACGCGCTCTCGCGTCGCCGCGCGCTACGCCGCGCTGACCGGCGTTCCGGCGGCGTTCGTGGAGTTGCGCGGGCTGCGGCTCTCGAAGGACGACTGGATGCTGCAGGTGCTCGCGCCGCGCGGGCTGCGTACGGGGATGCTCGACACGCGCGTGACGGCGCCGCGCGACACGACGCGGCGCGGCGGCCTCAATGACCCGTCGTTCAACGGCGGGCGGATGCGCTTCGGCGTGTCGGGACTCGCGCCGGCGCTCCTTCCCGGCGACAGCGCGCCGCCAGTCTCCTCCCCGGCGCTCGAGACCTACCTCAAGCGCGACCTGCGGTTCGAGACGCGCGAGACCTACCGCGCCCTCAACCTCGACTTCAACGTCATCTGGGACTACGAAGGGGGGGCGGACATCGTGCCGCTCCTCGCGAAGGCGATGGCCGACCGCCCGCGGCTGCGGATCTTCTGGACCGGCGGCTATCACGACCTCACGACGCCCGCGCACGCGGTCGAGCGCGCCTTCGCGGCCGCGAAGCTGCCGCCGGACCGCACGACGGCGGCGATCGTGCCGGCGGCGCACGGCGTCTTCGCCGACGAGGCGAGCCGCAAGGAGCTCGCCGCGATGCTGCGGCGGTGGATCCACTGAACGCACGGACGCGCCGCTAGATTCGCAGCATGGCGAGCATCCTCCCGTCGGCGAACGAGGTGCGCGAGGCGGCGCAGCGGATCGCGCCGTACGTCTCGCAGACGCGCCTCGTCCCGTCGCCGGCGCTCTCGGAGGCGGCGGGCGTCGAGGTGATGCTCAAGCTGGAGAATGAGCAGCAGGGCGGCTCGTTCAAGCTCCGCGGCGCGCTCAATGTGCTGCTCTCGATGGGCGACGCCGAGCGCGCGCGCGGCGTCGTCGCGAGCTCGGCCGGCAATCACGGGATCGGCATCGCGATGGCGGCGGCGCTCACGAACACGAAGGCGACGGTGTTCGTGCCGGCGAACGCGCCGGCGGTGAAGCGCGAGAAGATCGCCGCGAAGGGCGCGCGGGTGGACGCGACGCAGCCGAACTACGACGCGGCGGAGGCGGCCGCCCGGCAGTTCGCGATCCGCAGCGGCGCGACCTTCGTGAGCCCGTGCACCGGCCGCGCGCTGCTCGCCGGCGCGGGTACGGTGGCGAAGGAAGTGCTCGACTTCGTGCCCGGGCTCGGGACGATCGTCGTGGCCGTGGGCGGCGGCGGCCTCGTCGGCGGCGTGGGTGGCTACGTGCGAGATGCGTACGCCGGCGTGCGCGTATTCGGTGCGCAGTCGAGCGTCACCAATGCGATGTGCCTCGCGCTCGCGTCGGGCCGCCCGACCGACATCCCCGACCTGCCGACGCTCGCGGATGGGCTGGCCGGCCTCGTGGACTCGGAGATGCTCGCGCAGGGGAAGGCGGCGCTCGACGGCATCGTGACCGTGACCGAGGAGGAGATCGGCCGCGCGATCGCGTGGCTCTCGAAGCACGTCGATGCGCGGGTGGAGGGCGCCGGCGCGGTGGGCGTCGCCGCCCTGCTCGCCGGCCGCATCCGCGTGCACGCCGGCCCCGCGGTCGTCGTGGTGAGCGGCGGCAACATCGAGAGCGAGCGATGGCAGCGCCTGGTCGGCTGAAGGTCGTCCTCCCCGCCGGCACCGGGCAGGTGGGCACGGTGCTCGCGCGCGCCTTCCACGGCGCGGGCCACGAGGTCGTGGTGCTCAGCCGCGCACCGAAGCCCGCGCCCTGGCGCACGGTCGCCTGGGACGCGCGCAGCGCCGGACCGTGGACGGCCGAACTCGAAGGCGCCGATGCGGTGATCAACCTCGCCGGCCGCAGCGTGGACTGCCGCTACACGCCCGAGAATCGCCGCGCGATCATGGATTCGCGCGTGGATTCGACGCGCCTGATCGGCCGGGCGATCGAAGCCGCGAAGCGCCCACCGCGCGCGTGGCTGCAGATGAGCACCGCCACGATCTATGCGCACCGCTTCGACGCGCCGAACGACGAGGCGACCGGCATCATCGGCGGCGGCGAGCCCGATGCGCCGGACACCTGGCGCTTCAGCATCGATGTCGCGCGCGCGTGGGAGGCGGCGGTGGCGGAGAGCCAAACGCCGGCGACCCGGAAGGTGCTCCTGCGCGCCGCGATGGTGATGAGCCCCGACCGCGGCGGCGTCTTCGATACGCTGCTGCGCGTCGCGCGGCTCGGGCTGGGCGGCGCCGTCGGCGGCGGGCGGCAGTACATGTCGTGGATCCATCACGTGGACTTCGTGCGCTCGGTGCTCTGGCTCATCGAGAACGAGCGCGTCGAGGGCGCGGTGAACCTCGCGTCGCCCACTCCGCTGCCGCAGGCCGACTTCATGCGCGCCATCCGCGAGAGCTGGGGGATCCCGGTCGGCCTGCCGGCGACCGAGTGGATGGTCGAGATCGGCACCTTCGTGCTGCGCACGGAGTCGGAGCTCGTGCTGAAGAGCCGGCGCGTCGTGCCGGGGCGGATGCTCGAGGCCGGATTCAGGTTCGAGTTCCCCGAGTGGGACGCCGCCGCGCGCGACCTGTGCGGCGCGCGGCGGCGCGGCGTGCCCGTGACGGCGGCGCGTTAGCGGCACCGTGTCACACTCTGGCGCGCCTCGTGTACCTCCATTTCATTCGAGCGCACACGCACCCCTGCCTTGGAGACCCTCGGTGACTGGCGCCGGAGACCGCACGCCGCTTCGCGCGTTTCGCACGACCGTACCGATCCGCGCCTTCCTCGTCTGGCTCGCACTCGCCGCGCCGGCGGAGCTCTCGGCCCAAGGCATCGTGAGCGGACGAGCGCTATTGCCGAACTCCACGCGCCCCCTCGCCTGCGTCGACGCCGCGTTGCGCCGCAACGACGGCACCGTCGTCGCGCGGACCTTCACCCGCGAGGACGGCACCTTCGAGTTCACGGCGCCTGCCGCCGGGCGCTACGTCATCGCGTTCAGCACCCTCGGCATGCACGAGGCGATCGCGTCGCTCGACTCGCTGCACCCCGGCTCGGACCTGGACCGTACTTTCGCGGTCCCGATCAGCGCCGTCGATTCGCTCCTCGAGCGGGTCGACCGGGAGCGCGGCGACCTGCGCTTCGCGCAGCCGGCGAGCAACGGCGTGGTGCCGCGGTATCCGGCGACGGAGCTGGTCGAGTCGCGCGAGGGCGCTGTGGTCACCGCGCTCGTGGTGCGCGCCGATGGGCGCATCGACCCCGAGCTCAGCTCATTCCTCTACGCGTCCGCGCCGCCCTTCGAGGCGTCGGTGCGCGAGGCGTTCGCCGCGATGCGCTATCAGCCGGCGCAGGTCGACGGCCAGCCGCGTTGCTCGATGCTCGTGCTGCCGTACCTGTTCAAGCTCTCGACCAGCGGCGAGAAGGCGTCGGCGTCCACGGTGATCGGCGAGGTCGGCGCACTCACACCGAGCGTCACGACCGCCACGCCGATGCCGGTGCAGAACGGTCCGTGCCCGCCGCTGCCGGACGACCCCGAGGGGATGCCGGCGGTCTACCTCCCTTGCCAGCTGGATCGAGAGGCACGTGAGGTGCGGAGCAACGCGTCGCTCGACTGGGAACCGGCGGCGGGCGAGATCCGGCCCGGCGCCTGCTTCCGCGTCGAGCTGCGCTTCATCGTCGACTCGGCCGGCGTGCCGGAACGCGGCACCATCGCACTCGTGTCGACGAACAACAACTCTTTCGGCGCGGCCTTCGCGGCGATGGTGCCTGACCTTCGCTTCCAGCCCGGGCGGCTGAAGGGACGGCCGGTGCGGCAGGTCGTGACGTACAAGGAATCGATCGGCGTGAGGGTGACCGTGGACAGCGGGATCGGCGTCGGCGAGACGACGCCGTCACGGCGCGCGCGTTGCTGATCGGGCGTATCGTGTCAGCGCGGCCGGGATTGCTCGTAACGGCCACTGTCGCGGCGCTCGCCTGTGGCGCGCCGCGCGCCGACGACACTTCGCCGCCCGCGACGGAGTCCTCGGCGGCCGACACCGCCACCGCGCTCCATCTGCGGAACGGCCCCAACGATGTGGACCTGCTCGGCGACGGCACGCCGGGCCACGCCTTCGTCTCTTGGCGCGGCAATCACAACGCGCACGGCTTCAGCACGGTCGCGTTCAGCATCAAGGCGCCGGAGGACGCCGGCGGACGCGCCATCTGGCAGGCGGTCCCCTTCTTCGGCGGCCCGACGGACGGCATCGCGGGCGCGGTGGACTTCCGCACCTTCGAGGGTGCCGACTGCACCCTCGCCGATCTCCGCGTCGTGCGCCATCGCGGCGCGCCGGCCGAGGTCGTGATCGCGCACCGCGAGATGGGCGACTCGTTCGCCGACTCGGCCGCCGTCCGCTTCGACCACTACAAGGTCGCGCGCAACTCCGAGGGCCTCGTCGGGTGGCCGGGCACCTACTTCGAGTTCACCGGGAGCGTCGAGGCGAAGGCGAAGTACTGCGACGTGAACGAGGCCTTCGCCCGCGAGCTGCACCTCGGAAGCGCCGGGCTCGGGCGGGGAGAAGGCGGGC
>CAZIDS010000131.1:0-8821 GCA_964537945.1 uncultured Gemmatimonas sp. | reverse complement strand
CGTCACGTCCACCTCGAGCGTCTCGCCGAGCTGCGCGACCGCGGCGGCGAGCCGGCTGCGGCCCTCGTCGCGGGCGCGGCGCTCCGAGATGTCGCGCAGCAGCACCGTGAAGACCCGCTGCCCGCCCGTCGTCGCGAGCTTCGAGATCGAAGCCTCGGCCGGGAACTCGGTGCCGTCGCGCCGAAGGCCGAAGATCTCGCGCCGGTCGCCCATCTGCCGCGCCATCGCCGCCGCCTGCCCGAAGGCCCGCACGTGTCCCTCGTGCCCGCCGCGGAACCGCTCGGGGAGCAGCCGCGAGAGCGGCTCACCCAGCATCTCCGCCGCCCGCCATCCGAAGATCAGCTCGGCGCCGCGGTTGTAGTGCAGGATGCGCTGCTGCTCGTCCACCGAGATCACCGCGTCGACGGCGATCTCGAGGATGCCGGCGAACTTCGCCTCAGACGCGCGCAGCGCGGATTCCGCTTCGGTCCGCCGCGCGAGGTCGTCCTGCAGCGAGGCATAGGCGAACCACGCGAGCACCAGCCCGACGACGAGCATCACCGCGAGCAGCCCCTGCACCACGCGCAGCTCGGTCGCGTCGCCGACGACGAGCGACGCACGGCGCGTCGCGCTCAGCGCGACGGCGCCGATCAGCAGGAGCGCGAGCGCGCCGCTGCCGACCGTGAGGCGGAGCTTCGCGGTGGTGGAGAGCATCGCGGAAAGATGGGGCGCGACCGCGCGCGCGGCATCCTCGCGCGCTCGCCAGGCCGCGCCGGCTCAGGCGTGCAGGAGCCCGAGCCGCAGCGCGAACTGGACGTACTCGTGCCGGTGCGACAGGCCGAGCTTGTCCTGGATCCGCTGCTTGTAGGTGTCCACCGTCTTCGGGGAGATGAACAGCCGCTCGCCGATCTCGGGCGCCGAGTAACCCTGCGCGGTGAGCCGCAGCACGTCGCGCTCGCGCTCGGTGAGCCGCTCGTAGCGCGAGCGGTCCTCGTGCATCGGGTCCTTGCGCTGGTACCCTTTCGCGAGGATCCGCGCCGCTTCCGCGCGGACGAAGACGTCGCCACGCGCGACCGTGCGCACCGCGTCGAGCAGGTCGCGGTCGGCCGCGGTCTTGGGCAGGAAGCCCGACGCGCCCGCCTCGAGCATCGGGACGAGGTAGTCCTCCTCGGGGTGCATGGTGAGGATCAGCACCCGCGACGGGATCCCCTTCTCGATCATCATCTTCGTCGCCTGGCCACCGTCGACCTCACCGATCGAGAGGTCCATGATCACCACGTCAGGCGTCAGGCGCTCCGCCAGGGCCACCGCCTCTGGGCCGCTGGCGGCCTCGCCCACGACGAGCATGTCCTTCGCCGAGCCGAGCACGGCCTTGAGGCCGGCCCGGACGACGGCATGGTCGTCGGCGAGGATCACGCGAATCAGGTCGTCGGTCATGGCGGAAGGCTAGTCCCGCGGCTGGGGGGCATCCATAAGGTGGATACCGGAACCTCCTAGGGGATTTCCCTACGGGTTCGGACCGCCGGACCTAGTGCTTGTGGCCGCCCGCGAGCGGGTTGCCGTCGCGGTCGTACCGCATCACCATCCCGCGAGGCATTGTCGGCGCCGGGAGCGCCGGAAGGAATCCCACCGAGGGCCCCCCTTGGTTCTCGACCCCCATCGACGCCGCCATCCGGCGCCATCCCTCGACGGTCATGACGTCGGTGGTGTCGTCGCGGTAGGCGCTCGCGGCCCTGAGGATCAGCGCGCGCTTCTGGTCGCGCGGGACCGCCGGGTTCGCCAGCACGTCCGAGATCACGTCGTGCATCGAGTGCAGGTTGTCGAAGATGATCGCGACCTCCGGCCACTTCGCCGCGAAGGTCGGCGCGATCGCCGCCGTCATCGGCATCATCACCGGGAAGTGATCGGGCGCCGACGGGACCATCTGCCGGAAGCGCGCGACCGTCGCCGCGACGCCGGCCTGCCGCTCGACGGCGCTGCGGCCGGTCACGAGCGGCTCGTAGAGTCCGACCTGCAGCCAGTGGTAGGCCCAGATGAGCCCGTTGAACTTCGGATAGCCCTCGCGGAAGGCGAGCGAGTACGGCTGCTCCTGCATCAGCGACATGTTCTTCGGATGCACGCTGAACGCGAGGTCGGACCGCGCGCGGTAGTACGCCAGCACGCGGCGCATCTCGCGGTCCTTCGCCGCGTCGTCCAGCCGCTCGTCGGCGAGGATGTCGTACGCCTGCCGGTGCAGGAGGTGCGCCCACTCGAACATCGCCTTCGCCTCGGGGGCGAGCCGCGCGTACATCGGCTCGATCGCGTCCTCCACGAGCGGGAGGCGCGGCGGCCGGTTCAGCAGGCGCAGCGTGAGGAAGTCGTAGGTCTTCCCCTCGAGCAGCGGCTTCGAGTCGGCGGGACGCGTCCAGAGCTGCTCGTACAGGATCGCGTGGCCGTAGTCGAATGCGTTGAAGAGCTGGTCCGCGGCGGGATAGTTGCGGCGGAAGGCGAAGTTGTGATCGGCCGGCAGGTAGAACTGATCGTAGACGGTGCTCCACTGCGCGTGCGCGGCGCGCGGCGTCGCGAGCGAGGCGACGACGGCGACTGTCGAGACGACGAGGCGACGCATCAGCGGGCCCCCCGCGGGAAGCCCGGCATGGTCGGCGGCGCGAACGCGTATGCAGCGCCGACGGTGAGTCCCCAGCGCGCGACCGGCGCCGAGAGGGTGCGCGTCAGCCCGGCGTCGATCGCGAGCCTCGGCGAGAGCTGCTTCCGGAACCCCGCCGAGGCGTGCCATTCCGCATCGAGGTCCTCCACGAGAGGCGCGACGGCGTAGACCTCCGCGCCGACCAGCAGCGACCGGAAGACGAAGGTGTGATCCATCGCGAGCCCCGCGGACCATCGCTCCGCCTCGCCGGCGCCCCGCTGTCCGGCCACGAACGATCCTCCGAGCGTGTACGAGCCGTTCACGTGCAGACGGCCCCACGCGAGGGTGCGAGTGACGAGCGCGCGCACCGACGTGAGCGCGCGATCCGGAGAGGCCGGCCCGGCCGGCAGGTGCACGCCTGCCCCGATCGCGAGCGCCGGGATCGCCGTCTCGGCGTTCAGCTGGTGGAGCAGGTCGAATTCGACGCCGGCCAGCTCGGTGAGCGTGCGGTTGAGCCCCGCGGCGTCATGCACGATCACGGGGACTGCGAGTTCCACCTGCGTGCGCGGCGCGATCCCCCACGCAAGTTCGGGCGCGACGCCCCACTCGGCCGCGCCGCGCGCGAGGCGCGAGAAGGTCAGCGGTGCAAGCTGCAGCTCGAAGGCGCGCCGCTCCACCGGGATCGCGTCCTCGGTGCGCAGCGGGCGGCCGCGGTCGGTGTTGTAGAAGTCCGTCTGCGCACCGGCGGGCGACGCGAGCGCGCCGGCCAGGGCGATGGCGAAGCAGGCGCGAGGCGCCTTGCGGATGGTCATCTGGGATCCGGGAGATGCCGCGCGGCGCGGCCGCGCGGATCGCGGCGTCGGCTTGCGGCAGCGGTCACGTGGCCGTCGGCCGCGTGCAGGCGCGCCCGTCGGGCGCACGGATCTCAGGCTTTCGGCGGCGGCGGGTCGAGCGTCAGCGGCGGCGCGTCCACGCGCGACGCCTGGTAGCCGGTGACGGCCCCCGTGCCGTGCGCGACCGTAGTCTCGACGGTCGCGGCCTCGACGCCGGCCATCACCGCGCAGCCGACCGCATGGTCGCAGCCGCGCGGCGGGACCGGCACCGGCCGATGGCCCGCCGAGGACGACTCCGTGCCCGAGGCGGCGTGCGGCGCGTGCGCCGCGTGATGCTCGTGCCCGGCCATCGGGGCCCCGGCATGCTCCGCGGCCGCCGGCGCGTCGGCCGTCGTCCCCCCGCCTTGCGCCATCTCGCACGCGAGCAGCGGCCGCGCACTCGCCCCGAGCAGGGCGAGCGACGCGACCAGGGCCGGGAGGCGGCGGCGGAAGAGGTGGATCACGGCGCGGAGGTTAGATACCCCCACCCCCTACGAGAAGGGTGGAGAGTGACCCGACTGGGGCTCGAACCCAGGACCTACGGATTAAAAGTCCGTTGCTCTACCAGCTGAGCTATCGGGTCTCGCGGTGGGACTCCGCAACTTAGGCGGTCGGCATCGCCCCCGGTACGCCGGACGCCGGCGCGCACGGGGCCGTCACTCGGTCGCGTGCGGCTCCATGTGCACGATCACGCCCGCGATCCCGCCGACCTCCGCTCGCAGGCGCGCCTTCACGTGTCCGCCGATCGCGTGGGCGTCGCGCAGCGGCGCCGCGCCGTCGGCCTCCACGTGGATCTCGACGAAATAGCGCAGCCCGGCCTTGCGGACGATCGTCTTCTCGATCGCGCGCACGCCGGGCACCGCCGCGGCGATGCGGCGCACCTCCTGCTCGACCTCGTCGCCCGGGTGCCGGTCCATCAGCTCGGCGACCGCGGGCCGCAGCATCGCGAGGCCGTTCCAGACGATCACCGCCGACGCGGCGAGCGCCGCCCAGTCATCCGCCGATTCCCAGCCCGGCCCGCCGGCCAGGGCGATCGTGATGCCGATGAAGGCCGCCGCGCTCGTGAGCGCGTCGCTCAGGTGGTGCGCGGCATCCGACGCGATCGCCGTCGAGCGCGTCGCCGCGCCGGCACGCGCCACACGCCTCGAGCTCCACCATTTCACGAGCATCACGACGACCAGCACCGCCAGGGTCCAGGGCGCCGGCGAATGGTGCGGGGTGAGGATCTCCCGCACCGACTCCACTGCGATGCCGACCGCCGCCGCGAGGAGCATCAGCGCGACGATCGCGCCGGCGAGCGTCTCCGCCCTCCCGTAGCCGAACGGGTAGGCCTCGTCCGGCTCGCGCTGGCTGATCCGCAGCCCTGCCCACACCACTGCCGAGGCGAGGATGTCGGCGGTGGACTCCACCGCGTCGGCGATGAGCGCGTACGAGTTCCCGACCACACCGGCCACGAGCTTCGTCGCCGCGAGCGCGGCGTTGAGCAAGAGGCCGAGCGCCACCGCGCGCTCGCCGCGCGCCACGTCGTCGCGGAGCGCCGCGACCGATCGCGGGCTCGGCCGTGTCATCCGCGCCGCCGCCCGGCGGAGTCAGCCATCGCTGCGGCCCGCGCGCGCGGAAGCGCCCGCCTCGTACCGCCAGAGCGCGACGAGCGCGGCCGCGAGCACGGCGCCGCCCGCCATCGCCACGCGGTCGGGGCCGAGCATCACGTATCCCCACAGGAACACCGACGAGATCACCAGCGTCCCGACCATCACCCTCATGCCGGTCGCCATGAATTCGCGGAACCCGATGCGGATCCCCTCGCGCTCGGCGAGCCCGAGTGTCGTCACGTTCGCCGACGCGCCGATCGGCGTGCCGTTGCCGCCGAGGCAGGCGCCGAGCGAGAGCGCCCACCAGAGCACGCGGCCGTCGCCCTGCAGTGCGCCGATCAGCGTCGCGATCAGCGGGATGCTCACGGCGACGAACGGGATGTTGTCCATGAAGGCCGAGAGGAAGCCGGCGACCCAGAGCACGAGCATCGCGGCGAGGAAGAGCGTGCCCGCGTCGCTCAGGCCGAATGTCTCGCGGCTCGCCAGGATCGCCCGCTCGAGACCACCGGCGAGCGTGCCGATGAGCCCCGTGTTCACCGCCGCGCCGACGAGGATGAACAGGAACGCGAAGAAGGTCAGCGTGGGCCATTCGATCTCGCGCTCGAGCACGTGCAGGATCCCGTGCCGCCGCTCGTCGTGCGTCGGCTTGTGCGCGCGCAGATAGCGGACGTCCTGCACGAGCAGCGCCGCCGTCGCGCCGAGCACGGCCGGCACCGCCGCCGGCATGCCGGTGACGCCGTGCGTCACGAATCCGATGAGCACCAGCAGCGAGATCCACCCGAGCCAGCGCAGGAGCCCCGGGTCGGTGATCGGCGGCCCCGCTCCCGGCTCGTCGGCCTGCTTCGGCGCGTCGGCCGCGCTCCCCATCGCCGCGCGCAGTCGGCGCACGCCCCACCAGTGCAGCCCCGCCATCATGATCATCGTCGGGATCGTGAGCTCCTCGACGAAGTCCATGAACGAGAGTCCGGCCCCCGACCCGATCATGATGTTCGGCGGGTCGCCGATGAGCGTTGCCGTCCCGCCGATGTTCGCCGCCATGATCGTCGGGAGGAGCACCAGCACCGGGGGCGCGCCGAGCCGGCGCACGGTCGCCAGCACGATCGGCGTCACGAAGATCACCGTCGTCACGTTGTCGACGAACGCCGACGCGATCGCGGTGAACCACCAGAGCACGGCGATCGCGCGCGCGGGATCGCGGCCGAACCGCTCCAGCAGGCGCTCGACCGTCCACGCGAAGACGCCCGTCTCCTTCAGCACGCCCACCAGCGCCATCATCGCCGCGAGGAGCAGGAGCACGTTCAGGTCGAGCGCCGCCGCCACCGCCTCCATCGGCATCAGGTGGTAGGGCGTGAAGTACGTCACGAGCCAGAGCACGGCGACCGCCGCCATCACCACCAGCACGCGGTGCGCCGCCTCGACCGCGAGGACGCCGAAGAGCGCCACGATCAGCAGCCCGACGATGAGCTGGGAGACGGGGTCGGTGGTGCCGGCGGCGGCAGCGGCGTGCATGGCTCGGGGTGCGGGCGTTCGGGGTGCGTCGGGAGGGGGAAAGGTCGTCGCCGGGCGAGGCTTGCGTCCAGTACTGGACCCCGGCCGCCCGGCGTTGTGTAGGATTACCCATGCCGCGCCGCGCCATCCCCCTCGCCGCCCTCGCCGTCCTGCTCGCCGCACCCCTGGCGCAGCTCCCGGCGCAGACCCTCCGCCCCGGCCTCCTCGTCGGCCGCGTGCTCGACGCGACCGGCGAGCCGGTGGGCGAGGCGATCCTCCGCGCGACGCAGGGCGCGAAGACCATCATCGTGGAGGCCGACGACGAGGGCGACTTCCGCATCGCCGGGCTGGCCGCCGGCGTCTGGACCATCTCCGTCCGCCGCCTCGGCTTCCGTCCGGTCGCCGCCGACATCGACATCCCGGCACAGGGGCTTCGTCGCGACTTCACCGTGGAGCGCCTCGCGCGCGCCGTCGACGCCGTACTCGTCGCCGAGAAATGGACCGGCATCCGCGGCATCGTCGGTGACGCTCGGCGCGTCACGCCACTCGCCGGCGCGTCGGTCCGCGTCGTCGGCGCCGACGGCTCCGCCGGGAGCGATTCGACCGGTGGCTTCGCGATCCCGATGTCCGGCGGCCGATCGGTGCTGCTGCGGGTGGAGCGCGCGGGCTTCGCGTCACGCCTGATCAGCGTCGCGCTGCCGCCCGAGGGCTACGTCGAACTCGACGTCGCGCTCGACACCGTGCTGCGCGAGAAGGAGACCTGGGTGTATCGCGACCTCGACCAGCGGCTCAAGTTCGCGGCGCCGCGCAGCGTGCAGGTCAGCCGCGAAGAGATCGAGGCCACCGACGCCGTCTCCCTCGGCACCGCGCTCGGCCTGACCCGCTCGGTCACCGCGAAGGGCGTCGTGATCAACCGTCGCGCCTGCGTCTACGTGAACGGCGTCGCGCGTCCCGGCTACCCGATCGACGCCATCCTCGCCGGCGATGTCGAGTTCGTCGAGGCCTATCCACCCGGCAGCGACCTCACCCGCACGCTCGCCCTGAAGTGGCCGCCGGGGGGCACCTGCGGCGTCGCGGACGGGACGATCGCCGCGTCGAGCGCCGGCGCGCGCCAGGTCGCGCAGTACGTCTCGGTCTGGCTCCGCGCGCCCTGAGCGCCGGCTAGAGCTCGAGCTGGCCGCCGAGGGCTGACCGGCAGAAGCTGATGCGGTGGTGCGCGGTGAGCCCGGCGCGCCGCAGGCCCTCGAGGTGCGCCGGCGTGCCGTACCCGGCGTTCGTCTCCCAGCCGTAGCCGGGATGGCGCGCCGCGAGGCGGCGCATCAGGTCGTCGCGCACGACCTTCGCCACGATGCTCGCGCAGCCGATCGAATAGCACTTGGCGTCGCCGCCCACGATCGCCCGGTGCGCGACGCCGAGCGAGGCGATGGGCTTGCCGTCCACCAGGACCGCGTCGGGCTCGGCGCCGAGGCGTGAGCCGAGGCGCGCGAGCGCGCTCGCCATCGCGTGGACCGTCGCGTGGTAGATGTTGCGGCGTCCGATCTCGACGACCGACGACGCGGCCAGCGCGATCGCGACCGCCTCGGAGCGGATGCGCACCGCGAGACGCTCGCGCTGCGCGGCGTCGAGCTGCTTGGAGTCGGTCACGCCCGCGATCGCGCGGCGGTCGTGCGGCATGACGATGGCACAAACGACGACGGGGCCCGCGAGGGGGCCCCGTCCGACCTCATCGACCCCGGCGATGTGCCGGGAGCCGGCCTGGCGCAGCGAACGCTCGAGGGCGCTCCACCCGCCGGCCAATGGCTTACGCCTGCGCCGGCTCGCCCGTGACGGGGACCTGCACGCGGGCCTTCTTCTCGGCGATGCGGGCGGCCTTGCCCGTCACCTCGCGGAGGTAGAAGAGCTTCGCGCGGCGCACGCGGCCGCGGCGCACGACCTTGATCTCCGCGAGCATCGGCGAATGGAGCGGGAAGATGCGCTCGACGCCGACGCCGTTCGAGATCTTGCGGACCGCGAAGGTCGCCGAGACGCCGGTGCCCTTGCGGGCGATGCAGACGCCCTCGAAGGCCTGGAGGCGCTCCTTCTCGCCTTCCTTGACGCGGACGTTCACGCGGAGCGTGTCGCCGGCACGGAATGCGGGGACCTGCTTGACGTATTCCTTCTGGGTCTCGGTGAACGGATGCATATGCGGCTCCGGGCCATTGAGGGCCCGTCAGAAAGGGTCGTGTTGAGCCTTGTAAGCTATTCAGGCTCGGGACCTTGCGCAA
>CAZIDS010000130.1:0-8822 GCA_964537945.1 uncultured Gemmatimonas sp. | reverse complement strand
GCCGATCCCCGCCTCGGCGATCTCGGCGAGGTGCTCCCACCCGCCGATGTCCTTGGCCGCGAGGAGATCGCCGCGCTCGAGCTCGGCGCCGGTCGCGGCGTCGCGCAGCACGTAGTCCTTGCGGCAGCTCTGCGCGCAGGAGCCGCGGTTCGCCGAGCGCTCGGAGATCATGCCCGACATCAGGCACTGACCGCTGTAGGAGATGCAGAGCGCGCCGTGGACGAAGCTCTCGAGCCCGAGCTTCGGGACGGCGGCCCGGATGGCGCGGATGTCGTCGAGCGTGTTCTCGCGCGCCAGCACCACGCGGTCGATGCCGAGCCGCTCGATCACCTTCGCGCCGGCGACGTCGTGCACGGTCATCTGCGTGCTGCCGTGGATCTCGAATCCCGGGTACGCGCGCTGGATGAGCCGGATGACGCCGACGTCCTGGACGATCGCGGCATCGATGCCGCGGTCGATGCACTCGCCGAGGTAGACCAGCGCCTCGTGGAGCTCCTGCGGCTTCATCAGGATGTTGAACGTCAGGTAGATCCGCGCGCCGCGTTCGTGGGCGACCAGACAGGCCTGCTCGAGCTCGTCCATCGTGAGCTGCGCGGCGTCGTCACGCGCGTTGAACTTCGAGGCACCGAGATAGACCGCGTTCGCGCCATTCGCCACCGCGGCCCGCACGGCGTCGAGCGAGCCGGCGGGCGAGAGGAGCTCGGGGATGGGGCGCTTGGCCATCCCCGGAATCTAAGCGGTCTCGGCCAGCACCTCGTGGAGCTGGAGCATGTGCCGCTCCTCGTGGCGCGCGATCATCATCGTCCACTGCCAGCCGTCGAACGAACCGAAGTAGGGGTGGTCGTGGCGCATCAGCGTCAGGCGCGGGCCGGCGGCGCGGATCGCGCCGAAGAGCTGGGCGCGCCCGTCGGCGAGGCGCGCGCGCTCCGCGATGTAGTCGATCTCGCCCGGCGGACGGATCGCCTCCGGGGCTTCGAGCTTCTTGATGCGGTCCTTCCACGGGAACTGGTCGATGATCGTGAGGATCTTCGACGGCGCCGGGCCGGGCGGGACCGTCGCGGTGGCCGGGATCTGGCCATCGAAGCGCTCGATCATCCGGGCGACGCCGCGCTCGACCTTCGCGAGGTGCCAGACGATCTGCGCAGGCGTCCATCGCCCCGGCGGCGCCCTGTGGAGCTTGTCCTCGGGGACCGTCGCGAGCACGCGCTCGAGCTCGTTCCGGACGCGCGTCAGTTCGACCTCGAGGGAGGCGATGCGTGGGTCGGTGCCAGGGAGCATCAGGGGTCTCGCGGTGGGGTGGGCGCCGGGTCGCGATGGCGCGTGTCGAATCGTATCGTGAGGACGGCGCGCCCGCCACGAAGCGCGCTCCGACGCCGCGGGTGAGCGCACGAAACCGCCCGTCCAGGGGGGCCGTAGGGTCGGCAACAGGAGCAGACCATGTTCGGAATCCTCATCGCACTCGGCGTCTCGTGGTTCGGCTACAGCAGCGCCCGGCGCTTCGTGCGCGAGCGGCTGCGCTATGTGGACGCGGCGCTCACGCCCGGTGCCGCGGTGATCGCGGGCATCGGCGCCGCGATCGTCGGCGCGATCCTCGTGACGCCCATCGGCTGGATCCCGCTGATCGGCAAGCTCGTCAGCGGCGGCACGGCGCTCGTCTTCGGCATCGGCACCGGCCTCGGGGCTCGCGCCGGAGCGTCCGACGTGAAGCACGGCTATCGCATCACCAGCGGTTGAGCGCGCCCGGCGCGCTCCCGCATCAACCGCCCTTCACCCCTCCGCAGGCGGCGGCGCCGGCGATCCGCCGCGCCGCTTGACGAACCGGAGCAGGAACGCGACGGCGACGAGTCCGATGCCCATCCAACGGAGCAGCGACGACTCGATGCGCGTCCCGGTCAGGAAGACCGCGATCCCCGCGCCCGCGATCACCAGCTTCGCGATCACCTGCTCGTTCATGTGACGTCCTCCCGGTTCGTGCCCGGGATCTCCAGGATGAAATCGGCGCCGAAGGCCTTCGACGGCGTCAGGAAGCCGGGCACGGTCGCGCCGGCGAGCACGCGCTCCGCGATCCGAACCGCGGTCATCGCGGTCAGCAGGTAACCGCTCGGCACCAACAGCCGGCTGCGCACCACCCTCCCCGCCGCATCGCGTGCCTCGCCCCAGCAGTGGCTCGGGCGCGCGCGCATCGCCTCCTCGGTCGGTCCCGGCGGTGCGGCCATCGCGCGCTGGCGCAGCCTCGACCGCACGAAGCCGGTGCGCAGGAGCGGCGCGACGAATCGCGAGGCCTTCAGCATCCGGATCGCGCCCGGACTCGCCGCCATGTACACGAGGACGTTCGGGATCCCCGTGGAATGGAACGCGGTGCTCACGTCGCCCCATGAGATCGTCACGCAGGTGCGCGGGCGGTCGTCGAAGTCGATCCGGCGCGTGCGCCAGGCGGGCGGCACGGGCCGGATCGTGCCGTCGATGCGCGCGCGTCCCGGTTCACCGAGCCCCTCGATCATCGTGAGCGCCGTGCCGCGCGATACGCCGCCGCCGCCGGCGAACGCGAGTTCGAGGTGCGTGGCGCCGGGAAGCCGGCGCGCGAGGTGCGCCGCGAGGCAGTCCGTCGGGACGACGTCGAATCCGGTGCCGGGGAGCAGCGTGATGCCGCGCGACGCCGCCCGGCCGTGCGCGGACGCCATGAGCTCGAAGACCGCGTACTCGCCGGTGATGTCGAGGTAGTGCGCCCCCGCCGTCAGGCACGCGTCGAGCATCTGTCGCGCGGTGGCGCTGAACGGGCCGGCACAATGGAGCACCGCGCCCGCGCCATCGAGCATCCGCGTCAGCGCAGCGGCATCGTCGATGGCGGCGATCCGCCACTCCAGCCCGTGCGCCTCCGCGATCTGGCGCACGCTCGCCTCGGAGCGACCGGCGACGATCGGGCGTACGCCGCGGGCGAGCGCCGCCTCGAGGATGAGCCGCCCGGTGTAGCCGGTGACGCCGTAGATCAGCAGGGGCTTCGGCACGACGGAAAGGTAGCCCGCGTCACGACTTGTGGCGCTCCGGTTCCTCACAGTTCGCTGACCCCGAAGCAGGCCGAAGTTCGCCAGATTCAGGGCGTTCCCGGACCCGCTCCCCGCACCAGACTCGATGGCGCATCGCTCCCGCTCCCTGACGATCATCCTCCTGCTGACCTTCGGGCTGGCGGGCTTCCTCACGTATGAGGCCTGGGACGCGACGCACCGGCATCGCGCCGACGCCGAGCGCACCATGCGCGACTACGCGGGGTTCGCGGCGTGGGAGTACAACTCCTCGGTGAAGGACCAGCTCTACTCGTCGCTGGTCTGGATCCTCGGGCCGGTGGGCACGATGGAGTGGATGGAGCCGGGCGGCCACCTCGAGCCGCCGTCGGTGATCGCGATGAACCTCGCGATGAAGCAGAAGTGCGAGATGGGCGAGGCGACGATCTTCCGGCTCGACGTGGACGACCAGCGGATGATCACGCACGGCCCGAAGCTCGACTCGGCGATGGCGCGCTGGGTGCGCGACACGATCCTCTCCGACCTCCGGCTGGGGCACTACACGCACGAGTGGTTCTACTCGGCGGCGATGGGATGGGTCGAGGGCCGCCAGCGGACGATCGTCTACTCCGTGAAGTGGGACCATCACGGCAAGGCGATCGCCGCCTACGGATTCGAGCTCTGCCTCGCGCGGATGGCGGGCCCGACGCTCGAGAAGGTCTATGCGAAGGGCACCATCCTGCCGCCGTCGCTGACGGGGATGACGCCGAACGACTCGCTCTTCAGCATCGAGGTCTTCGACGGCCACGGGAAGCTCCTCTTCGCATCGCCAGTGCAGTACGAGAGTGCGTTCGTGAACGAGAACATCCTCCCGTACTTCGGCGGCCTGCGCACCCGCGTGACGCTGCGGCCGGGGATCGATTCCAAGCTGCTCATCGGCGGGATGCCGCAGTCGCGCCTGCCGCTGCTGCTCGCGGCACTGGCGCTCACGCTGCTCCTCGTCGGCACCGGCATCACGCAGGTGCGGCGCGAGGAGGAGCTGCAGCGCCTGCGGACCGACTTCATCGCGAGCGTCTCGCACGAGCTGCGCACGCCGCTCGCGCAGCTGCGCATGTTCGCCGAGACGCTGCTGCTCGGCCGCGTACGCTCGGAGGACGAGCGAGAACGGTCGCTGCGGATCATCGACCAGGAGGCGCGGCGGCTCTCGCACCTGGTCGAGAACATCCTGCAGTTCTCGCGCGCCGAGCGCTCGGCGATCCAGCTGCACCGGACCGACCTCAACCTGGCGCCGCAGGTGCGCGATGCCATCGAGGCGTTCGGCCCCGTCGCCACCGCGCGGCAGGTGCGCCTCGAGACCGTGCTCGCCGAGGAGGTCCGCGCCTACGTGGACCCGGCGGCGCTGCGACAGATCCTGCTCAACCTGCTCGACAATGCGGTGAAGTACGGTCCCGCCGGCCAGGTGGTCCGCGTCACGCTCGCGGCGCAGGACGGCCGGGCACGATTGATGGTGGACGACGCGGGCCCCGGCATCCCGAACTCGGACCGCGTGCGGATCTGGAAGGCCTTCCACCGCCTCGAGCGCGACGTGAACTCCGCCGTCGCCGGCAGCGGCATCGGGCTCGCCGTCGTCTGCGAACTCGTGCTGGGCCACAACGCGAAAGCGTGGGTCGAGGAGGCGCCGGGCGGCCAGGGCTCGCGCTTCGTCGTCGAGTTCCCGCCCTGCCCCGGCGCGGAGGGCGCGTGATGCACAAGCCGCGCACTGGCCGCATCCTCCTGGTCGAGGACAATCCCGACCTCGCGTACGGGGTGCGGAACAACCTCGAGATCGAGGGACACGAGGTCCGTGTCGCCGAGGACGGGCCCAAGGGCGCCGACCTCGCCCTCTCGTGGAAGCCCGACCTCGTCATCCTCGACCTGATGCTGCCGGGGATGGACGGCTACCGCGTGCTGCGGACGATCCGCGATGCGGGCTTCGACGCGCCGGTACTGATGCTCACCGCGCGCGGCGAGGAGTCGGACAAGGTGATGGGCTTCCGCAACGGCGCCGACGACTACGTGACCAAGCCGTTCGGCGTACTCGAGCTGCTCGCGCGCGTGCAGGCGCTGCTCCGCCGCGGCGCGACCGGCCCGGGTGGATCGCTCGACCAGTTCGGTGCGGTGAAGGTGGACCGCTCGGCCCGCGCGGTCACCCGCGGCGGCGACACCGTGTCGCTCGCCCCGATGGAGTACGAGCTCCTCGTCGCACTGCTCGACCGGCGCGGCGCGGTCGTCTCGCGCAACGACCTGATGCGACAGGTGTGGGGCTACGACGCGAGCATCGTGAGCCGCACGGTGGACACGCACGTCGTGGAGCTGCGGCGCAAGCTCGAGGAGGATCCCGCGAACCCGCGGCACATCCTGACGGTGCGGAAGGCCGGCTACCGGCTCCAGCCGTAGCGCGCGCGCCCGGGCGAGCGCGCTGACGCCGCCCTGACGAACGCGCCACCGGGCGCGGACGGCACGGCCACCACGGGGACATCGCGATCGGAGATGATGGGAGCGCACACTGCGCCCACCCATCACTCCTTCCGCGATGTCCCGCATCCTCGTCGCCGCCGCGCTCCTCGCCCTCGTCACTTCGCCCGCCGCCGCCCAGGCCACGCGCGAAGGCGGAGGCCGCGCCGCTTCGGGGGGATCAGCGCCAGCGCATCGCACCACCGTCGCATCGCGGCTCACTGGCGCGATCACGCTCGACGGCCGCCTCGACGAGCCCTCGTGGGCGCTCGCCTCGCTCGCCGACTCGTTCACGCAGAGCATGCCCGACGCCGGACAGGCGGCGACGCAGCGCTCCGAGGCGCGCGTCCTCTTCGACGCCGGCGCGCTCTATGTCGGCATGCGGCTCCACGACGACCATCCGGACTCGGTCGCCGCGACGCTCGGCCGCCGCGACTTCGCCGGCTACTCCGACTGGGCGCACGTGATCATCGACAGCTACAACGACAAGCGGACCGCCTTCCGCTTCGCGGTGAATCCCGCGGGCGTGAAGCGCGACGGCTACATCACCGGCGACCAGGAATTCAACGAGGACCTCGGCTGGGACGCCGTCTGGGACGCCGCCGTGCAGAGCGACTCGAGCGGCTGGACGGTCGAGTTCCGGATCCCGCTCTCGCAGCTGCGCTTCAGTGCCGGCGCCGAGGCCGAGTGGGGCGTGCAGTTCGCGCGCGACCTCGCGCGGCGCTCCGAGCGCAGCACGTGGACGCTCACCACGCCGGCGCTCGCCGGCTTCGTCTCGCGCTTCGGCACGCTGCGCGGCGTGCGGCCCCCGGCCAACCTGCGCCGCCTCGAGGCGATGCCGTTCACCGCGACCGAGATGGTCCACCGCCCCGACATCGCCGGCGATCCGTTCTTCCGGCAGAACACGGTCTCGCCGCGTCTCGGCCTCGACTTCCGCGTCGGCATCACCTCCGACCTCACGCTCACCGGCACCGTCGCGCCCGACTTCGGGCAGGTCGAGGCCGACCCGAGCATCGTGAACCTCAGCGGCGTCGAGAACTCGTTCGCCGAGCGCCGGCCCTTCTTCACCGAAGGAAGCGATGCCTTCCTGCAGATCCTCAACGGGCAGTACTGGGTGCTGCAGGGCCCCGACCAGCTCTTCTATTCACGGCGCATCGGACGCACGCCGCAGGGGTCGCTGCCGGACGAGGCCGAGTATCGCGAGCGGGCGCAGGACACGCGACTGCTTGGCGCGCTCAAGCTCTCGGGGAAGACGTCCCAGGGGTGGACGCTCGGCGCGCTCTCCGCCCTCACGGAGGAGACCGCGGTGCGCTGGGCCGACACGCTCGGCGGGCGTGGCCGCAGCATCGTCGAGCCGATGGCGCACTACGGCGTGCTGCGCGTCGCCAAGGACGTCGCCGGCGGCGAGGGCACGCTCGGCGCGATCGTCACGACGACGCATCGCCGGCTCGACGGCACCGGACTCGGCGAACTGCGCGACGGCGCGGTGGTGGGCGGGTTGACCGCGCGACGGCGCTTCGCCGGCGGCGCGTGGAACCTCGACGCGGCGCTGATGATGAGCGAGGTGCGCGGCAGCCCCGAGGCGCTGATCGCCACGCAGCGCAACATCACGCACCTCTTCCAGCGGCCCGACGCGGCCTACCTCGCCGTGGATTCGTCGGCGACCTCGATGCGCGGCGTCGCGGCGACGGCGACGATCGGCAAGAACACCGGCATCTATCGCGTCGGCTTCGTCGGGAACTACAAGTCGCCCGGCTTCGAGGCGAACGACCTCGGTTTCGTCCCGCGCGCGGACGTCATCCATACGGGCATGTGGCTCGGCTATGACGACTTCCGGCGCACTGCACGAGTGCGCAACCGCTACCTGTACCTCAATCCGTTCTTCCAGACGACGACGTCGGGCGAGAAGACGATGGTCGGCAGCGCCCTTTCCGGGCGCGTGCAGTTCAACTCGTTCCGCGCGATCACGCTCGAGAGCCGCTACGACCAGGGAGTCTTCGCGGTGACGCAGCTGCGCGGCGGGCCGGCGTTCAAGCAGCCGGCGCGCCTCGGCGTGTTCGTGCGCTACTCGAGCGACACGCGGCGCCGCGTCTCCAGCGAGATCGGGCACTTCTATCTCCGCGCCTTCGGCACGAACGGCTTCGTGCACGCGATCAGTCCCACGCTCACCGTGCGCCCCTCGGCGCGGGCCGAATTCACCGTCGGGACCTTCCTGCAACGGAACCGCGTGCCCTGGCAGTACGTCGCGACGAGGACGGCCGTGAACGGACAGCGCTGGATCACCGGCGAGCTGAATCAGGTCACGACGTCCCTCACGACGCGGCTCAACTACGCCTTCACGCCGGACCTCACGCTGCAGCTCTACGCGCAGCCCTTCCTCGCCGCGGGCCGCTACGGCACGCTCTCCCGCGTCACGAACCCGCGCGCGCACCGCTGGTCCGACCGGCTCGACGCCTACACCGGCGCCGACCGCACCACGCTCCCCGACGGCCGCCTGCGGCTCGGCCAGGGCGGCGAGACCGTCACGATCGACGACCCCGACTTCTCCGTCGCCGAGTTCCGCGGCAATGCGGTGCTGCGGTGGGAGTACCGCCCGGGCTCGGCGCTCTTCGTCGTCTGGTCGCAGCGACGCGACGCGTCCGACGAGATGGGCCAGTACGACCTCGCGCGGCAGTCGGGCGCGCTCTTCGGTGACGGCGGCACGAACGTGCTCACCGTGAAGTGGAGCCACTGGATCGGGCGCTGACCGCGGCGCGGCGCCGCGGATGATCCGGGCCGGCGCGCTCAGCGCGCCGGCGGCACCATCGGCGGGATCACATACGGCCCGAAGTGAGGGCCAGGGTTCTGCCAGGCCGCGCGGAGCGCCATCGCGAGCGCGGTGCGGGTGTCCTCGGGATACACGATCGCGTCGATGTAGCCGCGGGCGCCGGCGAACCGCGCGTCGAGCTGGTGCTCGTAGTCCGCGCGCATCTCCTCGACCGACCTGAGCACCTCGTCGCTCGGCTCCTTCCCCGCGGCCTTCGCCTTCGCGAGCGCGGGCCCGTGCACGGCGGAGACCGCCGACTCGCCCTCCATCACCGCCATGCGGCCGGTGGGCCACGAGAAGATGTAGTCGGGGTCGAAGCCCTGCCCCGCCATCGCGTAGTAGCCCGCGCCGCTCGCGTGATTGATGGTGAGCACCACCTTCGGCACCGCCGCGGTCGCCATCGCCTCGACGAAGCGCGCGCCGGCGCGGATGATCCCCTCCTGCTCCGCCTCCTTGCCGACCATGAAGCCGGAGACGTCCTGCACGAAGAGGAGCGGGATGCCCTGCCGGTCGCAGCGGTCGAT
>CAZIDS010000129.1:0-8830 GCA_964537945.1 uncultured Gemmatimonas sp. | reverse complement strand
CGTCCTCGCGACCTTCCAGATGCGCCACGGCGCGGGCGGTGCGATGCGCACGGGCGGGCTCGTCGAGCTCACGCCGGCCGGCGCCACCGTGAAGGCGGCGTCGGCGGACACGCCCGGCGCCGACCCGCAGCTGCGCGTCTACAGCGGCGCGATCGTGCCGGCGCTGGACCGCATCGTCACGACGACCACCGACATGGAGGGGGACACGGAGGCGTCGCGCACGCTCCAGTTCTGGCGACTCTCCGACTACACGCTCTCCGGCAGCGTCGTGCTGCCGGGCGAGGAGGGGAAGCTCACCGCCGAACCGCGCCTGCTCGGCGACGGCCGCACGGTCCTCGTCTCGACCTTCAACTGCGGCCTCTTCCTGCTCGACGGCATCGAGAGCGCACGGCCGACGGCCAAGCTCGTGGCGAGCTTCCCGCGGAAGCCCGACACGTACTGCGCGATCCCGGTGATCGCGGGCCACTACTACGTCGTCACGGTGCCGGCGCTGAATGCCGTCGTGAGCCTCGACATCGCGGACCCGTCCGCCCCGCGCGAGGCCGGTCGCGTGACCCTCGACTCCGCGGCCGTGCCGCACTGGCTCTCGCTCGCGCCCGACGGCCGGCGGCTCGTGCTCACCGGCTACGGGTCGATCCGGAACCGCGCGTTCCTCCTCACGCTCGATCCGGCGACGGGCGCGCTCGCGCTCGACGAGCGCTTCCGCGAAGAAGGCGCGACCACGGCGGGCTTCTCCTTCGATGACAAGGCGTGGCCGCACGGCAGCAACGCCAAGGGCGTGCCGCACGGGGCGGTCTTCAGCCGGCGCTGACCGCGTGCCATCTTGATGGCATGCCGACCGCCGTCCTCGTCATCGACGTGCAGCAGGAGCTCTGCGAGGGACCCGACGCGCCGTGGGAGATCGCGCGTACGATCACGAACATCAACGCGGTGACCGCGAAGGCGCGCGCCGCCGGCGTGCCCGTGGTCCTCATCCAGCACGAGGGGAAGGACGGCTACCTCACCCACGACACGCCGGGCTGGCAGCTCGACCACCGGCTCCACGTCGAGGCCGGCGATGTGAAGCTGCGGAAGACCGCGACCGACTCCTTCCATCACACGGCGCTGGAGGCGCTGCTGCGCGAGCGCGGCGTCACCGAACTCGTCGTCTGCGGCATCCACACGGAGTTCTGCGTGGACACGACCACGCGCCGCGCGCTCGCGCTCGGCTTCCCCGTGACGCTGGTGAGCGATGGACACTCTTCCGTCGGGCACGACGACATCAGCGCCGAGACGGTCGTGCGCCACCACAATTGGACGCTGAGCAACATCACCAGCTTCGGGCCGCGCGTGCGGCCCGTGCCCGCCGCCGAGGTGCGCTTCCGATGACGACTCCCGCTGCCCCGCCTCCGCCCGCCCGCGACTTCGTGCGCGCCCTCGCCGCGATCGCCGCACTCGTCGGTTCGCTGGGGCTCCTCGTCTTCACGGCCGGGATGGCGCTGGCGGGCGTGGCCGGCGTCGGTCTCTTCGCGCTCATCCGGCGGAAGCGCGGCCGGCCGATGACCCGCTTCGCGAGCTGGATCGCGTCGTCGGTCGGATCGGCGGCCGGCGTCGTGCTCATCTTCGGTGCGCTCATCGCCGCATCGCCCGGGGACTTCATGAAGGGCGTCCAGGCCGGGATGGACTCCGCGCGCACGCGCCGCGCCGAGCGAGAGCCGCCGGCCTGGCTCGAGAAGATCGCGCCCGGCACCGCACAGCAGATGCGGAAGCAGGAGCAGCGCCAGACGGTCGGCAGCCAGGCCGTGACCGTGTGGGCGGGCGTCGCGGGCGGCCTGATCGGCGTGGCGATGGTCGGCGCCATCCTCGGGAGCCTCGCCTGGCCCGTCGCCGCGCTCTGGTCGATGGCGATCACCGGGCGGTGGCTCGGCGCCGGCGTGCCGGCGCCGCAGCCGCCACCCGCGCCCGCTACGGCGCCATAGCCCCCACGATCATGATGTGCGCCTTCGGCGTGCCGGGGAACATGAGCCACGGCCCGTCTCGCCGAGGCTGCGCGGTGAGGCCGGTGCTCTCGGGGGTCGCGCCCGGGATGTAGACGACCGCGAGCATCCCGTTCTCGCCGCTGACGTGGTTCGTCGCGGCGTCGTACTGCTCCTTCTTCACGGTGATCGAGTAGAGCGCGCCCATCGGCGGCATCAGGAGCTTCTTCTCGCGCACCTCGCGGAAGCGGACACTGTCCACCTGCGCTCCCGTGACGCCCTGCGCCCGCAGCTCGCGGCCGCGCGCCATGAACGGCTCGAGCTCCTTGTGGTAGCACGCGACGTGGAAGTCGGGGCGGATCACGTAGAGCGCGAGGCAGTGCATCCCGTTCGTGCCCTCGCGGAGCACGACCAGCTTCCCGGGTTCGCGATAGCCCATCACCGTCGCACCGGCGCGCAGGTCGCTGGGGAGCGGGAGGACCGCCGCCGCGATCTGCTGCGCGACGGGCGGGACAGGAGCGGCGGGAGCGGCCTGCGCCGCGAGGGCGCTAACCGGAGCGGCGAGGAGAAGGGCGAGTGCGCGCATGAGAGTCTGGAAGGAGGAACCGGGAACATCGCGCCGTCGGCGCGCGGCGTCCATCCGCGTGCCGCCCGCCGTGCCTCCCCGCGCAGGCCGCCCGGCGCTGGCCGCCCGGCGCTGGCCGCCCGGCGCGCGCCGCGGGCCATTGCCTGCCGCCGCGAAGGAGGCGACAATGCGTCCAACCCCACCCGCCGACCTGACGTGAAGCGCACCGCCGATCGCCTCCTCCCGATGCTCGCGCTCCTCGCGCTCGCCTGCCCCGGCAGTGCGGCGAGCGTGCCGCCCGACTTCGAGGTGACGGCCCGCTATCCGCACGACTCGACCGCCTACACGCAGGGGCTCGTCTGGCAGGACGGCGTCCTCTACGAGAGCACCGGGCGCTACGCGCACTCGGAATTGCGCCGCGTGGACCTCAAGACCGGCGCCGTGCTCGCGCGGCGGGAGCTGCCGCACGACCGGTTCGGCGAGGGGCTCGCGCTGCTCGGCGGGAAGCTCTACCAGCTCACCTGGGAGTCGCACGTCGCGTACGTCTACGACGCGAAGACGCTCGCGCCGCTCGACTCCTTCCCGTACGAGGGCGAGGGGTGGGGCCTCGCGACCGACGGCCGCGTGCTGTGGATGAGCGACGGCTCCGACTCGCTGCGCGTGGTGGATCCCCGCACCTTCCGCACGACGCGAAGCGTGAAGGTGACGTTCAACGGCGGTCCGCTCGTGAAGATCAACGAGCTCGAGTGGGTGGACGGCGCACTGCTGGCGAACGTCTACGAGACCGACCGCATCGTGCGGATCGACCCGGCGACCGGCGTCGTCACGAAGTCGTACGACTTCGCCGAGCTGTATCCCGACCGGAGCCTGAACGCCGATGTGCTCAACGGCATCGCGAAGGCACCGGTCGCGGGCCAGTTCCTCGTCACCGGGAAGTACTGGCCGACGATGTACCAGGTGCGGCTGCGCGACTGAGGTGACGAGTCCCGAGCACCGCCGCCAGCGCCTCCGCGCCATCTTCGGCGGCTCGGTCGGCAACCTGGTCGAGTGGTACGACTGGTACACCTACTCGGCCTTCGCGCTCTACTTCTCCGGCGCCTTCTTCCCGTCCGGGAGCCCGACGGCGCAGCTGCTGAACACCGCCGCGGTGTTCGCCGTGGGATTCTTCATGCGGCCGGTCGGCGGCTGGCTCCTCGGCCGCTACGCGGACCACCACGGCCGGCGCGCCGCGCTCACGCTCACCGTCCTGCTGATGTGCGGCGGGTCGCTGCTGATCGCGGTCACGCCGGGCTATGCGACGATCGGTGTCGCCGCACCGGCGCTCCTCGTGCTCGCGCGGCTGCTGCAGGGGATCAGCGTGGGCGGCGAGTACGGCGCGAGCGCGACCTACCTCTCCGAGCGCGCGGGCCGCGCCGACCGCGGCTTCTATTCGAGCTTCCAGTACGTGACGTCGAGCATGGTGCTGCTGCTCGCGCTCGCGGTGCTGCTGGCCCTGCAGGCGCTGCTCTCCGAGGACCAGCTGAAGGCCTGGGGCTGGCGCATCCCGTTCGTCATTGGCGCGATGGCGGCGGTCGTCGCCGTCTGGCTGCGCCGCTCGCTCGACGAGACCGAGAGCTTCCGCAACGCGACGCGCGCCGCGTCACCCGTGCGCGCGATGCTCGCGCACCCGCGCGCCGTCATCACGACCTTCGGCCTCACCGCCGGCGGCGCGCTCTCGTTCTACGTCTTCACGACCTACGCCCAGAAGTTCCTGGTCAACACCACCGGCTTCACGAAGCCGGTCGCATCGCAGGTCAACGCCGCGACGCTGGTCGTGTTCATGCTGGTGCAGCCGCTCTTCGGCGCGCTCTCCGACCGCGTCGGCCGGCGGCGCCTGCTGCTCACCTTCGGCGTCCTCGGCACGCTCGGCACGGTGCCCGTGCTCACGGCACTCGAGACCGCCGCCTCGCCGCTGCACGCCTTCCTGCTCCTCACGGCGGCGCTGCTCGCCGTCTCCTGCTACACGTCGATCAACGCGGTCGTGAAGGCGGAGCTCTTCCCCGCCGAGGTGCGCGCGATCGGCGTCGCGCTGCCGTACGCGCTCGCGGTCTCGCTCTTCGGCGGCACGGCCGAGTACGTGGCCCTCGCGCTCAAGGAGGCGGGACACGAGCGCTGGTTCTATTGGTACGCGACGGCGATCGTCGCGGCGTCGCTCGTCGTCTACGCCTGGATGCCCGACACCAAGCGGCACTCGCGGATCCTCGAGGACTGAGGACCGGCGCGCGTCAGCGGACGACGCGGCCCTGCGCGATGACGAGACGGATGCGGCGCGTGTTCTCGATCCGCGCGAGCGGGTCGGCGTCGAGCAGCACGAGGTCGGCGACCTTCCCCGCCGCGACGGTCCCCATCGTCGCCTCGCGGCCGAGGTAGCGCGCCGGCTCGAGCGTCGCCGCCACGAGCGCGTCCCACGGCGACATCCCTCCGCGCACGAAGAGACTCAGCTCCTCGTGCAGGCCGAAGCCGGGCGGGCTGTTCCGGAGCGGCGCGTCGGTGCCGGTGAGGATCCCGACCCCCGCCGCCCGCATCGCTTCCACCTGCCGCTGCCGCAGCGCGAACATCGCGAGGCCTACCGAGTCGGCGCCGGCCGGGAGGCTGTCGGGGATCGGGAAGATCCGCGCGACGAAGGCGCGCATCGCTGCGGGCAGGCGGTAGCCGAGCGAATCGCCGGGCACGGTGCGCTGCGGCCAGGACGCGACCTCGTACGCCGCGGTCAGCGTCGGCGTGACCCACGTGTGGTTGCGCGCCAGCGTCGCGTAGAGCGGCGCGATCGGCGCCGACGAGCACCGGCCGACCGCGCCCTGCACCGCGAACCGCGGCGCGAGCGCGACCGACTCGGCCGGCGAGCACGGCACCGGCACGCCCAGCAGGTGCTCGATGCTCCGCTGCCCGCTGTCGCTCGCGTTCGCCGCGCCGATGGCGCGCGAGACGTGGCCGGCGAAGGGGATGCCCCGCTCGCGGGCGCGCCGTGCGATCGCGTAGTAGGTCTCGGGTCGCAGCTGGCCGTGCACCTTCACGAGGTCCACGCCGAGCGCGACGAGCGAATCCACGCCGGCACGCCCTTCCTCCGGCGTGCGCGTGAGGATGTGCGCGATCGGCGAGTCGCCGCCCTCGAGGTAGGGTCCGGCGGAGAGCAGCCGCGGCCCGGTGAGCGTGCCGCGGGCGATCGCGCCGCGCCACGCCTTGATGGAGTCCCAGTCCGACGCCATGTCGCGGACGCCGGTCACGCCGTTGCGCACGTAGAGCGCGATCGCTTCGCGCCCGCCCGGCATCACGGTGTGCACGTGCATGTCCCACAGGCCGGGGATGAGCCAGCGGCCGCGCCCGTCGATCACCTGTGCGCCCGCCGGCACCGGCGTCGCGCGCGCGGGCCCGGCCGCGACGATGCGGTCCCCGCGCAGGACGACGGTCTGGTCGGCGCGCGGTTCGCGGCTCGATCCGTCCACCACCGTCACGTGCGTGATCGCGATCGCCGGCGGTCCCTGCCGCGCGCCGCGGCCGGCGGCCGCGAGGGGCAGCGCGAGGAGCACGACGACGAGCAGCCGCGGACGGAGCGCCATGCGCCGGAATCTACCCGCCCTCGCGCGACGCGGCCGCGGCAGCATAGGTTGACCGCATGACCGGCTCCGTCGCGCAGCAGACCGCCGCCTACATGGCGAAGCAGCCGCCAGCCGTCCGCCGCATCCTCCGCGCGATGCAGGCCGCCGTGCGCGCCGCCGCGCCGAAGGCGGAGGAGGTCTTCAGCTACGGGATCCCGGGCTGGCGCATCGACGGCAGGCCGCTCGTGTGGATCGCCGGCTGGAAGGCGCACGTCTCGATCTATCCGATCGGCGCCTCGATCGTGAAGCAGCACGCCTACGCGCTCGGCGACGCGACCTTCTCCAAGGGCACGGTACGGTTCCCGCTCGCGTCGCCGCCGGGCGCGACGCTGATCCGGAAGCTCGTGAGGTCGCGCCTCACCCAGGTGAAGGAGGGGCTGCCGATCGGCTGACGGCCGCGCGCGCGAGCTGCACTAGCACCCAGTACGGCGGGCGGTACCCCTTCTCGCGCGCCCAGTCGTTGGCCCGCTGCATCACGTCGAGCACGAGCGCGGCGTGCCGCGCGCCATAGCCGCGGTTCCGGAGCGCCGACGCGGGCGCCATCCCTTCGGGGATCGGTCCGACGCCGCCGAAGCGCTCCTTCATCCAGCTCCAGCCCTTCAGCGCGCGCGCCAGCGGCAGCTCGTACCATGGATAGGTGAGCGTGCGTCCCGCGTCGGCCTCGTCGAGCATCGCGTCGGTCACCGCGTTCGCGACGTGGTCCTCGAACAGCGTCGCCGGATCGCGCCACTCGGCGACCGCGACCAGCTGCGGGTCGTACTCGAGGTCGCTCGGCTCCTGCGTCTCGAAGTGCGTGACGCCGAAGCTCGCGAGCCACTGGCGGAGGCCCGGGCGCGAGATCGTCGAGCGGCCCATCCAGAGCTCGACCTGCTCGCCGCGATAGCCCTGTGACGCGATCTCGGAGCAGAAGAGCTTGGTCGCGTCCGCGTAGTCCATCTCGAAGTCGTACGGGATGTGCTCGCGCGCCGAGCGGTCGAGCATCGCCTGCGCCGCACGATGCCCGAGCAACGGCCTCGCCTGCACCGCCGCGAGGTCCGCGCGCGGCCGCAGCACCATGACGCGGAGCTTCTTGTCGGCGAGGTACTGCGCGGCCGTCGCGACCTTCACGCCGAGCTCGATGTGCGCCTCGATGACCGAGGCGCGGCCCGACGCCGAGTCGACGTGGACGAGCGCGACGTGCGAGAAGTTGCCCGGGTAGTCGTTGCCACGCGCGATGAGCGCCGAGGTCGGGTAGCCGCCGCGCGACACGAGCAGGTCGCCGGAGCGCACGCGCACGCCCTCCACTTCCACCGACGGCGCCGCCGACGGCTCGTCGGTCGCGAGGAGCAGCGGCCCGACGGCGCCGGGCTGCTGCAGCATCGCCTCCTCGAGCGCGGCGCGGCCGCCGTAGAGCGCGCGGTAGAGCCGGTCGCGCGACGCCGTGCGGTTCGGATCCCATCCGATGGAGAGGCGCTTCACCGTGGTGCGCATCGCCGTCGTGGCGCGCGCGAAGGCCGGCAGGGCGGCCCCGCACGCCGCGACGCGCGCGGCGAGCGCGAAGTGCGCGGACTCCACGACGTCGAACTCCGGGTCCTCGGGCACGCGCGCCACGGCGCCAAGTCGCGTGACCGCGCCGTCGAAGGCGGCGAGGTCGCGCCGCAGGGCGAGCGAATCGGCGCAGCCGCGTTCGCGCGCGGCGGCGAAGCGCGACTCGAGCGCGTTCCACAGCGAGTCGCGCGCCCAGACGAACGGGCGCGCGCCCTCCGGTGCGGGCGGCACGACCGGATCGCCGGGCGGGAGCGCCAGCGGCAGCAGCACGAGGAAGCAGGCCACGACCGTGACGGCCAGGATGCGCGCGATGCGCGCGGCGAGCGGGCGGGAAGGCGATGCAGGATTCATCGCGCGAAAAGGTAGGGCGCGGCGCATCCCCCGCCTAGATTCCCCGGATGGCCCTCGCCGAGTCCGCCGCCGCAGCGCTCGACGCGCACGAGTTCCTCCGCACCCTCGCGATCGTGCTGATGGTCGCGGCGGGCACGAGCGTGCTCGTCCAGCGGCTCCGGCTCCCGGTGGTCTTCGGCTACCTCGCCGCCGGGATGATCGTCGGCCCGTACACGCGGATCCCGCTCGTCGCCGACCGCGGGATCGTGCAGGCGCTCTCCGAGCTCGGCGTGATCCTGCTGATGTTCTCGATCGGCCTCGAGTTCCGGCTCAAGCGCGTCGGGCAGGTCGCGGGCACGGCCGGCATCGCGGCGCTCGTCGAGACGGGGATCATGTTCACGATCGGCGTCTTCGCGGCCGACCTGCTCGGCTGGACGCCGTTCGAGCGCCTCGTCACGGGCGCGATGGTCGCGATCTCGTCGACGACGATCATCGCGCGCTCCTTCAGCGACCTGAAGGTCGGCGGCGCGGTGTCGGAGCTCGTGTTCGGGATCCTCATCATCGAGGACCTCATCGCGATCGTGCTGCTCGCGACGCTCGGCGCGCTCGCCGCGGGCGGCGGCATCGGCGTCGGGGCGATCGGCCTCACGCTGGGGCAGCTCGCGACCTTCCTCGCCGGCATGCTGGTCGCCGGGCTGATCTTCGTGCCGCGCTTCGTGCGCTGGGCCGTCGCGACCGGCCGCAACGAGACCATCCTCGTCGCCTCGGTCGGCGTCTGCTTCGCCGCCGCCTTCACCGCGCTCGGCTTCGGCTACTCG
>CAZIDS010000128.1:0-8836 GCA_964537945.1 uncultured Gemmatimonas sp. | reverse complement strand
TCGAGCTCGGCGTCGCACACCGGCTGGGCATGCATTTCCCGGCCGATCGGCTCGAGGCGCTGTGGGCGGCCCAGCAGCGCATCTCGGCGCGGACCGGGCGCCTGCTCCTCTGGGGGATCCTCAGCCGGGCATGGAGCGGGCTGCTCGGCCGCCGCGCGCAAGGCGTCGCCGGCGCGGTGGTGCGGGAGTACGCGGGCGTGCTGACCCCGGAAGAACTCGACGCCTACCTCGGCGCCGACGAGGTGCGTTCGCCAGGCTTGCCGGACGATCGCCGCTAGCGATCAACGCGGCGCGCGGATGAACTCGAGGCCGCGCACGAGGTCTCGCACGTCGTCGCGGTGGACGGTGAACTCCCGGCTGCGCGCGTCGGCGTGGTACGTCAGGCCCGAGCTACTGCCCTCGATCAAGACGCGCGACGCGCCGAGGTAGAGCACGCGCACGCCGTCGCGCATGGTGGGGTTCGTCGGCAAACGAGGGGTCGTGCCGGTTCGACGGGGTTCCGGCTGTCCGCAGCAGCTCATCGGATCTCCTCCCGTTCAGTCACCTGGTTGCGTTCCGCCGAGCGCGCGCTCGATGATCGAACCGCCGCCGGCCACCGCCAGCAGCAGCGGGATCGTCTCCCAGTCGATGCCGTAGATCGCGAGCGCGACGCCGGCCGACACCCAGACGAGGGCGCAGTGGAAGCAGGTCACGACCCCGGCCATGCCGACGCTGACGGCGACCCTCCTGAGACGTGTGAAGCACTCGAACGGGCCTCGCTCGTAGCAGAGCATCGTCGTCACGCGCCAGGCCGCCAGCGTCGCGACGACGAGTTCCACGACGCCTTGGAATGCGTCAGGTCGCAGCATTGCGGCGCCCACGGATCAGGTCGTGGTTCGCCATCGTCGACTCCCGGTGAGAGTACGCTGCCAGCGCTCGTAGGACGTTCGTCCGATGCCGCTCCGGCGCAAAGCCTGTAGCAATTGACAGGGGGGCGAGCGATGCACTCAGGGCACATGGGCCTGTCGATGGAAGCTGCAGCGGCCGAGGGCGAAGGCACCTCGACCGCGAGACCGATCCTCGCGGCGCCGAGATGGCGGATCGTGATCGGCGACGATCACCATCTCATGGCCGAGTCGCTCCGGTCGGCGCTCGCGGACACGCAGGAGGTCGTCGCCTTGGCGTCCACGGCCGGGGAGATCCTCGATGCCGTCCGGCGGCACCAGCCCGACCTGGTCCTCCTCGACCTCTCCCTGCCCGACCGCAACGGCCTCGAGCTGATGCCGGAGATCCTCGAGTCCTCACCAAGCGTCCGGATACTCGTGGTGACGATGCACGTCGACCGCGCGCTCGCGGACGCGTGCGTGCACGCCGGCGCGCGCGGGTTCGTTCCGAAGGACGCCGGCCTCGAGGAGCTCAGCCACGCGATCCGCCTGGTGATGTCGGGAGCGACCTTCATCTCACGGCGCGTCCCCACCGCGTGCAATCGCGTGCACCTGCGGGCGACCCACGCCGCGCTCTCCCTGCTTACGCCCCGGCAGCACGAGATCCTCGGCCTCGTGGCGGAGGGCCGGACCTCAGCGGAGATCGGCGCAGAGCTCGGCCTCAGCGACCGGACGGTCTCCTACCATCGAACGAACATCCGAGCGAAGCTCGGCGTCGACTCCGAGCGCGGGCTCATCCGGTATGCGCTGCTCCTTCGTCTCCAGGAGCGCGACGAGGGCGCCCCGACCGCTTGAGCGCGGGCGACCTCCTTACCGCCGGTCCCCCGCCCCGATCCGGATCGACTCCATGTCGAGCTCGGTCTCGAGCTGCCGCATCACCTCGTCGCCGATCGCGTCCTCGTTGCGCAGGCGCACGAGCATCCGCCGTTTCGCGTCGATCATCTGCAGTCGCAGGTGACGCCGGCCGCCGGCGCTGCCGCCCGCCACGTGCCCGTGCTCCATCTCGCGCACCTTCTCGCGCAGCTCGTTGCGGAGGAACTCGACGTCGCTCGCGTTCACGCCCGGCTCGCGCGCGAGGTCTGACAGCGCCTCTCCCGCCCGTCGCGCCGTCTCGCGCCGCGCGAGCAGCTCCTCATTGTGATGATGCTGCTCGGGCGCGAATGCCATCAGCTTGATGATCGGCGCCAGGGTGAAGCCCTGCACCACGAGCGTCATCACGATCACGGTCATCGTGATGAGCAGGATCTCGGTGCGGTACGGGAACGGCTGCCCGTTGGCGAGCGCGACCGGCAGCGCGAGCGCGGTGGCGAGCGAGACGATGCCGCGCATGCTCGTCCACGCGACGAGCCCGACCGCTTTCGGGTTCGGCATCGGGTCGCGATGGCGAACCTGCGCGCTGAAGTAGCGTGGCAGGAAGGTCGCCGTCGGCACCCAGACCAGGCGGATCACGATCGCGACGAGCGAGAGGATCACGCCGATCCACGCCAGCCGCCCCGCAGTCCCCTCGGCCACCGACCCGACGATGATCGGGAACTGGATGCCGAGCAGGACGAAGATCAGCGCATTGAGCAGGAAGATGAACAGGTCCCACACGGCGCGCGCCTGGATGCGGCTCATCGGCGAGACGACGGTGGAGAGATGCTGCCGCAGGTACAATCCGCCGGCGACGCAGGCGAGCACCGCCGACACGTGGATCGACTCGGCCGCGATCCACGCGATGTACGGCGCGGCGAGCGTGGTGAGCACCTCGGCCAGCGAGTCGCGCGTCTTCCTGAGGATCCGGACGGTCACCCACGCCACGGCGAGTCCGACGAGCGCGCCGACGCCGGCGTCGATGAAGAAGCGCACGATCGACTCGCCCCAGCTGAACGCGCCGGTCACTGCCGCGGCCACGGCTGTCCGATAGAGCACGAGCGCCGAGGCGTCGTTGACGAGCGATTCGCCCTCGAGGATGACGATGACGCGGTGCGGGACGGGCAACCGGCTCACGATGGCCGTCGCGGCGACGGCGTCGGGCGGCGAGACGATCGCGCCGAGCGCGACGGCGACGGCCCAGGGCATCCCGGGGATGAGCATCCGCGCCGCGATCGCGACGGCGGCGGTGGTCGCGAGCACGAGCCCGACCGCGAGCAGCGTGATCGGCCGCAGGTTCGCGCGGAACTCGCGCAGGCTCGTGAAGAAGGCCGCCGCCCAGAGGATCGGCGGCAGGAAGACGAAGAAGATGAGCTCGGGTTCGAGCTCGGGGATGTGGATCCCCGGCACGAGGCCGACGAGGGCGCCGGCGGTCACCTGCAGGATCGGCGTCGGGATCGGCAGGCGCCGGGCGACGGCCGTCAGGGTGACGACGAGGACGGCGAAGGCGAGGGCGAAGAGCGTGGGGCGCATCGCGGGGGAAGATACCGCGATGCGTCCCCGGACGTGCGTCAGCCGCAGTCGGTGCAGTCCGGCGCGCCGGCGTCGTTGACCACGCGAAGGCGTGACTCGCCGACCAGCACGCACCCCCCGCCCTGCAGCGCGACGCGGTACATCCCGCCGGGCGTGCGGCGGCAGACGCGACCGAGCGTCCCCTCGTTCACCGCGCGCTCGGCCCCACCCGCCACGGAGATGCTGTCGCCGATGATGCGGACGACGGAGTAGGTCGGGATCGCCATGGTCACTCCTCCGGGTTCGCCGGTGGCGCTGCCGCCGCCGGGGCCGACGCCGAAGTCGCCGTGATGCGGCCCTTCAGCGCCTCGAACGTCGCCTTCGCGAGCGCGAGCGTGCCCCTGTTCTTCGCGGCGTCGTCCCCGATCTCGCGGTAGCGGTCAACCAGAGCGGCCGCCAGTGTTCGCAGCGCCGCATCAGCGTCCACGCTGTCCGCCTTCGCCTTCGCGGTCGCTTCCTCGGCGGTCCGCAGTGTCGCCGCGCTCGCGGCGAGCGCCGCACCGCTCGTTCCCGTCGGCGGCGTGCCGGGTGACGAGAGTGGGGTCGGCACCCCGGCGGCCTGCGCCGCCAGCAGGATTGCCTGCGTCCCGACACGCCCGGCCGCGCGCGCGACATCGCGCGGGTCGAACGACAGCCCCTTCAGCGTGAAATCGCCCGACTCCGGATCGACCTTCACCGCGGCATCGATGTTCCCGAAGGTCCCCCGGACCGAGACGCGGTTCGACGTCGCATTCCACTCGGCCTCGGAGGCGTTCGAGATCGCGTGCAGGAACTCCGAGTTCGAGACCGCCTCGCGTCCGCTGAGGAGGGATCGCCTGGGGCGCGCGGCGATCGTCGCGCTGACTGCATCGGCCTGGGCCGTGGCCTGGGGGCTGATGGCGGCGCCGGGTCGCGCGGCGACGAAGTGGCCGCGGATCGCCGCGGTGTCCCTGGGCAGGATGTCGAGCACCTGCTGCCGGATCGCGACGAAGCGGCGCACTTCCGCCGACGTGACTTCGGGGGCCGCGCACGAGGCGGCGGGCGGAGCGCCAGCGCACCCCGCCTTCACGCGCGCGTTCGACGCCACCAGCTCCTCCGCCAGCCGCTTGTACTGCGTGCCGATGCCCTGCTGGTACTCGGTGAGCAGGTCGCCGGCGAGCGACGTGAGCAGCGCCTTGCGTTGGGGGTCCGTCGCGTCCGCCGCGGCGGTCTCATACTGCCTCTTGATCTGTCCGTAGATGGCGGCGTGCTGCGCGTCGAGCTCGTCCACCCAGCCCTGCATCGCGCCGGGGTCGAGGGCCAGGATCTCCGGCAGCACGGCACGGAGGTAGAGCCGGGATTGCTCCCGTTCGGCGACGCGCGGGTCGAGCACCGCAAGGCGCGCCTCGAGATGGGCGCATCCGCCAAGCATCGTGACCGCAGCGAGAACGACCGGAACGAACCGGTGCCGGATCATGGCTTCGCCTCCAGGAAGGCCACCACCTGCTGTACGTTGTCGATCGGACCACGGTACCCAAGGCCCCTCGCGACCACCTGCATCGCCCGCAGCAGTTCCCGTTCGGCGTTCGCCTTCGTCCCGGTGGTGTCCTTGCCGAGCGTCGCGCCAAGGAGGTCGACCGTCGACTGCTGCGCCCGGACGTACGCGGCGGCGCTCGCCGTGCGGGCCCGCTGCTCCCTGATCTCGTCCTTGTGCAGCCAGGTCGTCAGCGCGTCGGCCACGAGCTGGTTCTCGGCGAACTGACCGATCACGTCGGAGACGGCGGCGGCATTGGTCGAGAAGATCATCAGGTAGGCGCCGTGCGTCGTGTCGTCCGTCGTCTCGGCCCCGGTGCAGGCCGCGCCCGGCGTCTCCGGCCGCGCGCAGAGCGACGGGATCGGAGGCGCGTCAGGCGCCTTGGGCCGGATCTCGTTGAAGAAGAGGTCCACCGCCCGTTCGTCGTAGTAGCCCGCGACGAAGCGCGCGTTTCCCATGGCGGCGTAGCCGTTCACCTCGATCTTCAGGAAGTTCGGCATCGTCGCGCCGGGCCGTGTCACTTGGAAGATGTGCGTCTCGCGAAGCGAGGCGCGGCATCCCGTCGCCGCGAATGCGAGGAGTGCCGCCAGCGCGGCTCGCGCGCCGCCGTTCATACCGTGACCCCATACGCCTCGCTGAACGCCGCCACCGCATACGCGTTCGACGCATACGCGAACCCCTTGTCCCCCCACCCCGTCCCCCAGCTGTTCCGCACGATGAAGCGGTCGGGCGTGTAGCCGACGAGCGCCACCGCGTGCCCTCCGCGCGTCGTGGCCGGCTTGTACGTGTTGAGCTTGCCGTCGGTGCCGACGTCGTCCCACGTCTGGTCCACGTCGAGGCGGGTGAGGATCGCCCCACCGTTCGCGATCCACGCCTTCCAGAGCTTCACGAGCGCCGCGGCGGTGATGCCGCTCACCGGCCGAAGCGTCACGTAGCTCGTGATCCGGAGCTGCGCCGCAAGCGTGTAGAAGGCGCCCGCGCTGCCGCCGTAGAGATCCGGCGGATCGAAGGGCAGCACGTCGCTCCTCACCGAGCCGTAGCGCCGCGCGATGTCGAGCGCGGCCTTCAGGCTCGTGCCGTCGCTCTCGATGAAGCTCGTTGGCCGGCTCGTGAACTCGTCGGTCTCCTTCGACGCCATCCACGTGAAGCGCACGGAGAGCTTCGCGTCCTTCGCCATCGGGATGCGGCCAGCGGTCGCGAAGGCATAGCGCACGACCGAGTCGGCGGCGGCCCAGCCCACGCACGATCCGGTCGAGCCCTGGTTGCCGATCGGCCACCAGGAGGCCCGGAGGTCCTTCGACGGCGGAGGCGCTGCCGCTGCCACCATGCCGCTCTCGACGGCGCTGTCCATCTCCCAGTCGTGTTCCCGCTTGGTGGACGGGATGCAGTTCAGGATCCGCTTCACGCGACGCTCCGGTTGCGAGGTGCGCCAACGGTGGCGCGCGGGGCCGCTGCGGCGAATAGGACGAACGTCCGATGGGCGAGCGTTGCGCTCGCGCCGAGCGTTCGGCACGAACCGAACACCCGGAGCGAGTGCATGCCGCAGGACGACGAAGGCACCGGCACCCCAAAGAAGCCAGACGGCACGCGGCGGCGGATCACCGACCGACCGGCGTGGAGCGCGCTCGCCGCCTTCCTCACCGTGATGGCAGCCCTGCTCGCGCTGTACGGACGAGCCATCCCCACCGCCGATGCGCTGATCGCACTCCTGCTCATCGCGGGGGCCGCGCTGATCGGAGGCGCGCTCGTCGGCTTCCTCTTCGGCGTGCCGCGGCGGCGTCCGGGCGACGTCCCTGCCCCTGCGCCGACTCCGCCGCAGCCGGACGATCCGGGTGCGGCCGACAGGCCGTCGCCGCCGCCTCCGCCGCCGGTCGCCGTGTCGAACCCCTACGAGCCGAACAATAGCCTCGAGCAGGTCAGCGACTGGCTCACGAAGATCATCGTCGGCGTCGGGCTCGTCGAACTCCGGAAGCTGCTCGACCTGCTCGACCGCTTCGGCGATCGCGTGCAACTGGAACTCGGCCCCACCGCGATCGCCGCGAGCCTCATCGCGCAGCTGTCGCTGGTCGCTCTCATCATCTGCGGCTTCCTCTGCGGCTATCTCTGGACGCGATTCCAATACCCGATGATCCAGGCGGATTCCGACAACAACGTGTCTCGGCTGCTGCGGGAGAACAACGAGTCGCGCGCCCAGCAGCAGAAGGTCGACTTCACCGCCCTCGTGAAGGCGATCGCGCCCGGGTTGGCCGGCGGCCTGGTGCCGGTCGAAGCGGAGGCGTTGGCCGTCGACGACGCCGACACGAGCCCCGAAGCCGAGGTGAAGCGCAAGATCGCGCGCTTCCGCGACTGGCCGCGCGAGTGGGATTCCGACCCCGCTGGCGACCTCTTCGGCACGCAGCCGGAGGAGCTCAATGGCCGCCGCCTCTCTGCGAGCATCACACTGCGCCTCGACGGCGCCCTCACGATGGAGGCGAAGGTCGAGCGGCTCGCGGGCGCCGAACCGCTGGTGGGCGAAGTGCTCTTCCTGCTGCACCCGACCATCCCCGATTCGACGCGCGCGGTGATGGCCGAGCACGACCGCGCGACCACGGCCTTCTACTCCGAAGGCTGGTTCCACGTCGCAGCCGTCATGGACGGCGGCCGCACGGTCCTCGCGCTCGACCTCCGGAACGTGCCGGGTGTCCCCGCCTGGTTCCGCAACAGCTGAAGAGAGCCATCTCCCTCACCCGACAAGCTGCCGGCTGACCATCGCCGCCAGCGCCGCCCGGCACCGCACCCCGCACTTCTCGAATACCCGCTCGGTGTGCCGCCGCGCCGTGTGCGGGCTGATCCCCAGCGCCGCCGCGATCGCCTTCGTGCTCGCCCCCCGCGCGATCAGCCCCGCGACCTCGCGCTCACGCAGCGAGAGACGCCCCTCGAAGCTGGGCGCCGTATCGGACGGACCGGAGGATGCCAGGATCAGCACGATCGCCACCAGCACGTTCGCGCCCACCGTCACCCAGCCGATGCGGCAGGCCGCGCGACTGCCGAGCGCCGGCACCGGGAGCGCCTCGAAGGTCGGACCGCCGCGGGCCGTGGCCATCAGGCGGCCCGACCGGTCCGCCGCCCGCACGGCGGCCTCGAGCTCCCCCGTCAATTGAAGGCTTCCGTCCCCCTCACCGAGGAGCCGGTCGGCTTCGGCGGAGACGATCAACGCCTCGCCCCTGCGGGAGAAGCAGGCGAACGGGACCCCGAACCGCTCGAGCGTCTCGATCTCGGGGACGGCCCGGGTGACCTCGGCCCGGGCAGGCGGACGAACGACGGTCCGGTGTGGGGTGCTGCTGAGCGAGAGCAACGGCATGGAAGGACCTCGGCGAGAGTGAATAACGCCGGCCCGGGCGCGCTCGTCTGGCGACTCCCCGGACCGCGCGCTACCCTACTCGGTCGGTTCCAACCGCCTCTCGCCCCCCCGTCAACTCATCCCCGCGCCAACGATCCAGGGTCCGCCGATGCTCTCGCTGGTGCTCTTCGGTCCCCCGCGGCTCGAACGCGATGGCAACGTCGTGCACGGGAAAGCGACGCAGAAGAAGCGGATGGCGCTCCTCGTGGCGCTCGCCGCCTCGCCGCCCGCCGGCGCAAGCCGCGACCGCCTCGTCGGACTCCTCTGGCCCGACACCGAACCGGAGAAGGCGCGGAAGCTCCTCTCCGAAGCCATCTATCAGATCCGCCGCGAGCTCGGCGAGGGCGTGCTCGAGACACCGGGCGACGAGGTCGCGCTCGCGCGATCGGCCGTCACCTGCGACCTGTGGACCTTCGACGACGCACGGCGCGCGCGGGATGACGAGGCGCTGGTCCGCGCCTACGCCCGCCCGTTCCTCGATGGCTGGTACGCCGACGACGCTCCCGACTTCGAGCGCTGGGCCGCACGAGAACGTGACGAACGCGCGCGCGTGCACGCGCAGGCGGTGGAGCGCCTGGCCCACGCCGCGGAGCGGGCGAACGACTGGCGGAAGGCGGC
>CAZIDS010000127.1:0-8968 GCA_964537945.1 uncultured Gemmatimonas sp. | reverse complement strand
CACGCCGCGCTCCGGGGAGGCGGCGGTCACCACGGACGGCTCGCTCACTCGCGCGGCCGGCCCCCGCGCCCGCCGCGGCCGCCGCCACGGCGGTCGCCGCGTTCGCCGCGGTCGCCGCTGCGCTCACGGCGCTCGCCACCCTCCGACGAGCCGCCTTCACCGTTGCCGCCCGCGCTGCCGCCGGCGCTGCCGCCGCCGGCCGGTGCCTCGGGCGTACCCTCGGGCTTCGGCAGCAGCGCCTTCATCGAGAGCCGCAGGCGGCCGCGCTCGTCGCGGTCGATGAGCTTCACCGTGACCTGCTCGCCCTTCTTCACCACGTCCTCCGGCTTCTCGACGCGCGTGTGGCGCATCTCGGAGACGTGGAGCAGCGCCTCGGTACCCGGCATGATCTCGACGAACGCGCCGAAGGCGGTCACCGACTTCACCGTGCCCGTGTAGTTCTCGCCGACCACCGGCTCGGCCGTGATCGCCTGCACCATCTGGCGCGCGCGCTCCATCGATTCGCCGCCGACGGCGGCGATGGTGACGAGGCCCGAGTCGTCGACCGTGAGCTCGGCGCCGGTCTCGTCCTGGATCCCGCGGATCGTCTTCCCCTTCGGGCCGATGAGGTCGCCGATCTTCTCGGGGTTGATGTTCATCGTGACGATGCGCGGCGCCCACGGCGAGAGGTCCGGGCGGACGGTCGGCAGCGCCTTGTCCATCTCGCCGAGGATGTGCATCCGGCCCTGCTTCGCCTGCGCCAGCGCCTCGGTCATGATCTTGAGGTCGAGGCCCTGGATCTTGATGTCCATCTGGATCGACGTGATCCCGTCCTTCGTCCCGGCGACCTTGAAGTCCATGTCGCCAAGGTGGTCCTCGGTGCCAAGGATGTCGGTGAGGATCGCGTACTTCTTCCCTTCCTTGATCAGGCCCATCGCGACGCCGGCGACGGCGCCCTTGAGCGGGATGCCCGCGTCGAAGCAGGCGAGCGAGCCGCCGCAGACCGACGCCATCGACGACGAACCGTTCGACTCGAGGATGTCCGACACGATGCGGATCGTGTACGGGAACTCCTCGAACGCCGGCAGCACGCCCTGGAGCGCGCGCTCGGCTAGGTTGCCGTGGCCGATCTCGCGGCGGCTGGTGCCGCGCACCGGGCGCACCTCGCCGGTGGAGAACGGCGGGAAGTTGTAGTGCAGCATGAACGACTTCGTGGTCTCCTTCGCGTCGTCGATCGAGTCCATGCGCTGCACGTCGTTCGCGGTGCCGAGCGTCGCGGCGACGAGCGACTGCGTCTGGCCGCGCGTGAAGAGCGCCGAGCCGTGCGCGCGCGGGAGCACGCCCGTGTCGATCGAGATCTGGCGCACCTCGGTCGGCTTGCGGCCGTCGACGCGGAGGCCGGTCTCGAGGACCTGCTCGCGGAGCGCGTTGTACTCGAGGTCGCCGAGGATCGAGCCGACGAAGCCCTGCTGCTCGGCCGGGAGCACGGTGGCCATCTCGGCCTTCGTCTCCTCCTTGACCGCCTCGACCGCCTGGATGCGGGTGTGCTTCTCCTTCTGGTTGATCGCGTCCTCGATCCGCTTCTTGGCCGCCTTCGTCACCGTCTTGCTGACGTCGGCCGGGACCTCGGTCTTCGTCCACGCCATCTTGTCGGCGCGCTCCTTCTTGAGGAGCTCCTCCTGCATGCCGATCAGCTCGCCGATCCCCTTCTGGGCGATCTTGAGCGCCTCGACGACGTCATCCTCGGAGACCTCGAGGGCGCCGCCCTCGACCATCATGATCGACTCCTCGGTGCCCGCGACGACCATGTCCATGTCGCTGAACTCGAGCGCCTGGAAGGTCGGGTTGAGGAGCCACTTGCCCTCGACGCGGCCGACGCGCACGCCGGCGATCGGGCCGAAGAACGGGATCTTGCTCACGTTGAGCGCGAAGCTCGTCGCGAGGAGCCCGAGCATGTCCGCGTCGTTCTCCTGGTCGGCCGAGACGACGTAGACGAAGACCTGGACCTCGTTCTGGAAGCCCTCGGGGAAGAGGGGCCGGATCGAGCGGTCGATGATGCGCGCCGAGAGGATCTCCTCGTCGCGCGGGCGCCCTTCACGCTTGATGAAGCCGCCCGGGATCTTGCCCGCGGCGTAGGTCTTCTCGCGGTACTCGACGGTCAGCGGGAAGAAGGGGAGCGTCGACTTCTTGTCGCTCACGACCACCGAGGCGAGCACCATCGTGTCGCCGAACCGGACCATGGCGGAGCCGGCGGCCTGCTTGGCCATGCGCCCGGTCTCGATGACGAGGGGGCGGCCCGCGAAGGTCCGCTCAATGCGATGCATCATTCTGTTTTTCTCTAGGACTGTGCACGAAGCGCGCGATCCGCGTCAGTGCGGTCGCGCGCTCGTGGGGGTGGGTGCGCTCAGTAGCGCAGGCCGAGGTCGGCGATGATCTTGCGGTACGCCTCGATGTTCGACCGCTGGAGGTACTTGAGGAGGCGCTTGCGCTGCCCGACCATCTTCAGGAGGCCACGGCGGCCGTGGTGATCCTTGTGGTGCGCGCGGAAGTGCTCCGTGAGGTAGTTGATACGCTCAGTGAGGACCGCGACCTGCACCTGGGTGGAACCGGTGTCGGTCCCATGCTGGCGATGCTTCTCGATCGCCGTCGACTTGACGAACGCCATCCGAAATCCTTGCCTGCGCTGCGCAGTGCGTTTTGAATGCCGAATCTGTTGTAGCACGGTAAGTTAGGCGCGTTCTGAGCCCCTGTAAAGGGCTCCCCGGTCCCCTCTAGCGGAGCCACGGTCATGCCCCTTCGTCGCCGCACGGTCGCCGTCGCGTTCCTCGCGCTCCTCCCCGTGGCCCCGGCCGCCGGTCAGGAACTACTCGGGACCCTGAGGTCCGCCGACGGCACGACCCCGGCAGGAGGCGTGGTCCTCGTCGCGACGCGCGCGGCCGACCGCGTCGTCGTGGGGCGCACGGTCACGGGAGACCAGGGGGTGTTCCGCCTGCCCCTCCCTCCCGTGGAGGTCGAGCTCCGGGCGCTCCGGATCGGGTACCGACCCACCCTGTTCGGGCGATACGCCGTCGGGCCGGGCGAGCGGCGACGCGTCGAGCTGCGCCTCACCGACGACCCGATCGCCCTGCCGACGGTCGTCAGCCGTGCCGACGGCCGCTGCGCGATCGGCGACCGTACCGGCGAGACGGTCGCCACGCTCTTCGAGGAGGCCCGGAAGGCGCTCATCGCTTCGCAGCTCACACCGCCCGAAGGGCGCCCGAGCGCGCGCGTCCTCCTCGAGGAGTCGATCCAGGAGCCGGACGGCCGCATCCGGATGCGGCCGGTCCGCAGCGTCCGCGATGGCCTCGCGGCCCGGCCCTTCCGCAGCGCGCCGCCGGCGCAGCTCGCCGCGCTCGGCTACTCGGTCGAGGAGCGCGACGGGACCATCTATTACGCGCCTGACGCGAACGTCCTGCTCTCGGAGCAGTTCGCGGCGACGCACTGCCTCCGGCTGGCCGCTGCCGACGCCGAGCACCCCGAGCGCGTGGGGCTCGCCTTCGAACCGGTCGGCGCTCCGCGCGATCGCGTGCGGATCCGCGGACACTTCTGGCTCGACCGAGCCACGCTCGCGCTGCAGCGTCTCGAGTTCGAGTACGTCGGGCTGCCGGGAGGCCTCACTGGACCGCGCTTCGGCGGCAGCATCGACTTCGTGCAGCTGCCCGGTGGACTCTGGATCGAGGACCGCTGGGAGATCCGCATGCCGCAGCTCGCCACCGGGATGCAGGCTTCGATCGTCGCGGGAGGATCGAGCACCTCGACCACGCGCCTCGAGGCCGTCTACGTGACCGGCGGGCGCGTGCTGAGCGTCGGCTCCGACGAGCGGATGCTCTACCGCGCCGCCGAGGCAGAAGCGGTGCTCGCCGCGACCGACCTCGTCGAGCCCGAGACCGCGTCCCTCTGGATCAGGGCCGGATGCGCGAACGCGCCCGTCGACGCCGAGCCGCTCAGCGGCCTGTTCGGCCTCGTGCGCCGGCCCGATCGCGCGCCGCTCGCCGACGCGACGGTGGTCGCGAGCTGGCAGGACACGTTCCGGATCGGCCTCGACGGCGGCATCACGTGGCGGAACCGCGAGGCGGCGATCAGCTCGCAGTCGGACGGGTTCTACGCGCTCTGCACGCTGCCGCGTGACCGCCGGATCGTGGTGCAGGCGCGGCTCGGCGAGCGGCGGACGCCGCGGCTGCTCGTGCGCTTCGCCGAGGACGCCGACCGCCTCCGCGCCGACTTCACCCTCGAGCCGGACCGTTGAGCGGCGTCAGTTCCCCATCAGCGACAGCACCCATCGCTTGATGTCGTTGAACGTGACGGTGATGAAGAGCGCCCCGATCGCCACGAGCCCGATGCGTGCGTACCACTCCTTCACCACGTCCGGCAGCGCGGTGCCCTTCACGCGCCGCCAGAGGTTGTCCGTCACCTGCAGCAGCACCTGACCGCCATCGAGCAGCGGGATCGGGAGCAGGTTCAGCACGGCGAGGTTCACGCTCAGCAGCGCGATCAGCATCCAGAGCGACTCGGCCCCTTCCTGCGCGGCCGCGACGCTCGACCGCGCGATCTCGAGCGGCCCGCCGAGCTGCGAGACCGGCACCGTGCCCTTGAACAGGTTGCCGAGGATCTTCCACACGAGCGTCGCCATGTTCCACGAGACGCGCGCGCCGCCGACCACGGCTTCGCGCATCGTCACCGGCTCGCGGATCGCGGGGCCTCGCACGCCGACGCCGATGCGGCCGACGGTCACCTTGTCCCCGGCCGCGGTCGCGACCTCAGCGGCCTCGGGGGTCATCACGAGCGCGACCCGCTCGGTCCCGCGCGCGACGGTGAGGGTGATGGGCTTGCCCGGGGCATCGCTGATCGCGACGGTCGCCTGGTCCCAGCGGGTGATCGCCCTGCCGTCCACTTCGACGATGCTGTCGCCCGGCAGCATGCCCGCGAGCGCCGCCGGCTTCCCCGCCACGACCGAGTCGATCACCGGGTGGAAGTACTGCTTCCCCTGGTACGCGACGAGTCCCGTCGAGACGACGACGCCGAGCAGGACGTTCATGACGACGCCGGCGAGGAGGATCACCAGCCGCTTGTGGAGCGGCTTCGACTCGAACCACCGGTCCTCGGGGATCGGCTTCGGGCCGTGGGGGATCATCGACTCCTCGTCCCAGTGCTTCGAGCGTTCGGCCTCCGGCGCCTCGGCCCCGCCCTCGAGCACGGCCGCGGTCTCGTCCTCGCGGCTCGCCATCCGCACGTAGCCGCCGATCGGCAGCCAGGAGAGCGCATACTCTGTCTCGCCGCGGCGGAAGCTCCAGAGCGGCGATCCCCACCCGAGCGAGAAGCGCGGCGCATAGACGCCGGCCCACTTCGCGGCGAGGAAGTGCCCGAGCTCGTGCACGAAGATCACGAGACCGAGGACGAGGAGCGGGGCGAGCCAGCTGAGGTTCATGACGGATGATACTCCTGCACGAGTCGGCGCGCCTCGGCGTCGGCGTCGAGGAGCGCGGGAAGGTCGTCCCCACGACGGCCGGCCAGCCGCGTGAGTGTCATCTCGATCGCCGCCGGGATCCCGCCGAACGGGAGCGCCCCGTCGAGGAACCGCGCGACGGCCGCTTCGTTCGCCGCGTTGAACACCGCGGGCGCCGCGCCCCCGGCCGCGCCGGCCGCGAGGCCGAGCCGCAGCGTCGGGAAGGCGTCGTGCCGCACGGGCTCGAACGTGAGCGGGCTCGCCGCGACCGGATCGAAGCGTGGTACCCCCGCGTCCTCCACCCGGTCCGGGTAGCCGAGCGCGTAGAGGACCGGCAGCTCCATCGAGGGCACGCCGAGCTGCGCGATCACGCTGCCGTCCTCGAACTCGACCATCGAGTGCACGATGCTCTGCGGGTGCACGACGACCTCGATCCGCTCGTACGGCACGCCGAAGAGCACGTGCGCCTCGATCACCTCGAGCGCCTTGTTCGCGAGCGAGGCCGAGTCCACGGTGATCTTGCGGCCCATCGACCAGGTGGGGTGGCGCAGCGCGTCGCTCGCGGCGGCGGCGCGGATCCGGTCGTCGGGCCAGGTGCGGAAGGGGCCGCCGGAGGCGGTGATCACGAAGCGCCGGACGCCCGAGACGGGCAGCAGCCCCGGACCGGCGCCGCCCACGCGTCCGGCGAGGCACTGCAGAAGCGCGGAATGCTCGGAATCCACCGGGATCACCTCACCGCCGTGCGCGCGCGCCGCGCGCTGCACGAGCGCGCCGCCGACGACGAGCGATTCCTTGTTCGCGAGGGCCACGCGCTTCCCCGCCCCGACGGCGGCGAGCGTCGCCTCGAGCCCCGCCGCGCCGACGACCGCGTTCAGCACTACGGTCGCGTCGGGATGCGTCGCCGCCTGCACGAGGCAGGCACGGCCTCCACGCCATCCATCGGGGAGCGCGCCCTCGCCCGACACGAGACCGACGAGCGACGGCCTCCAGCGCGCGGCGGCCTGCGCGAGCGCGTCGCGGTTGCCGTGCGCGGTCATCGCGACGAAGCGGAATCGCTCCGGGTGCCGCGCGACGACGCGCTGCGCCGTCTCGCCGATCGAGCCGGTCGCGCCGAGGAGCGCGACCCCGGCCACGGGTGTCACGCGCCCACCTTGAGCAGCAGGCCGAGGAGCACGTAGCCGAGCGGGATCGTGAAGAGGAGTGAGTCCACGCGGTCGAGCACGCCGCCGTGTCCGGGGACCAGCGCGGAGCTGTCCTTCACGCCGGCCTGCCGCTTGAGCAGGCTCTCGGCGAGGTCGCCGACCTGGGCGGCGGCGCTCATCGCCACCGCGAAGATGAGCACGCCGCCGATCGAGAGCCCGAGCCCCGCGAGGGGCGCCAGCAGGAAGCGCGAGTACGCCCACGTCACGACGACGCAGGTCGCGACCGCGCCGACGGCGCCGGCGACCGTCTTCCCGGGACTCACCGACGGCATGAGCTTCCGGCGGCCGAAGCGCTTGCCGAAGAAGAAGGCGCCGCTGTCGTTGAGCCAGGTGAGCACGAGCGGCAGCGCGACGAGGAGCGTGCCGGAGCGTGCATCCACCGAGAAGCGGTGGTAGCGCAGCGCGTAGGCGTAGGAGAGCATGCCGCCCGTGTACCAGGCGCCGAAGAGCGTCGTCGCGGTCGCCTCGAGCGGACGGCCCTCGGCGCCGCGCGACCAGAGCGCGACCGCGAGGAGCGCCGGGGCGAGGAGCGCCGTCATCGAGAGGGGCGGGATCCAGAGTCCGAGGTGCGCCGCGTGCGTCGCGAGCGGCAGCAGCGCGGCGAGGGCGATGAGCCACGCGGTCATCGGGCGCTGGCCCGACGCCTCCGCGAGGCGTCCATACTCCCAGGCGGCGAGCCCCGACGCGAGCGCGAGCAGGACGACGAGGGCGGGACCGCCGAACCACACCGCCGCGCCGACGACGGGGATCGCGGCCACCGCGAAGAGGACGCGCTTGGTCAGCTCCGACACGCGGACGTCAGGCGGGCGCTTTGCCGAACCGGCGGTCCCGGCTCTGGTAGTCGAGGATCGCCTCATACAGGTTCGCGCGCCCGAAGTCGGGCCAGAGCACCGGCGAGATGACGATCTCGGCGTACGCGACCTGCCAGAGCAGGAAGTTGCTGATCCGCTGCTCGCCCGACGTGCGGATCAGCAGGTCGGGGTCCGGGCAGTCGTGCGTGTAGAGGCGCTCGGCGAACACCTTCTCGTCGACGTCCTCGGGGGCGAGGCGCCCCGCGCGCACGTCGTCGGCGATGCGGCGCGCGGCGCGCACGATCTCGGCGCGCGAGCCGTACGAGATGAAGAGGTTCAGCGTCAGCTTCGTGTTGTGCGACGTCTGCGCGACCACGCGCTCGACGGCGGCGCGGGCGGTCGGGACGAGGCGGGCGATGTCGCCAAGGACGCGGACGCGCACGCCCTGCGCCTCGAGCTCGTCGGCCTGGCTCTGGATGTACTCCTCGAGGAGCGACATCAGGGCGCTGATCTCGACCGGCGGCCGCTGCCAGTTCTCCTGCGAGAAGGCGAAGAGGGAGAGGAACTCGACGCCAGCCTCGATCGCGCCCTCGACGACCTCGCGCACGGCCTTCATGCCGTTGCGGTGGCCGATGGGGCGCGGGAGCATCCGTTCGCGCGCCCAGCGCCCGTTGCCATCCATGATGATGGCGACGTGGCGCGGGATGGCGCCGTGGACGCGGAGGCGGGCGAGGAGTTCCTGGGCTTTCATCGGTGGGGCGGCGGGGCCGCTCAGACCTCCATCAGCTCCGTTTCCTTCGCCTTCATGAGCGCATCGATCTTCGCGATCTCGTCGTCGTGGAGCTTCTGCAGGTCCTTCTCGGCGTGCTTGACCTCGTCCTCCGAGACGCCGTTGAGCTTCTTGAGGAGGTCACGCGCGTGCGTCCGCGCGTGGCGCACCGCGATGCGGCCGTCCTCGGCGAACTTGTGCACCTGCTTCGCGAGGTCCTTGCGGCGCTGCTCGTTCATCGCCGGCAGCGGCACGCGGATGATGCCGCCCTGGATCGCCGGGTCGAAGCCGAGGTTCGACTCGCGGATCGCCTTCTCGACGGCCTTCACCTGCCCCTTGTCGAACGGGGTCACGACGAGGAGGCGCGGCTCCGGCGCCGAGACGCTGGCGCACTGGTTCATCGCCATCAGCTGCCCGTACATCTCCACCTTCACGGTGTCGAGCATGTTCGGTGACGCCTTGCCCGAGCGGACGGAGGAGAACTCCCGCTTGGCGGCCTCGACGCCCTTGTCCATCGCGGTGCGGGCGTCCTTGATGATCTGTGCGGTGGTGCTCATGAGACGAGGGTCCCCACGGGTTCGCCGCGCAGCGCCTGTGCCACGATGCCCGGCGTGTGGATGTTGAGGACGATCAGCGGGAGCTCGTTCTCCTTGCAGAGCGTGATGGCCGTCTGGTCCATCACGCCGAGCTCGCCCGCCATCACGTCGCGGTACGAGATGCGGTCGTAGCGCTGCGCCGTCTTGTC
>CAZIDS010000126.1:0-9049 GCA_964537945.1 uncultured Gemmatimonas sp. | reverse complement strand
CAACATGTGTGCGGTCTTCCCCCTGCAAGGGCCGATCACCCGCTCGCGCAGGGACGGCTCCGCGATCACGCGCCCAGGCGCGCTCCCGCGTCTATGTGGTCAGACGCCGTCGTCGTCGAAGTTGGCGGCGTCCGCGAGGCGGACGGCGGCCAGCGTGTCGGATGAACGGTTGGGAGCGCCCGCCCCCGCGAGTTCGAACGAGAGGGCCCGGCGGGTCCCCTCCGGCCAGTCGGGCATCAGGAGCCCGGCGAGGAGCCGCCGGATCGCCTGACCGCCCTCATTGAGCAGGTCCTGCGCGGTCTCGCGCAGCACCGTCAGCGGGATGTTGAGGTCCCGGCGGATGAGCTCGCCGGTGGAGCGGTCGCGCCAGGACGCGTCCCCGACGATGCCCTTCGCCTCGGTGACCTCGAACTCGCGCGTCGTGTAGAGGCCGGCCTTGCGGGCCTCCATGGCGGCGGCGAGCGCGAACGCCAGCGACTCCGGCGTCGGCTGCCCGTACAGGGTCACCACGTCGCGGGACGGCTGTTCGGCCGTCTCGGGCGACGCGACCGACCGGACCCGCGCGAACGCGGGACGATCCCCGGGCTCCTGCTCCCACTGCACCATCACATCCAGCATGCCTCGTTCGCCTCGCTCTGATGGGGGCTCGTGATCCGCTGAAGGATGAATCCTTCACACGTCACGCGAGTTCTACCCGGAATCACTTGCGAACGTCACTTCACCAACGGTGCTGCACAGTGGCGGTGAGCAGCAGGCGGTACGCGATCGCCCCACCGGAGGTCCGAGGTGCCGCGCCGGACCGCGATGCGCCTGCTCCCACCATGACCTTCGGCCGCCGGAGGGCCCGAGCCCCACACCCAGGCCACGGCGGCCTTAACCTTCGGAGATCCCGTCCGTCGCAAAGGCAGATGCCCATAAGACGACTCGCGCTCTCCATCGTTTTGGCCGCCGCCGCGTGCGCCCCCACTGCACCGCGCAACGCGACGACGGCGCCCATGCTTCCGTCGAGTGCTTCATCGGCGCTCCGTGAGCAGACCGCCGACGAACAGGTCCAGCACGTGCTGAGCCGCCTGACCTTCGGCGCCCGCCCCGGGGACGTCGCCCGCATCCGTGCGATGGGAGTCGATGCCTACATCGAGCAGCAACTCCGTCCCGACCGGATCCAGGACCGCCGCCTCGAGGACTGGCTCAGCCAGTTCGAGACCCTCGACCTGACCTATGCCGAGTTGCAAGAGGCGTACCCGAGGCCGAACGAGGCCCTCCAGGCCCTCGGCGCCGCGAACCGTAACTCGTTGAGCCAAGCGGACTCAGCCGCCTTCCGGCGGACCGTCCAGGGGCTGCGGCGCCTGAGCACCGAGGTGCAGACGGCGCGCATCGGGCGGGCTGTCCTCACCGAGCGCCAGCTCAACGAAGTGATGACCGACTTCTGGCTCAATCACTTCTCGGTCTTCGCGGGCAAGAACGCCCTGCAGCGCTACACGCTCGCCGAGTATGAGAACCGCACGATCCGCCCTCGCGCGCTCGGGAAGTTCCGCGACCTCCTCGGCGCCGTCGCGAAGAGCCCGGCGATGCTGTACTACCTCGACAACTGGCAGAGCGCCGCCGACAGCGGGCGTCCACGCCTCGAGACACCCCGTCTACAACAGGCACGCAATCGCGGCCTGAACGAGAACTATGGCCGGGAGTTGCTCGAACTCCACACCCTGGGCGTGGATGGCGGCTACACGCAGCAGGATGTGATCCAGGTCGCACGCGCGCTGACTGGGTGGACCTTCCTGCCGCAGCGCCCGAACCGGCAGCAGATGGACCAGATGGCCGCCGGCGCGACGCGGCCGGGAGCTCGCCCGGGGGCGCGACCGGGGCGCGCCGGCCAGGCGCGGATCGCGCGCGCGATCGAGCAGCGGCTCCCCGAGCCGGGCGTCTTCTTCTTCAATGCGCAGGTGCACGATGCCGGCGCGAAGGTCGTGCTCGGTCACCAGCTCCGCGCGGGCCGCGGCCTCCAGGACGGCGAGGAAGTGCTCGACATCGTCGCGCGCCACCCGGCGACGGCGCGCCACATCGCGTCGAAGCTCGTGCGCCGCTTCGTGAGCGACGACCCGCCGGAATCACTCGTGGACCGCGCCGCAGAGGTGTTCACCCGCACCGACGGCGACATCCGCGAGGTGGTCCGCGCGATCATCACGAGCCCGGAGTTCTTCTCGAGCGCGGCGTTCCGCGCCAAGGTGAAGACGCCATTCGAGGTCGTCACGAGCGCGCTGCGGGCGGTGAACGCCGCGCCCGACGCCACGCCGCGCACGTCGGTCGTCGTCGGGCAGCTCGGCCAGCCGGTGTACGGCCGGCAGACGCCCGACGGCTGGCCCGACGTGGCGAGCGAATGGATGGGCACGGGCGCGATCCTCAACCGGATCAACTTCGGCCTCGCCGTGGGCGCCGGACGGCTGCCGGGCGCGGATCCGCTCGGCTGGCCAGGCGCCACGGAGGCCGCGTCGGCGCCACGTGAACAGCAGGTGGACGCCGTGATCGGCGCCTTCCTCGGCGGGCGCGTGTCGCCGGAGACGCGCGGGATCCTGCTCGACGGCCGGAATCCGCTGCAGCGCGGCGAGGCGACCGACGGCGAGCGGCCGATCCCGCCGGTGCGGGGGCTCGCGCAGCTCGTGGGGCTCGCGCTCGGGGCGCCGGAATTCCAACGCAGATGAAGGCGTAAGGTCGAAGGATGAACGAGACTGCACCCACGTACCTCGAGGCCTGAATGCAACGCAGGGTATTCGTCAGGAGCGGCGCGCTCGCGCTGGTGACACTCGGGTTGAGCCCGAGCTTCCTGCGCCGCACCGCGTTCGCGCTCGAGCTGCCCAAGGCGGCGAAGGGGAAGGTGCTCGTCTGCCTCTTCCAGCGGGGCGCCGCCGACGCGCTGAACATGGTCGTGCCGTTCGGCGACGCGGAGTACTACCGGCTGCGCCCGAACATCGGCATCGCGCGCCCGACGCGCGGCGCCGGCCCCGCGGGCGCGCTCGACCTCGACGGATTCTTCGGACTGCATCCGGCGCTCGCGCCGCTGCACGCGCTCTACTCGCGCGGCCTGCTGGCACCGATCCACGCGGTCGGAAGCCCGAGCAGCACGCGCTCGCACTTCGACGCGCAGGACTACATGGAGAGCGGCACGCCCGACGTGAAGGGCACGCGGGACGGCTGGCTCAATCGCTACCTCGCGACGTGCGGCACCTGCGAGGCCGGTCACCCCGAGCCCTTCCGCGCGGTCGCGATGACGCCGCAGACGCCCCGCATCCTGCAGGGCCCGTCGCCCGCGGTCGCGATGACGTCGATCGACGCATTCACCGTGCGCAGTGCCGGCGGCGTGACCGAGCGGCTCGAGGCACTCTACCGCACCGGCTCCGCCGACCTCGTGCATTCCACCGGCGCCGAGACGTTCGACGCGGTGAAGCGATTGCGCGAGGCGAACCCGTCGCGCTACACGCCCGCGAACGGCGCGGAGTATCCGCGGAGCGAGTTCGGGCAGCGGCTCAGGCAGGTCGCGCAGCTGATCAAGAGCGACGTCGGGCTCGAGATCGCCTTCGCCGACATCGGCGGATGGGACACCCACGTGAACCAGGGCGCGGCTGCCGGGCAGCTCGCGAACCGCTTCACCGACTTCGGCGCCAGCATCTCCGCGTTCGTCACCGACCTCGGCGACCGGATGGACGACGTGCTCGTGTTGACGATGAGCGAGTTCGGCCGGATGGCGCGGCAGAACGGGAACGGCGGCACCGACCACGGGCACGCAGGCGCGATGTTCGCGATCGGCGGCGGCGTGGCCGGCGGGAGGGTGCACGGGAAGTGGCCGGGACTCGCGCGCGAGCAGCTCTACGAAGGGCGCGACCTCGCGCTCACGACCGACTTCCGCACGGTGTTCAGCGAGGCGGTCACGAAGCACCTCGGCGCGAACGAGACCGCCGGGCTCTTCCCGGGCTTCGACGGAGCACGGTCGCTCGGCCTGCTTCGCTGAGGGAGGCGGGGGGCCGCGGACGGGGGAGGCGCCGGACCCCGGCGCGCGAATACGTGACAGGTGAAGGAACTCCCGGGTACGTTGAGTGTCCGGGAGGTCGGTCCGCGTCCCCGCCACGGAACCTCACGAGGTGCCATACCCATGATCGCGACCAGGATCGCGCGGGCAGCGCCCGCGCTCGCTGCGCTCACGCTGCTGACGTCGGGTGCGCTGCGCGCCCAATCGGCGGTGGACGCGCCGTCGAACATCGCGCACGGCTGGGTCGTCCCGGTCGGCACGATCCAGTTCCAGCTGCTGCATCGCTTCAACCTCGGGCCGGCTCCGACCCGGAAGCTCGTGAACTCGCCCACGCTGACGCTCGCGACCGGCTTCAGCTCGTGGGGCGTGGTCGGCTTCAACTACGCGTCGAACTCGCTGCTCACGCCGGCCTTCCCGAACGAGTGGGAGCTCTTCGCGCGCGCGGCGGCGATGCGGCAGGAGAAGGGCGCGCCGTTCGACCTCTACGTGCAGGCGGGGCAGAACACGTCCGGCGAGAGCACCGACGGCGGCCTCGTGCTCGCACGACAGATGGGGCGCGTGCGCGTGCTGGCGCAGGGCTCGTTCTTCTCGCACGCGTACAACACGGACGAATCGCGGATGGCGGCGGGCGGCGGGCTCGTGATCAGGATGTCCGAGCATTCGACGCTCTCAGCCGATGCGGTGACGCTGGTGGACCGCGCGGGCCCTGAGCGGATCGGCTGGAGCGCGGGCGTACAGGCGGGCGTGCCGTACACACCGCACACGATCTCGCTGCACGCGACGAATGTCGCGTCGCGCACGCTCGAGGGGATCGCGCAGGGCGGCGCCGCGACGCGCTGGGGGTTCGAGTACACCATCCCGATCACGATGCGGCGCTACGTGCCGCAGCCGTCGAGCCAGTCCCGCGACTGGCGCGCGTTCACGCGGAGCTTCGCGCCCGCGGCAGCGCCCGCGGCGTCGCCCGCGGCCGCCGACACCGTCGTCATCGACGTGAAGTCGATGGCGTTCGGCAAGAAGCTCGAGGTGCCGGTGGGCACGACGGTCACGTGGCGGAACAAGGACGCTGTCACGCACAACATCGTCGGCGACGGCGGCGCGTTCGATTCGGGCTTCATCGTGCCGGCGGGGACATGGTCATTCACGTTCAGGACCGCCGGCACGTTCAACTATCACTGCGTCCCGCATCCGTTCATGCGGGGCACGATCGTCGTGAGGTGATGCCATGAACCCCGACCGCCGCACCACGATCCGCCGCATCGCCGGCCTCGCCGCGCTCCTCGCGCTCACCTCGTGCAGTGAGCGCATCACCGGCGCGACCACGCCGAACGTCCAGGTGCAGGACGACAGCTACTCGCCCGCCGCGACGACCGTCGGCGTGGGCACGACGGTGCACTTCACCTGGACCGGGATGAACCCGCACACGGTGACGTTCGACGACGGCCCGGCCTCGGCCGTGCAGACCACCGGCACCTACGACCGCCTCTTCACCGTGGCCGGCGTCTACCCGTACGAGTGCGCCGTGCACGGCGCCTCGATGTCGGGCACCATCACCGTTCAGTAGCCGGCGCGCCGGATCGCGAGCACGTCCCGTTAGCTTTCGGGCATGGTCCGCTCCGCCGTCCGGGCCGCGTGCGTCGCGGCCCTCCTGCTCACCACCACCGCCGCGAAGACGCCCGGACCGCGCGCGCCGAACACGCTCGGACTGATCCCGGTCCTCGAGTACCATCTCATCGGCGACCGCGACAGCCGCTGGTCGCGCAGTTGGCAGCGCTTCGCGCAGGACCTCGAGCTGCTGCACGCGCGCGGCTATCGTCCCGTCACCGTGCGACAACTGGTCGAGAAGCGGATCGACGTCGCGCCCGGCATGACGCCCGTAGTCGTCACCTTCGACGACGCGTCCCCCGGCCAGTTCCGCTTCCTCCAGCGCGGCGACTCGCTCGTCGTGGACCCGACGAGCGCGCTCGGCGTCTGGGAGGCGTTCGCGGCGACCCATCCGGAATGGAAGGGACGCGCGGTGTTCTGCATGCTGCCGAGCGCGACCGAGGGGCACGCGTTCTTCGGCGACAAGGGGATCCAGGGGCAGCGCACCGAGTGGCGGATGCAGAAGGTCCGCTACCTCGCGCGCGGCGGCTACGAGCTCTGCAACCACACCCTCTGGCACGCGAACCTCGCGAAGATGTCCGCCGAGGGCGTGCAGGAGCAGGTCGCACGCGCGCAGCTCGCGGTGGACTCGGCGGGCACGGGCGTGCAGATGCGCACGCTCGCCCTCCCGCTGGGCATCTGGCCGCGTGACCGCGCGCTGCTGCGCGCCGGCACGTGGACCGACCGCCGCAGCGGGAAGACGACGAGCTACCAGCTCGATGCGATCCTGATGGTCTCGGGCGGTCCCGCGAAGAGCCCCTTCGATCCCGCCTTCGACCCGATGCGGATCCCGAGGCTGCAGGTCTTCGCCGGCGAGCTCGAGATGTGGCTCGGCGTGATCGAGAAGCGAGGACGGTACGTCGCGGCGGCGGCGACACCCGCTCCGGCGCCGGCGCGCTGAGTCAGCGCGGCCTCAGACGCTCCACTTCTTGAGCGTCGTGAGCGCGTCGGCGAGGGCGGTGCGCTCGGCCGTCGCGGTCGCCGTGGAGAGCAGCACCTCGTAGGTGCCGATGGCGAGCTTGAGCGCGACGGGATCGTTCTCCGCGCCGGCGACGCTGGCCGCGTTGTCGGCGAGGGCGGCGTGGGCGAGCTTGTCGTCGGGGAAGCGCTGGGTGACCTGGTGCCAGCGGTTCATGCGGCCGCGCGGCGACGGCTCCGTGAGTGCCCACATGTGCCAGGCGGCGCGGTTCGACGGGTCGGCCGCGAGCGCGCGCGACGCGATCGCGCCGACGACGTCGGGCCCGCGGCCAGTGAGCCAGTACGCGTTCGCGAGCGCGACGAGGGCCGCGGCGTTCTCCGGCTCGCGCTCGACGACGCGTTCGTAGACCGGGCCCGCGACCTCGTGGATCTCGCGGAACGGCTCGACGGCCGCGACGAGCTCGGCCGTGCTCCCCGTCTCGGCGCAGATCGCATCGAGGCGGGCGAGGAGCGCGGGGATGTCGGCCTCGGACTTGTAGTTCGCGACGGCCGCCGCGACGGCGGCGCGCGCATCTGGCGCGGAGCGGACCATTCGTGGAAGTTATCGGCTTCGCTCCACCCGTTGTACCGGAGAACCCCAGTGAACGCGCCGGACAAGCCGAAGGGACTGCAGCACACGCTCAACAATCCGCTCGCCGCCTTGCTGGCCGAGCTGCAACTGCTGGAGATGGAGGAACTGCCGGCCGCGCACCGCGAGAGCGTGGTGCGGGCGATCGACCTCACGCGCCGGGTCATCAGGATCGTGCGGGAGCAGGTCCCGCCCGACCTCGTCTAGGGCGGCAGAACGGCCCATCGGGCGGCGGGAGGGTTGCGCCGGGTGCCGGGATGGGTGATACTGAGATACCGAACGTCGCGGTGAGGCCGTGTCCCACCGGACGATCGCGATCCCGACGCTCCCCCGCCCCGCCCTTGAGCGCGGCGCCTCCCCGGCACACTGGCCGGGACCTGGTCGGATGCGTCAGGACGCTCGCTGAGCATATCGCTGGACCTGCGGCCGCATCCGCCGCACGACGACCCTCGTGGTCCCACACCCAATTGCATGACCGAACGCCGCCGTCCGCCCCGTCGTGGGCGTGGTGCGCGCCCGAAGAAGGGCGATGCCGCACCTGACGCCAATCTCGAAGCAGATCCGTACCGCGACGCGGGAGAGGCCTCCGAGGCCCCCGTCGCCGAAGCGCCCTCCCCGGCGCCCGAGTACGATGACTCGCCGGCCTACGACGGGCCGGAGAACGATGCCCCGGCGCAGGGCGCCGAGAGCGGCGACAGCGCCGCCGCCGCGAACTCCCCCGATGCGGGGACGGGCGGCACCTCACAGCAGAACAACGGCCACCGTCCCTGGCAGGATCGCGGGGAGCGCGGCGAGCGTGGCGGCCGCGGCCGTCGCGGGCGCCGGCAGCGTGGGCGCCGCCGCGGCGGGGACCGCAATGATCGTGGGGATCGCGGCGAACGCAGCGAGCGCGGCGACCGTGGCGATCGCCAGGGCGGCGACAACTACGAGTCGCGCGACCAGGGCGGCGCGCCGCAGATCCTCGTCGTGGACGGCGAGACGACTGGCTGGTTCGACCCGGCGCGCGAGGCGGGCTTCATCCGCCGCGCCGAGTTCAGCTACCTGAACGAGCAGGGCGATGCGTGGGTGGCGCCGCAGCTGGTGCGGCAGTTCGGCCTCCGCCGCGGCGACGCGCTCGTCGCGCGCACGGGGCGCGACCACCGCGGGCGGATCTCGGTCGCCGAGATCGTGACGCTCAACGGCGCCGAACCCGTCGAGGGCCAGCGCCGCGCCGACTTCCAGGCGCTCACGGCCTCGTACCCGGACCGCCGGCTCACGCTCGAGACGGGACGGCCGGCGAAGGGCGGCCCCGAACTCACGCGCCGCGCGATCGACCTCATCGCACCGATCGGCTTCGGCCAGCGTGCGCTCATCGTCGCGCCGGCCCGCGCCGGCAAGACGATGCTGATGCAGGCGATCACCGAGGGCATCGCGGTGAACCACCCCACGGCGACGCTGCTCATCCTCCTCGTGGACGAACGCCCCGAGGAAGTGAGCGAGGCGATCTCGTGGGGCGTGGGCGAGGTGATCGCGTCGAGCTTCGACCAGCCGGCCAAGCGGCACGTCGAGGTGGTGGAGATGGTGATCGAGCGCTCGCGCCGCCTCGTCGAGACCGGGAAGGACGTGATCATCGTGCTCGACTCGCTGACGCGCATGGCGCGCGCCTTCAACACGGCGGAGCGCGGCACCGGCCGCACGCTCTCGGGCGGCCTCGACACCTCGGCGATGGCGCGGCCGAAGGCCTTCTTCGGCTCGGCCCGCAACATCCTGCCGCAGCACGGCGGCGGCTCGCTGACCATCATCGCGACGGCGCTCGTCGAGACCGGCTCGCGGATGGACGACGTGATCTTCGAGGAGTTCAAGGG
>CAZIDS010000125.1:0-9063 GCA_964537945.1 uncultured Gemmatimonas sp. | reverse complement strand
CAGTCCGTGTTCCGCGGGAAGATCGGCGGCGTGCAGTTCGGCGCGAGCTCGGCCGAACTGTGGGTGACGGCACCCGGAGGCGCGTACCGGATGAACTGGCGCGAGAACCGCGTGGTGAGCCATGGCGCGTTCGATGGCCGTCCCGGCGTGCAGGGCGTCGCATTCGACGCCGCCACCGGCCGCGCGATCGTGACGAGCATCGGCCGGCTGCCGAGCGCGATCGCGAACAATCGGCTGCCGGGGCGCAGCGAGCCGCCGGGCGCGCGCGTGGTCGCGCAGGTGCGCGCGTTCGACGCGGGGTGGAGTGCCGGCGATGCGCCCGAGGCGCCGGCCCGCGCGCGCCTCGCGCTCGAGCCCGACTCGCTCGGCGACTATCTCGCGGGCGCGCCCGGCGTGGCGCGCGCCCGGAACGCATCCGGCCACCGGCCGATGACCGTGCCGCTCCCGGCGAACGACCGCCTCGCCGTCCTCGACGCCGACGACGGCGCCTTCCTCGGCTACGTCGAGCTCGGCGTGCTGCCGGTGGCGAGCGTGGTGAGCGCCGACGGTGCGACCGCTTGGGTCTCGCTGCTCGGCGGCCCCAAGCCGACGCGGCGCGACCGCGCGGCGATGCAGTGCTGCGACCCGCGCGTCGAGGCGGTGCGCGTGGATGGCCGCGGCATCGCGGCGCGCGGGAGCGTCGTGCAGGTGGACCTCGTGCAGCGCACCGTGACGGCGAGCGTCGAGACCGACCTGCATCCGACCGGTCTCGCGTGGGACGAGGCGCGCGGGCTGCTCTACGTCGCCAACGGGAATTCCGACGTCGTGAGCATCGTCGACACGCGGCGCGCGCGCGTCGCCGAGCGGATCGTCATCGCGCCGTTCCACGAGCGGAAGATCGGCTTCGCGCCGACGGCGGTCGCGCTCTCGCCCGATGCGAAGACGCTGTTCGTCGCGCTCGGCGGGCTGAACGCGGTCGCGATGTACGACGTGGGCGACGCTGGCCGCGCGCGGCTGCAGGGGCTCATCCCGACCGGCTGGTATCCGTCCTCGCTCGACGTGAGCGACGACGGCACCTACCTCGCCGTGGGCACGCTGCTCGGCGTGGGCTCGGGCCAGGGCACGACCGGCGGCCATCCGGGCGAGACCGGCGGCTACGTGCACGCCGTGCGCGGGTCGGTGAACATCATCGCGATCCCCGACGCGGCGCAGCTGACCGGCTTCACGACGAGCGTCGCGCAGAACAACCGGCTCACGCTGAGCTCGGAGACCGCGCGCGACCTCCGCCCGCGCCGCGCGGCGGCGTCACAGCCGATCCCCGAACGGCCCGGCGAGCCGTCGCCGATCAAGCACGTCGTCTACGTCATCCGCGAGAACCGCACCTACGACCAGGTGCTCGGCGACATCGGCAAGGGTGCGTCGGACAGCTCGCTCGTGCTCTACGGTCGCGACGTCACGCCGAACGCGCACGCGCTGGCCGAGCAGTTCGTGGTGCTCGACCACTTCTTCGCGAGCGGCGGCAACAGCGCCGACGGGCACCAGTGGCTCACGCAGGCGAACGAGACCGAGTACCCGTACTGGCCGCTCTACAACGGGCGCAGTTATCCGAGCCAGGCCGACGACCCCCTCGCGTACTCGAGCGGCGGCTTCCTCTGGGAGGCCGCGATGCAGAAGGGGCACCGCGTGCTGAACTTCGGCGAGTACGCGCCGGTGCCGGCGTACGACTCGGCGGCGGTGCGCACGCGGATGCTCGACCAGTTCCGCGGACGCGACACGCTGCCGGCCGGCCACTTCCGCCGGCTCTTCGCGAGCATGTACGACACGCGCAGCGCGATCCCGTCGCTCGACCGCACGCTCGTGCGCGAGTACCCGGGGTGGACGCAGGGCGTGCCCGACGTCGCGAAGGTCGAGGTCGTGCTGGACCACCTCACGGAGTGGGAGGCGAAGGGCGAGATGCCCGCGCTCACCTTCGTGCTGCTCCCGAGCGACCACACCGAGGGCACGAGCGCCGGCTGGTGCACGCCGAAGTCCTGCGTCGCCGACAACGACCTCGCGCTCGGCCGGCTCGTCGAGGGGCTGAGCCACTCGAGCTTCTGGAAGGAGATGGCGATCCTCGTCGTCGAGGACGACGCGCAGGACGCGGTGGACCACATCGACGGCCACCGCACGGTCGCGCTCGTCGCGAGCCCGTGGGCGCGGCGCGGCGTGGTGGACAGCACCTTCTACAGCCAGCCGTCGATGGTGCGCACGATCGAGCTCATCCTCGGCCTGCCCGCCATGAGCATGTTCGACCTCGTCGCGACCGAGATGCGCGCGAGCTTCCTCGGCGCCGGAGATGCCCCGGACCTCACGCCATTCACCGCGCTGATGCCGGTGCAGACGCTGCACGACGTGAACGTGCGCGTCGGCGACATCACGGGTCCGCACGCGAGCGAGCGGCGCGCCGCCGCGCGCGCCTCAGCGCGGATGAACTTCTCGGAACCCGACGCGGCGCCGAGCGACCGGCTCAACCGGATCCTCTGGCACGAGGCGCGCGGCTACGACGTCCCGTACCCGGGCGTGAAGAGCGCCGTCTTCTTCCCGCTCAGCGTGGACCTCGCCGACGACGAGCGCGAGGAGAAGGAGGAGGCGGAGGAGCGTCGGGAGCGCGAGGCGCGACGCGCGAAGCAGGCGCAGGACGCCCGCCGGGCGCAGCGCCCGCCGGCTACGCGGGAGTGAACCGGCGCCGGCGGCCCGCGAGGACCGCCGGCATGATCAGCATCGCGCCCAGCGTGCCGGCGAGCGTGCCGCCCGCGGTCGCGAGTGCGATCGCGCCGAAGAGCGTGTCGCTCCCGGTGCCGACCGCGAGCGGGATGAGCGATGCCAGCGTCGTGAGCGTCACCATCACGATCATCCCCGAACGGTCGAGCGCGGCGCGATAGACGCGGCCGGGCGGCAGCCGTCGCCTGCGGTCGGCGCGCTTCCGCTCGAGCGCGTCGTCCACGAGCAGGATGCTCTGGTTCACCGCCAGGCCGACCACGAGGATGACGCCCACCGCGGCCTCGCGCGTGAAGCTCGCGCCGGCGAGCCAGAACGCGGCCTCGACGCCGGCCAGCGCGACCGGCAGCGACAGGAAGACCATCCACGAGCCCCACACCGAGTCGAAGACCATCGCGACCGAGAGGATCACGAGCACCACGCCGATGCCGAAGACGAGCCAGAGGCCGCGCTGGCTCGTGTCGCGCTCGCGCTGGAAGGTCTGCTCGTCCTGCACCTGAAACCCCGGCGGCACGCTGATGCTCTGCATGAAGGCGGCGTGCGTGCGGTTGGCGAGACGCGCCGGCCCGCGGAACTCGTAGGCGACGACGCGCAGGTACTGCTGGTCCTCTCGCGTGATCGTGTTGAGCTGTTCGCGCTCGCCGACGTCGGAGAGGTCGGCGACGCGCACGGTGCTGCCGCCGCCGGTCGGGATCAGCGCGTCGCGCAGCTCGTCGAGCGACCGGTCGCGGGCGCCCTGCGCCTTCACGCTCACCGGGATCTCCTCGCCGCCGATCTCCAGCCGTTGCCCGCCGACCGACCCCTGCACCTCGCGCCGCACGGCGGCGGTGAACTGCTGCGCCGTGATGCCGTAGCGCGCGAGCGCGTCGCGGTCGGGCTCGAGCGTCACCGCGTACGCGCGGTCGCCGCCGAAGAAGCTCCCGCTGGTCACCACGGCGTTGCGCACGCGCGTGATCCGCTCCAGCCGCTGGCGGATGTCCTCGGCGAGCTGTGCGACCGCGGCGTACGAGTAGCCGAGCACGCGGATGCGGAAGGTGCTCATCGTCCCCATCCCGCCGCCGGAGCTGAAGCCCTGCCCCTGGCCCTGCACGCTGATGCTGGCGCCGCCGATGTAGACCGCGCGCGCCGTGAGTTCCTCCTGCAGCTGCAGCGGCACGGCGCCGAGCTCGTATTCGCGCCGGAACGTGACGAACATCCCGGCGCCGAAGGGGCCGCGGCTCTGCGCGATGACCTCGGCGACGCCCTCCCGGCCGACGACGACCTTCTCCATCTCCTGCATCGCGGCGTCGAGCGTCGCCGGGTCGGAGCCGCGCGGGAAAGAGAGGCTCACCGAGATCGTCGTGCGCTGCCCGCCGAACCCGCCGAACGAGAAGCGCGGCACCTTCTTGATGAAGGCGTAGGTGAGCCCGCCGACCGCCGTGACCGTCACGAGCAGCGTCGCCCAGCGCCAGCGCAGCGTACCGCGCACCATCCAGGCGTACGCGCGCTGCATCGCCGGCCAGTGCGTCGCCTGCAGTCCGTGCCCCTTCGCCAGCGCCGGGATCATCACGACCGCGCTGACGATCGAGCAGAAGAGCGCGAGCGTGAACGCGGCCGCGAACGGGAAGAAGGCCGCCCGCGCATTCCCCTGCAGGTAGAGGAACGGGAAGAGCACGACCGCGGTGGTGAGCGTGGACCCGAGCACGGCCGGCACCATGCGCCGTGCGACCTCGGCCCGGCCCTCGGTGGTGTCGGCCGAACCGCGGAGCCGCTCGACGATCACGAGCCCGTTCTGCACCAGCACCCCGATGCCCATCCCGAGGCCGGCGAGCGTCAGCATGTTCGCCGGGATCCTCAGCAGGTAGAGCCCGAGCGCGGTGCCGGCGACGGCGACCGCGGCGCTGCCCATCACCAGCGCGACCGCGCGCCAGTTCCGCAGCGCTATCGCGAGCACGACGGTCACGGCGGCGAACGCGATCAGGCCGCGCAGGAAGAGGTCGCGCAGCTGCTCGGCGAGGTCGATCGAGTTGTCGGCGACGATGCGGTAGCGCACGCCGGGAGGGAGCGACGGGCCGAGCGCCTTCATCGCCTCGCGCACCGCCTTAGCCGTGCGGATCGCATCGCTGCTGGGCTCGCGCGTGACCGTGAAGCTCAGCGCCGTGTTGCCGTTGACGCGGAAGAAGAACCCGCGCGTGTCCTCCTCGGGGCGGACCTTGGCGAGCTCGCCGAGCCGGAAGACCTTCGCGCCGCGCCCGCGGATCGGCAGGTCCTCGAGCTCCTCGATCGCGCCCGGCTGGTCGCGCAGCACCACCTCGCGCTTGCTCGCGCCGATCCGCTCGGTGCCGAGCGCGGCGACCACGCGCGAGTTCGCGATCGCGTCGGTGATCGCGTTCGGCGAGATGCCGAGCTGGCGCAGCAGGCTCGCGTCGTACGAGACGCTGGCGCCGAACTCGGTGCCGCCGCCCACCTGCGCGCCGGCGACGCCGGGTACCGCGCTGATCCGCGGCGTGATCCGCTCGTCGGCCACGCGCTGCATCGCGCCCGGCGTGTAGGGGCCGCTGAGCAGCACCCGCAGCAGCGGCGCCTCGCTCAGCTCCTCGGGGACGAAGTTGCTCACCACCGGCGGCACCACGCCGATCGGATACTCGGTGCGCAGCAGCTCGAGCCGCTCGAGGATCGCGAGGCGCGTGATCTGCACGTCCGCCTTCGCGTCGAGTTCGACCGTCAGCCGGGCGTTGCCGTCGCGCGACTCGCTGCTCGTCTTGCGCACGCCGCGCACCGACTGCACCGCCGCCTCGATAGGAGACGAGAGGTACATCTCGACGAGTTCGCTCGACGCGCTCGGCCACTGCGCGACGATCTGCAGCCGCGGCAGCTCGACCTCGGTGGCGGTCGCGAGGCTCAGCCGCGAGAAGCTCACCGCGCCGGCGAGCATCACGACGGCGGTGATCGCCCAGACCACCGCCGGCCGCGCGACCGCCCAGCGGATCATCGCTCAGTTCTCGGCGAGCGCGGGGCTCGCGCCCGCCGCGGCCGCCGCCGCCGCGCGCCGCTCGTTGCGCAGCTCCAGCTGCGCATACGCGACCGGGAGCAGGAAGAAGGTCACGACCTGCGCCGAGATCGCGCCGCCGATCACGGCGGCCGCGAGCGGCTGGTAAAGCGCGCCACCCGAGCCGATGCCGAAGACGAGCGGCAGCACGCCGAAGATGGTCGTCAACGACGTCATCGTGATCGCCCGGAGCCGCTGCCGTCCGCCGAGCAGCACCGCGTCGTGGATCGAGTGCCCCTCCTCGCGGAAGCGCCGGATCGCGTCGAGCTTCACCACCGCCTCGTTGTCCGCCATGCCGATCATCACGACCACGCCGATCAGCGAGACGGCGTTGATCGACTGGCCCGTGAGCCAGAGGAACGCGAAGCAGCCGGCGGCGGCGAGCGGCACGGTGATCATCACGACGAGCGGGATCGTGAATGACGCGAACTCGCCGGCGAGCACGAGGAAGACGAGCGCGACCGAGAGCAGCGCGACGAGGGTCAGCTCCTCGGTCGTGCGCTTCTGCTCCACGTCGGCGCCGGTGACCTCCCAGGTGAGGCCAGCCGGCGGCGTCAGCTGCGCGAGCTGGGCCTCGACGTCGCTCGTCGCCTTCGCCGTCCCGCCCTCCTCGATCAGCCCCTCGACGATGCTCACGGGCCGCTGGTCCACCCGCACGACCTCGATCGGTGCGCGGACCTCCTTCCACGAGACGAGGTTGCTCAGCGGCACGCCGTTCACCGGCGTCTGCAGCGCGACGAGCAGGTCCTCGTTGGAGTTGCCGGAGAACCGGACACGGATCTTCGTGCGGCGGTCGGTCTCGCGCAGTTCGCTCGCCTCGACGCCGCCGAGTCCGCCCTGCAGCGCGCGCTGCACCTGCTGCACCGTGATGCCGCGCTCGGCCATCCGCTCGCGCTCGAGCGTCACCTCGATCTGCGGCTGCGTCGTGCTGAACGCGTCGCGGACGTCGCTCAGCGACCCGAGGCCGGCGAGCCGGCGGCGCACCGAATCGGCCCACACCTGCGATTCGGCGAGGTTGCGGGCGCTCACCTCGACGCGCACGAGCCGTCCCTCGCGGCCGATCAGCGAGCCGAACTCCGATTGTCCCGCGAGGTCGAGCGCGAGCGCGCCGGCCGCGAGGTCGGGGACCGCGGCGCGCAGTGCGTTCGCGAACCCGGCGGCGTCCTTCCCGTCCGGCACCGGCACCAGCAGCTGCGCCGTGGCCGAGGTGCCCGGCTCGGCGCCGGCGAGCACTTCCTCGTCGGTCGCGATGCCGACGCGCGAGTAGATCCCGCGGGACCCGAGCGCCTTCGCGGCCTCCTCGACGCGCGCGACCTGGCGGGTCGTCTCCTCGATCGCAGTGCCCTCGGGCAGCTGCACGGCCGCGACGACCATCCCCTCGTCCACCTGCGGCAGGATCTCCTTCGGCAGCGTCACGAGGAGCACGAGCATCAGCGCGAAGAGCCCGACGCCGAGCGCGAGCATCGCGCGCGGCGACCGCAGCGCCCACTCCATCCCCTTCTCGTAGACCTCGGCGCACTGCTCGCCGAAGTGGTCGAGGCTGCCGAGCAGGCCCTTCGAAGCCCCCCCGCCCTTCTCCGTGCTGGCAGTGCTCTCAGTGCTCTGTGTGGCGAGCGACGTCGCGGTCCTCGTCTTCCGACGCCCGACGATCATGACCGGCATCAGCGTGAGCGCGAGGACCAGCGACCCGCCGACCGAGAGCACCACCGCGAGCGAGAGGTCGCGGAAGAGCGCCGCCGCGAGCCCCTTCACGAACACGATGGGCCCGAAGACCAGCAGCGTGGTGAGCGTCCCCGCGAAGAGCGGCCCCGCCACCTCGTCGGTCGCGGCGATCGCGGTGTCGTCATCGTCGCCGCCCGCCAGCTCCCGGTAGCGCCCCGCCGCATCGGCGACGACGATCGCGTTGTCCACCAGCAGGCCGACGCCGAGCGCGAGCCCGCCGAGCGAGAGCACGTTCACCGTCACGTCGAACATCTGCAGGAAGACCAGCGCGACGAGCACCGAGAGCGGCAGGATCGCCGCGATCGCCAGCGAGGAGCGCCAGTCCTTCAGGAACACCAGGATCATCACGAGTGAGAGGATCCCGCCGAGGAGGATCTCCTGCCCGAGGTTCGACAGCGCGTCGACGACGAAGTCGGCCTGGGCGGCGACCATCCTCATCTTGATGTCGGGGAACTCGGACTCGAGCTGCGCGATCACCTCGCGCAGCCGCGACGTGACGGCGACGGTGTTCGAGCCGGCGTCCTTGTAGACGACGAGCCCGACGCCGGCACCGCCGTCGAGACGCGTGAGCGTCCGCGGCTCGGCGGTCGTGCTCGTGATCGTCGCGATGTCGCGCAGCCGGTAGTTCGCGCTCACGGGGCCGATCGGCGTGTCGGCGATCTCATCGAGGCGGCGGAACTCGGTCATCGCGCGCACCGAGAAGCGGAACTGGCCGCGGCGGATGGTGCCTCCGGCCCCGTTCGCGTTCGCTGCCTGCACCGCCACCGCGACGTCGTTCGTGGTGAGCCCGAGCGCGCGCATCTTCTCGGGGTCCACCTCGATGCGGATCTCGTCCTCGGGCGCGCCGGTCACCGCGACGCTCGCCACGCCGCCGATCTGCTCCAGCCGCCGCGCGTGCACGTCCTCGGCGGTGCGGCCGAGGAGTCGCAGGTCATTGAGGCCCGTGAGGCCGATGACGGCGATCGGGCGCTCGCCGGGGTCGCTCGTCAGCAGCGTGGGGCGCGCCGCGGCCTCGGGGAGCCGGCCGCGCGCCTGGTCGAGCCGCTCGCGCACCGTGAGCACCGTCGTCTGCATGTCGGTGCCCCACGCGAAGCGCGCGGTGGTGACGGCTTCGCCATTGCGGCTCACCGAGCGGAGCTCGACGATGCCCGGCGTCGCCGCGATCGCCGCCTCGATCGGCTCGGCGATGAAGCGCGAGACCTCTTCCGCCGCCGCGCCGGTGTAGAGCGTGCGGATCGTGAGGACCGGCAGCGCCACGTCCGGCAGCAGCGTGACGGGGAGGCGCGAGAGCGAGACGGAGCCGAGGAGGACGATCGCGAGCACCGATGCGATCGTCGTGACGGGCTTGCGGACCGCGGCGGAGGTCAGGGACACGCGTGACTCGGCGCGGGTCCGTCAGTCCTGCTGGCCGGGCGTGCGCTCGCGCGCCGCGACGACGCGCACCGGCGCGTCGTGCGTGAGCGTGAGGTGCCCTTCGACGATCACCTGGTCCCCCGGGTTCACCGGAATCAGTCCGGTGACCGAGTCGGGGAGGACCTCGGTCTGGCGGCCGTTCGAGCGGCCGGGGAGGATGTAGG
>CAZIDS010000124.1:0-9067 GCA_964537945.1 uncultured Gemmatimonas sp. | reverse complement strand
GGCTTGATGTCGCGGTGGATGATCCCCTGCGCGTGGGCGTACGCGAGCGCGTACGCGATCGGCCGGATGAGGTCCACGGCCTCATCCACCGCGAGGCGGTTGCGGCGCTGGAGAACCTGCCGAAGCGACTCGCCGCGCATGTAGGGCATCACGAAGTACGGCATCGCGCCCGCGAGCCCGCTGTCGTGCAGCGGGAGGATGTGCGGGTGGGTGAGCCGCGCGACGATCCGCACCTCGCGAAGGAAGCGCTCGCCGCCGTCGTCGCCGACCTCCTGCCGCATCACCTTGATGGCGACGTCGCGGTCGTGCTTGATGTCGTGGGCGAGCCAGACCGTCGCCATCCCACCGTGCCCGAGCTGGCGCACCACCCGGTACCGCCCGTCGAGGGCGGCGGAGAGGGTGATGAGCGGGTCGGTCACGACTCGAGCAGCTCCCGGGCGAACTCGCCGGCGTCGAACGGCACGAGGTCGTCGGCCTGCTCCCCGACGCCGATGAACTTCACCGGCACGTCGATCGCCTCGTGGACCGCGAGCACGACGCCGCCGCGCGCAGTGCCGTCGAGCTTGGTCACGACGAGGCCGGTGACGGTGCTGGCGGCCGAGAAGGTCTTCGCCTGCTGGACCGCGTTCTGCCCGACGGTGCCGTCGAGCACGAGCAGCGCTTCGTGCGGCGCGCCGGGCATGCGCTTCTCCACCACGCGCTGGACCTTCTTGAGCTCGTCCATCAGCGCGCCGCTGGTGTGCAGGCGGCCGGCGGTGTCGATGATGATCACGTCGACGCCGCGCGCGACGCCGGCGTCGATCGCCTGCCAGGCGAGCGCGCCCGGATCGCCGCCCGGGGATCCGCCGACGAACTCGGACTTGGTGCGCTCGGCCCAGACGCGCAGCTGGTCGATCGCGCCGGCGCGGAAGGTGTCGCCGGCGCCGAGCAGGACCGACTTGCCCTCGGCGCGCATCTTCGCGGCGAGCTTGCCGATGAAGGTCGTCTTGCCGGCGCCGTTCACGCCGAGGACGAGGATGACGGCGGGCTTCGCGGCGGGGAGAGTGAGCGACGGATCGCTCTTCCCCGCGCGCAGCGCCTGCTCGATGCCCGAGCGGAGCGCGTCGAGGAACTGCTCCTGCGACTTCACCGTGCCGCGCTGGGCCTGCGCGCGCACCTGCTCGACGAGCCGCATCGTGACCGGCACGCCGAAGTCGGCCTCGAGGAGCGTCTGCTCGAGCAGCTCGAGCGAACCCTGGTCCACCCCCCCGCGCGCGATGACGGCGACGTCGGTGAGGGCGACGTCCTTGATGCGCTGCCACAGGGATTTGCGGGGCTTCTCGTCCTTCTTGCGGAACAGGAGGGGCATTCGACGAGCGAGATGAAGGCTGGAGGCAGAAGGATGTCGTCGACGGGCGCTCCTCTAAATTACGCCGGGGAGAGCACTTACGGAGAACCCCCTTCCCCGCGCGCGGCATCTCCCGATTGTGACGGCCCGCCGCCGGACCGACCGTCGAGTGGACGGCCTCCGGAGGACCCATGACCGCCTTCACGCGCTGGTTCGTGCGGAACGAGTTCGCGCCCTATCTCCTGCTCGCCTTCGGGATCTCGTGGGCGGGCGTGATCGCCATCGTCGGGCTGGACGGCATCCCGGTCGCGTCGGACGCGGAGTTCCGGCGGCTCATCGCGCCACTGGTGGTGGTGATGCTGCTGGGGCCGAGCGTGGGCGGCCTCGTCGCGACCGCGCTCGATGGCGGCCGCGCGGCGCTGCGGAAGCTCGGGTCGCGGATGAAGGCCTGGCGCGTGGAGTCGCACTGGTACGCGGTCGCGCTGCTCACGGCGCCGCTCGTGCTGGTGGGCTCGATGGGCGTGCTCGCGCTCCGCGACCCGTGGTTCAAGTTCGGGATCGTGACGGCGCCCCGGCCGATGATCCACCTGCTCCTCGGTCTGCTCACCGGTGCCGCGGCGGGCTTCTTCGAGGAGATCGGGTGGACCGGGTACCTGACGCCAGTGCTCCGCCGCCGCTTCTCGCCGACCATCGCGGGACTGGTGCTCGGGATCATCTGGGGGCTCTGGCACGCGGTGGCGTCGCTGTGGGGCAGCACGGGCGCGGGGGATGTGCCGCTCGCGATCTACCTGCCGGTGGTGCTGTTCACGACGCTCGTCCCGTACCGCATCCTGATGACGTGGGTGCACGAGCGGACGCAGAGCGTGTTCGTCGCGATGCTGATGCACGGCTCGCTGACGGCGTCGCTGCGGATCCTCGAGCCGATCGGGATCTCGGGCGGGCGGCTGATGGCGTGGTGCGCGATGACGAGTGCGGTCTTCTGCCTCCTCGCCGTATCTTATGTGCCATGGCGATACAGCGCGTCCGGCTCTCCCCCACCCTCGAAGCCTCTCGGCTCGTCTACGGGACCTGGCGGCTTCTGAACGACGACCGCGCGCCGACGCCGCAGGAGGTCGTCGCGCGGCTGCAGCGGTGCGCCGATCTCGGGATCACGACCGTGGACACGGCCGAGATCTACGGGAAGTACCAGGTGGAGGAGGCGATCGGCGCGGCGCTCGCGCTCGACAAGGGGCTGCGATCGCGCCTCGAGATCGTGACGAAGGGCGGGATCTATGTCCCGAACCCGTTCCATCCCGACCGCAAGGTCTCGTATTACGACGCGCGCGGCGAGCGGCTCATCAAGAGCGCGGAGAAGTCGCTGCGGTTCCTGGGCACCGATCGGATCGACCTCCTGCTCGTGCACCGGCCCGACTGGCTGACGCACGTGGACGAGACGGCGGAGGGGCTCAATCGGCTGATCAAGGACGGGAAGATCCGCGCCGCCGGCGTGAGCAACTACTCGGTGCACCAGTTCGAGGCGCTCAACTCACGGATGGATCAGCCGCTGGCGACGAATCAGGTGGAGTTCTCTTTGCTACATATGGATCCGATGTACGATGGGGTCTTTGATGAATGCCAAAGGATGAAGGTGGTTCCGATGGCGTGGTCTCCGCTGGCGGGGGGGCGGCTGTTCCGGGAGAACGACGAGGCGGGCCAGCGGGTGCGGCAGCTCGCGGCGGAGATGGGGCAGCGGCACGGGGGCGCGACGGTGGATCAGCTCGCGCTGGCGTGGGTGATGGCGCATCCGTCGCAGCCGCTCACGATCCTCGGGACCAATCGTGTGGACCGCATCGAGGCGGCGGCGAAGGCGGCGGATGTCGCGCTCACGCGCGAGGATTGGTATGCGCTGTGGACGGCGGCGCAGGGGCGGCGGATACCGTAACCGCAGATGGGAGATGTGAGATGTGAGATGTAAGTGAACCGCGCGCGCTATTCACCTCACAACTCATATCTCACATCTCACATCCGCCTTCCTGGGAACGGGGCGTGCACGGCCAGCCCTGGCAGGTACTTCGCGATCTCGCGGAAGTCGCCGTCGCGCGTGATGACGCGCCACTTCCGCCTCGTCGCCTGCACCGCCAGCAAGACGTCATTCTGAAGGCCGGCGGTGTGGGCCCATCCGGCGTGATCAGCCAGGAGGCGACCCGCGGCGCGCCATTCCGCATCGTCCGGTGGCAGGACGCGGCCGGAGTCGATCAGCTTGGCGACGAGACCCGCCTCCAGTTGGCTCTTCGCCCGCGGCGAGCGGGCCCCGGAGACGATCTCCGCCACGACGACGCTCGAGATCCAGACTTCATGGCCGTCGAGCAGGAAGATCTTGAGCGAATCGAGGTCCGCCGGCGTGCGCAGGGCGTCCACGAGCACGTTCGTGTCGACGGTCCAGCTCACGCGGCGTTGCTCCGGCTCCGCTGCTTGCGCCGCCGCCGCCGCTGACGCTCGAGGCGGCGCGCCGTGGCGATCTCGTCCCCCGGTTCGAAGTCCTCGACGCCGCCCACGGCCGCAAGCGCCTCGAGCCCCTCGATGAGGGTCCAGGCGAAGCTCAGCCGAGCGAGAGCGCGATCGACCGCCTCGGTCTCGGTGTCGACGCCGAGCACGCGCTTGGCGAGGTCCAGCTTCCGCTGGTCCACATAGAAGTTCTTGCGCACCAGGTTCGGGTCGCTCCCCGTGGCCGCGACGGACTTCCGGCGGCCGGGCGGCTTCTTCTTCGGCATGCGCGCCTCCGGTGGGTGTGCCGGAAATTAAGTGCGCGCACAGTCATTTACAATGCGTCGACTGTATGGCCGAGGCGCGTGCTCAGCGGGACCAGTTCATCTCCGGTGCGGCCGGATCACCGCGGGCGAGCCCCGAGCGCTCGCAAGTACGGGAGCACGTCGCGCGTGTAGTACGGCTCCTCGGTGCCCCAGAACATCAGGTCGAGCCGCAGCGTATCGCGCCCGTACTTGAAGAGGCGGTCCACCGTCGCCTGCAGGCCCGTCGCCGCGTCCACCTCGGCGAGGTTGCCGTCCTGGACCGCGAATCCCGCGATGACGCCCGGCCGCCGCGCGATGGTGAACCGATAGGCGTGGTTGCGCTGCCCGCGACGGTTCGGGAGCACGTCGGGCCCGCCCACCCCCACCCCGATGCTGTCGGCGTGCGCGTAGATGCTGCGCAGGAAACCGGCGTCGCCCGCGGGGAGCCATTCGCCGGGCATGAAGTTGGCGTAGATGATCGTGCACGACCGCTCGAACGCGCGGCGCGCGGCGGACATCATCTCGCGGATGCCGAGCGCGTAGCCGGCGTGCGAATATCCGGACGGCTGCAGCGACGCGATCCCCATCCCGATCGCGGTCTCGGGGATGACGATCGCCTCGATGCGGCCGTCGAACTCGCGGCCCATCGCGAGGAGCAGCTTCGCGAACCGCTCGCGCACCGCGGGGTCCCACCGCCGCGCGACGAAACCTTCCGGGCGCGGGTTCTCCGCGGTCTCGCCTTCGTACTTCTGCGCGACGCCGCCGTGAAAGGCCGAGTCGGTCAGCAGGTACTCGGGCACGAGCTTCCGCGGGCCGAACGAGTTCTCCTGGAGCTGGATCACGAGGCGCTTGCCGTTCCGCTCGAGGAACTCGAGCCGCCGGCGCAGCTCGGCGAAGTCGTACCGGTCGCGCTCGGGCTCGAGTTCGCGCCAGGTGAACGTCAGCTGCGCGCCGACCGCTCCTGGGTTCCCGAGGAAGCTCGGCTCGGAGATCCGGTCGCGCTCCTCGCGGAAGAAGATGTAGTTCGCCGGCCGCGACATCCGCGCCGCTTGCGCCTCCTGGGCGGGATCGCAGACCTGCGCGCGCACCAGCCCGGGCGCCAGAAGCTCGAGGCCGCCAAGTGCGATGAGTGCGAACCAGGCCGCGCGCGACTTGCATCTCACATCCGCCATCTCACATCTGCCCTTACCGCATCCCGATCTTGCGCCGCAGCAGCCACTCGGCGCAAAGGGCCGCGATGGCGATCGCAGCGAGCCACCAGGCCGCGAGCGCGCGCGGCGCGCGGTCCATCGGCGCGCCCTCTCCCACGGCCCCGCTCTGCACGGTCGGCCGCCGCGGCACCCACTCGGCCCTCATCGCCGATCGCGCGGCGGGATCTGAGGCGTCGCGCGCGGCTCCGCGCGCCGCGGCCTCGCGCCGCTCGTCGCCCACCCAGTCGAACACGCTGCCCCAGATCGCGTCGAAGGCGTCGGCGGTGCGTCCGCCGCGCAGGCGCCAGCGCCAGAGTCCGCTCGCGGGGACGATCACCGCGCGGCGCGGGCCGTCCTCGAGATGGAAGATGGTGCGCTCGTCGAAGCGCCGCGCTCGGCGCGCGATCACCGCGGGCAGCCCGCGCGAACTCACGAGCGAGACGTCCACCGGCGGCAGCGAGTCCCAGGGCACGCCCGCGAGCGCGGCCGCCAGAGGCGAATCGCCGGTGCCGGCCGGATAGTAGTCGTCGCCCGGCTGCGGCGGCGCGAAGAGCACGACGGCGCCGCGGCCGAGCGCGCGCGGCGCGCCGAAGACGCTGGTGTCGCCGTGGATCATCAGCAGGGGTGCGGCGGCGGCGGCCGAGCGGACCGCGGACTCGGCGACGGGCCGCATCGACCCGTCGGTGCGCCACTCGCGCGGCGCGACGCGCCAGAAGGCCTGCACCGGCCCGCGGCGCGTGCCGCGCAGCACCGCGAGTGCGAAGCGCGCGTCCTGGTCGGGGCTGGTGGAGATGAACGTCGCCGCGGCGGCACCCGAGACGCCGAGCGGGGCGGAGGTCGTGTCGTTCGGCTGGACGGCGTCAGGGCCGCCCGAATGCAGGATCGCGGCCCGGAGCACCCGGTCGGCGTCCTGCGCCGGCACGGGGACGGAGAAGCGCACTTCGCGCTCCTCCCAGCCCTGCATCGCCGGGAGCGGCTCGCTCTTGATCACGCGATCGTCGAGCCGAAGCTCGACCTGCGCCGCCCCGGAACCACCGGCGCCGGCCTTCGCGACGACCGTCACGGTGATCGTGTCGCCGCCAAGAGCGTAGCGGGGGGCGTCGAGGAGCGCTATCGCGGCGTCGGGGGCCGAGTCGGCTCCGATCACGATCACCGCCGAGCCGCGCGGGAGGCGTGGGACGCGCTCGGGATCGTCGAGCATGCCGTCGGTGAGAATGACGAGCGGGCGGCCGGTGGCCATCGCCATCTCGACGAGGCCTTCGACGCGGGAGGCGCGGTCGGACGGTACGGTCGGCAACGAATCGGTGCGGACCGAGTCGCCGAAGAGGAGGATGCTATCGGCGCCGGCGGCGAGGAGCGAATCCACGGCCGCTCGGGCCGCCTGCCACCCTGCACCGCCCGCCGGCGCGCCGCGGGCCGCCAGCGCCCAACTGGCGCTCGCATCCACGCCCACCCACGGCGCCACGGGGCGCGAGGGGGCCAGAGGGGCGTTGAAGAGCAGCGCGATGGCGATCGTGCCCGCGACGAAGCGCAGGGCGAAGACGGTGCGGTGGGAGCCGGGGGCGCCGCGGCCGTACGCGAGGATCGCGAGGGCGGTGCCGGCGGCCAAGGCCAGGAGCCAGGAGAGCATCGCGGAATCTACGCGGTCGCCGCCCGAACTGATGGGCGGCGACCGCGAGGAGCGAGGAGCGAGTGGAAGGGGGAGGGTTGAGAGGAAGGGGGAATGGTGAGAGTGAGGGGGCGCAAACGACGACGGCCGCCCGTCAGGCGGCCGCTTTCCCCTCAACCCTTCCCCTTCCCCTCACCTCTTCCCCTCTCCCTCGCTCTTCGCTCCTCGGCAGTTCACGGGACGTGAACGACGACCCCCGCCGGCTGATCCAGTGCCCAGACCGCGGCCGAGCGGATCTGCTGGAAGAGCTGCAGGTCATTCCCGGTCAAGGGCGGCCCGGCCGTCGGCTGCAGCACGCGGCGCGGGTCCTTCTGCACGCCGCCCACGAGCACCTCGAAATGGAGGTGCGGGCCGGTGGCGAGGCCCGTCATCCCGACGTAGCCGATCGTCTGCTCGATGCTCACGCGCGTGCCGACGCTGATCCCCTCGCCGAAACGGCTCAGGTGGCCGTAGCGGGTCACATAGCCGTTCGGATGGCGCACCTCGACCGCGTTGCCGTACCCGCCCTTGCGGCCCGCGAAGACGACCGTGCCGTCGCCGATCGTGCGCACCGGGGTGCCGGAGTTCGCGGCGTAGTCCATCCCCTGGTGCTGGCGCCACGTGCCGAGCACCGGGTGCTTTCGGCGGCCGAACATCGAGGAGATGCGGCGGAACTGGACCGGGGAGCGGAGGAAGCTCGCCGCCATCGACCGGCCCTGCTGGTCGTAGTACTTGCTGCGGCCGTTGTCGACGTTCATCCGGATGGCCTGCACTTCGGTGCCGGCGCGCTCGAGGCCGGCCGCGAGCACGGCGCCGACGCGCACGGCGCCGGTCGGGAGCGACTTGCGCTCGAAGACCACGCGGACGGCATCGCCCTGCTGCAGCTCGCGCGACATGTCCACGCGGTATTCGTAGATGTCGGCGATGTTCCAGGCGAGCTCCTGCCGCGCGTTCGCGGGAAGGAGGTCCTTGGCACCGGCCTCGACCGCCTCGTAGAGCGACGACTGCACCACGCCGCGCACGACGAGGGTGTCGGTCTTCCACGGCAGGCGCTCGTCGCTGGAGGTCCAGTTGCCGAGCGTATCGGCGCGCCAGACGCGGACGATGCGGTCGAGCCCGAGGAAGAAGCGCACCTCGGCCACCTCGGTGGTGCTCGTGTCGCCGCTCACCTCGATCGTGAGGCCGGCGGGGACGCGGCGCGGGTCGAGGGGCGAGGCGGCGATGACGGCGGCCGCGTCGCGCGAGGAGAGGCCGCGGCGCGTGAGCAGCTCGCTCAGCGTCTCGCCCTGCCCGAGGGTGTCGTGCTGGAACCAGCGGCGCGGGAGGAGCTCGCCGGGGCGCCGGGCCTTCGGGGCCGGCATGCGAAGCGCGATGATCGCGAGCAACACGATCACCGCGCCGGTGAGGAGGCGGGAGCCCCCTCGCATCAATCCATCTGGCGCCGGATGAAGGTCGGGATCTCCATGTCGCTGAGATCCTCGACCGGGCGCTGCTGCGGCCGCGGGCGCGGGACGGCGTTGCCGGCGGGATTGGCCGCCGAGGGCGCCGACGTGCCCGTGGACGGGCGCGGGCGCGCGCTGTCGAGCGGGATGATCGGCGTGGCGCCGGCGCGGCTGTGGAGCCCGCCGACCGACTGCGCCTTCCGCTCGAAGCCGGTCGCGATGACCGTCACGCGGACCTCGCCCTGCATCGCCGGCTCGTTGACCGCGCCGAAGATGATCTCGCTCTCCTCGCCGACGGCTTCCTTCACGATCTCGGAGATCGTGTGGATGTCGCCGAGGGTCATCTCGTTGCCGCCGGTGATGTTGATCAGCACGCCGCGCGCGCCGGCGATCGACACCGAGTCGAGCAGCGGGCTCTCGATCGCCATCTTGGCCGCCTGCACCGCGCGGTCGTCGCCGCGGCCGATGCCGGTGCCCATGATGGCCGAGCCGCCGTCCTTCATGACGGTGCGCACGTCGGCGAAGTCGACGTTGACCACCCCGGCCTTGGTGATGATCGAGGAGATGCCGCCGGTCGCCTGCAGGAGCACTTCGTCGGCCTTCTTGAGGGCATCCTGGAACGGGATCCCCTTCCCGACGACGGCGAGCAGCCGCTCGTTCGGGACGACGATCATCGTGTCGACGAGCTTCGC
>CAZIDS010000123.1:0-9078 GCA_964537945.1 uncultured Gemmatimonas sp. | reverse complement strand
TCCTGCCCAACGGACTGACCGTACTCTCGGAATACCTTCCGGGAGTGCGGTCGGTCTCTTTGGGGGCCTGGGTACGCTCTGCCTCACTGCACGAGGCGCGCGAGCAGATGGGCGTCTCGCACCTTCTCGAGCACATGGTCTTCAAGGGCACCGAGCGCCGCTCGGCCAAGGAGATCGCGCTCGCGCTCGAGTCCCTCGGCGGCTCGCTCGACGCCTACACCGGGCGTGAGCACACGTCGTTCCAGGCCCGCGTGCTCGACGAGCACCTGCCACAGGCCGCCGACGTCCTCTACGACCTGATCTTCCATCCGGCGCTGCGCCAGGCCGACCTCGACCTCGAGCGCGGCGTCGTGCTCGAGGAGATCGCGATGGTCGAGGACACGCCGGACGACATCGTCTTCGAGCTGCACAACGCCGCGCTCTGGGGCGAGCACCCGTTCGGCTACTCGATCCTCGGAACGCCCGAATCGGTCGAGGCGCTCGAAGTGGTGGACCTCCGCGCACTGCACGACCGCGCCTATCGCGCCGCGAACGTCGTCGTCGCGGCGGCGGGGAACGTGCGGCACGACCAGCTCCTCTCGATCCTCGCGAAGGCGGGGTGGGAAGCGCTCCCCAGCGGGAGCGGCGCGCCGCCCCGCGTGCCGGCGGCGCGGCCGGCCCGGCCCGGCGAACAGTCGGTCGAGCGCGACACCCAGCAGCTGCACGTCGTCTACGGCAACGCCATCGTGCCGCACAGCGACCCGCGGCGCCACGCCCTGATGCTCGTCAACACGCTCTTCGGCGGCGGGATGAGCTCACGGCTCTTCCAGCGCGTCCGCGAGGAGCTCGGGCTGGCATACTCCGTGCACTCCTTCCAGAGCTTCCATGTGACGGCGGGAGTGCAGGGGATCTATCTCGGCTGCGCCCCCGAGCGGGCCGAGGAGGCGACGGCGGCCGTGCGCGCCGAGCTGCTCGCGCTGACCGACCCCGGCATCCCGGCCGACGAACTGGCGATGGGGACGCAGCAGCTGAAGGGGCAGATCACGCTCTCGATGGAGGGCGTCTCGTCTCGGATGTACCGCGCGGCGGCGGTGGAGCTCTACAGCGAGCCGTACCGGCCGCTGGATGAACTGCTCGCGCGGGTGGACGCGGTGACGGCTGGCGACGTGGCGGCCGTTTGCCGAGACTTCTACGCGGTCGATGGGCAGACCATCGTGCGGCTCGGGCCCGGTTGACCGCGAGGATCGAAGAGCGAGGGGAAGGGGAAGGGAAGAATCGGTAGGGAGAGGAACGCAGGGTGAGGGGCAGGCAGCCCGCACACGATCAATCCAACCTTTGACTGAAGAATAGGATCATGAAGATCGGCATCCCGAAGGAGATCAAGACGAACGAGAACCGTGTCTCGCTCGTCCCGGCCGGCGCGGAGGCGCTCGTGGCCGCCGGGCACACGGTGTTCGTCGAGCAGAGCGCTGGCGAAGGCTCGGGCTTCAGCGACGACCAGTATACGGCGGTCGGCGCGAAGATCCTCCCCACCGCGGACGCGGTGTGGAAGGAGGCCGAGATGATCATCAAGGTGAAGGAGCCGATCGCGGTCGAATGGCCCCGGATGAAGAAGGGGCAGACGATCTTCACCTACTTCCACTTCGCGGCCGACGAGAAGCTGACGAAGGCGCACATCGATTCGGGGGCGACCTGCATCGCGTACGAGACGGTCGAGCTGCCGAGCCGCGAACTGCCGCTGCTGACCCCGATGTCGGAGGTCGCCGGCCGGATGGCGGTGCAGGAGGGCGCGAAGTACCTCGAGAAGCTCTACGGCGGCCGCGGCGTGCTCCTCGGCGGCGTCCCGGGCGTGCCGCCGGGCAAGGTCGTGATCCTCGGCGGCGGCGTCGTCGGGATCAACGCGGCGAAGATGGCCGCGGGCATGGGCGCGAAGGTGATCATCCTCGACACCTCGCTGCCGCGCCTGCGCTACCTGAGCGATGTGATGCCGGCGAACGTGCAGTGCATCTACTCGAACCGCGCGAACATCCTCGAGGCGATCGCCTCGGCCGACCTCGTCGTCGGCGGCGTGCTGCTCCCGGGCGCGAAGGCGCCGAAGCTCGTGCGCAAGGAAGACCTCAAGGTGATGCGGCCGGGCGCGGTGATCGTGGATGTCGCGATCGACCAGGGCGGCTGCGTCGAGACGATCAAGGCGACGACGCACGAGAACCCGGTCTACACGGTGGACGGGATCATCCACTACGGCGTGGCGAACATGCCGGGCGGCGTGCCGCGCACCTCGACGCTGGCGCTCACCAACGCGACCTTCCCCTACGCGTTCAAGCTCGCGAACAAGGGGTGGAAGCAGGCGCTGCGCGAGGACGCGGGGCTGCTCAAGGGGCTCAACGTCGTGGACGGGAAGGTGACGTACCAGGGCGTGGCCGACGCGTTCGGGATGGAGTACCACGCGCCGGAGCAGTTCCTCAAGTAACCGCGTGCTCCGCGGTCCGGTGACCGCGCGCGACGACGGCAGGTAGTGGGGATGGGTGCTTCGGCATCCATCCCCACTTTCGCGTACGGGAACGACCGACACGGCTGTCTCGTTCGCTGACAATCGATCGCCATCGGACGCGTGGCCTGTCCACCTGCTTGACAGCAGAACGACTCGCCATCCTATTGAACGCGCCGGGTGCGGACGCGCGCCGGCGGTTGGAACCCCACCCCAACTGAGGTAAGGGTCATGCGCAGTCGCCTTATCCGGGCCGCCGTCGCCGGCGTGCTCGCCGCTGCATTCGCGGCGGCCCCGCCGCCGCTCTCGGCGCAGGGCACCACCGGGACCGTCGCCGTGACGGTGAAGGACGCCGCCGGCGCACCGGTCGCCCAAGTGCAGATCGGGATCGTCAACACCCTCCTCGGCGGCCAGACCAACGAGGAAGGGAAGGTGACGATCCGCAACGTGCCCGCGGGCCCGCAGCAGGTGCGCGCACTGCGCATCGGCTACGCCGAGCAGAAGGGTGCGGTGACCGTGGTCGACGGCCAGACGGCGGCGGTCGAGCTCAAGATCACGCAGGTCGCGGTGACGCTGAACGCCGTGGTCTCGACGGCGACCGGGCAGTCCCGGCGCGTCGAGGTCGGCAACGCGATCGCGACGATCGACGCGGCGGCCGAAGTGAAGGTCAAGCCGATCGCGAACCTCCAGGACATGCTGAACGCGCGCGCGCCGGGTGTGCAGCTGTCGACGGGGACCCAGTCGGGCACCGGGGCGCGCGTGCGCATCCGCGGGCAGGGGTCGCTGAACCTCTCGAACGACCCGATCTACGTGATCGACGGCGTGCGCATGACGTCGAACAACGGCTCATTCTCGTTCTTCACCGGGGATGCGCAAGCGAGCCGGGTGGTCGACCTGAATCCCGAGGAGATCGAGAACGTCGAAGTCGTGAAGGGGCCCTCGGCGGCGACGCTGTACGGCACCGACGCGGCGAACGGCGTCATCGTGATCACGACGCGGCGCGGCCGGGCGGGCCCGGCGCGCTGGAGCCTCTACACCGAGACGGGCGTCCTCTCGGACCACAATCCGTATCCGACGAACTTCACCGGCTGGTCAGCGGCGTTGAACGGGCCCTGCCGCCTGCCGGGCTACTCCGCGTGGCTCGCGGCGCCGGCGGCGACGCAGTCGTCGGCGAACTGCTCGATCGACTCGGTGCGCACCTACTCGCCGATCAACGATCCGCAGTCCACCCCGATCGGGACGGGCAGCCGGAAGCAGACCGGCGTCCAGCTCTCGGGCGGCACCGAGCAGCTCCGCTACTTCATCGCGCTCGAGGGCGAGAACGAGATCGGCGTCTTCCAGGTGCCGAAGTTCGAGGTGACGCAGATCGACTCGATCGGCACGGGCAACCACTTCTACGTGCGGCGCCCGAACGCGCTCGACAAGCAGTCGTTCCGCGTGAACCTGAACTCGGCGGTGAACCCGAAGCTCGACATCGCCGTCAGCACGAACTACATCCGATCCGTCGCGCGCCTGTCCAACTCGTCGAATGCGACGGCCGGCATCGGCTCGCAGGCGTTCGGCGGGCCGGGCTACCGCAACAACGGCACGGTCTCGGGCACCGGGACGCCGCTCGCCGGCTACCGCGCCTGGACGCCCGGCTACTCCTGGCAGGAGCTGTTCGCGCAGAACGTCGACCGCTTCATCACCAGCCTCTCGGCGCAGTGGCGGCCCTACAGCTGGATGCAGAACCGGATGAACGTCGGCAACGACTTCACGGCGCGCGTCGACGACAACCTGCGCCTGCGCGGAGAGGGAGCGCCGCTGACGGCCACCTACCGGCTCGGCGCGAAGAACAACGGTCGCACCGGCATCCAGAACCTCACGGTGGACATGAGCTCGACGTCGAGCTTCCTCCCGCTGCCCTGGATCAACAGCAAGACGACCGTCGGTGTGCAGTACGTGCACTATGCCTTCCAGCAGAACATCGCGGGCGGCTCCGAACTCGCGGCCGGGTCGCAGCAGGCCGGCGGCAACGCCCTGCCGTCGGCGAGCGAGGCGGCGACCACCGCGCGCACGCTCGGCTTCTTCATCGAGGAAGCGGTGGCGTTCAACGACCGTCTCTTCACGACGGTCGCGCTCCGCTCCGACCAGAACTCGGCCTTCGGCACGGATTTCCAGCGGGTCGTCTACCCGAAGCTCTCGGTCAGCTGGCTGATCTCCGAGGAATCGTGGTTCCCGAGGATCGACTGGACCGACAACCTCCGCCTGCGCGCGGCCTTCGGCGAGTCGGGCGTGCAGCCCGGCCCGAACGACGCGCTGCGCTCCTTCGCGGCGACGCAGGTGAACGTGAACAACGCCGACACGCCAGGCCTGGTGTACTCGGCGATCGGCAACTCCGCGCTCAAGCCCGAGACGTCGACCGAGTTCGAGATGGGCTTCGAGCTCGGCCTCATCCGCGGCCGCTACAACATCGACCTCACGTACTACAACAAGAAGACGAAGGATGCACTCATCTCGGCGATCGTCGCGCCGTCGGCTGGCGCGGCCACGAGCGTGCGGCGCAACCTCGGCGCGACGCAGAACCAGGGCTGGGAGCTGCTCGCCCGCGGCCAGATCGTCGACCGCGACTGGTGGGGCGCCGACCTGACCATCAGCGCGTCGACCAACAAGAACGAGCTGCTCGACCTCGGCGGCACGCCGCCACAGATCGGCACCAACAGCCGCGTCGTCGAGGGCTACCCGCTCTCCGGCTGGTGGGGCCGCCCGATCACGGGCTGGAACGACAAGAACGATGACGGGATCCTCACCTACAACGCGGACCCGAACCTCAACGAGGTGTACGTCGGCGACTCGGCGATCTTCCTCGGCTACGCGACGCCGCGCTTCAACATGGCGATCACGCCGGGCGTGGACCTCTTCAACCGCCGGCTGCGGATCTCGATGCTGATCGACCGCCGCGACGGCAACCGCTACTACAACAACACCGAGCGCATCCGCTGCGCCTCGCGCCTCAACTGCAACGGGCTCAACAACCCGAACGCGTCGTTCGAGGAGCAGGCGATGGTGGTGGCGGCGCTCAACCACCCGGCGCGCACGAACGCCGGCTTCATGCAGCCGGGCGCCTTCACGCGCCTGCGCGAGATCTCGGTGAGCTACCAGATGCCGGCGCTCATCACGAACGCGCTGCGGTCGCGCGACGCGACGCTGACCTTCGCCGCCCGAAACGTGGCGACCTGGTCGCGCTACCGCGGCGTGGACCCGGAGAACGACTTCACGGTGACCGATGGCGGCGACTTCCCGCAGGACTTCCAGACCTTCGGCCCGCCGAGCTACTACATCATCCGCCTCAACCTCGGATACTGACCCGATGCGCACCCACGACCTCATCCTCCGCCGCGCCCACCGGCGTGCGGGTCTGGCGGCGGTCCTGCTTCTCGGGGCCTGCACGACCGACTCGCTCCTCCAGGCGCCGGACCCGGACCTCGTCACGCCGGTGACGGTGAGCAGCGCCGAAGGCGCGAATGCCGTCTACATCGGCGCCCTCGCGCGCTTCCGCGCCATCACCGGCGGCAACGAGAGCACCTGGCTCTTCGGCGGCCTGCTGGCCGACGAATGGTCCACGTCCTCGACCTTCATCCAGAACGACGAGACCGACCAGCGACAGATCCAGCTGAACAACTCGTCGATCACCGGCATGTTCCGCGACCTGGGCCGCGTCCGCACGGCGGCGAACCAGGCCATCGCCGGTCTCACCACGTACCAGCCGACGCGCATCGCCGAACGGGCGGAGATGTACTTCGCCCGCGGCTTCGCCGAACTGCAGCTCGCGTCGGACTTCTGCAACGGCATCCCGCTCTCGGATGCCTCCGGCCCGACGATCGTCTACGGCACGCCGCTGTCGATCGTCGAGGTGTTCAATCGCTCGATCGCGAGCTTCGATTCGGCGCGGGCGCTCGTGAACGGGCTCACCGATGCCGCGTCGGTGCGCGTGGAGCGAGCGGCGCGCATCGCGAAGGCGCGGGCGCAGATCGGGCTCGGCGACGCGGCGGCCGCGGCGGCGACGATCGCGAGCGGCACCGCGATCCCGGGCACGTACTCGTACGACCACACGTTCGCCACGACGTCGGGCGACAACACGCTGTGGGCGCAGCCGTTCTCGGCGGCGCGCTACATCGTGGGCGACAGCCTCGAGGGGAACGGCCCGCCGACCTATCTCGTCGCGAACGCGATCCCGTTCTCGCGCGGCGGCGACCAGCGCGTGCCGACGACGATCCTCACCACGCTCGGGCAGGACGGCCTCACGCGCGTCCGCCGCACCACGGTCTGGGCGCGCAGTACGGCGATCCCGGTCGTGAACGGCCTCGACGCGGCGCTCATTCGCGCCGAGGCGCGGCTCGAGGCGAGTGACATCCCGGGGATGAAGGCGATCCTCGACTCGCTGCGCGCGAGCCCGCGCACCCAGGGCGCGATCACCACGACGGCGATGGCGGCACTGCCCGCGATCCCGGACCAGGCGACGGCCGTGTCGGTCTTCTTCCGCGAGAAGGCCTACTGGACCTTCAGCCGCGGCCAGCGCCTCGGCGACCTCCGCCGCATGATCCGCGAGTACGGGCGGACGGCCGCGAACACCTTCCCGACGGGCACGCACTACAAGGGCCCGGCGTATGGCAGCGATGTGAACCTGCCCGTGCCGACCGACGAACTGAACAACCCGAACTTCACGGGCTGCACGAACCGGAATCCGTAGTCGCAGCAGCCGAAGCAGCATTGGGCCGGGGCGGTGGTCGCTGACCGCCGCCCCGGCCTTGCACCTCCGGGCGGGGAGGCCCAGCGTAGCAGCATGTCCGGCCGTCGGAGAGCCGTACCGATCCTGTTCGCGCTCCCGCTCCTGGCGTTCGGGGTGGGGGCGGCGGCACCGGGTGCGCGGGCCGCGCGGCTGCAGGAGCGCGGCGTGGTGCGCGGCGTCATCCGCGACGAGGGGCAGCGAGCGCTCGCGGGCGCTCAGGTGGTGGTGGTCGGCAGGAGCACGACGGTCGAGACGGACGAGGAGGGGAGCTTCACGATCGCCCGCCTCCCGGCCGGCCCCGCCCTCCTCGTCGCCCGGCGCATCGGGTTCGCGCCGGAGACGGTCCGCGTCGAGGTCGTGGCCGCGACGCCGTTGACGCTCCCGCTGACCCTTCGGCGGGTGGTGATGGCGCTGGATACCGTGCTCGTGCGGGGGCGGGCGGACGTGCGCGGGCCGCTCGCCGGCTTCTATGCGCGCCGTGACCGCGGGCACGGCCATTTCTTCACCGCGGAGGAGATCGACCGCCGGAACATCCGCCGCATGTCCGACCTGCTCCGCGGCGTGCCGGGGATGCGGATCGACCCGCGCCGCTCCGGCGGCTCCTCGTTCCGGATGCGCGGCTCGACAGTGGCTCCGCTCGTCTGGCTCGACGGCGCGCCGATGGGCGCCGGCGAGGTGGACCTCGACAACTTCGACCCGAAGACCTTCGCGGCGATCGAGATCTACAACGGGCCCGCGACCGTCCCGGCGGAGTTCTCGGGCGGGCAGCGGATGACGACCTCAGGCGGGACGATCGTGCTCTGGACCCGGCAGGGCGAAGTGTCCGCGGCGCGCCGCCGGAGCGGGGTCTCGCCAACGATGGTCATCATCGGGATGCTCGACCGCGGCGAAGTGTTCACCGCGGCGCAGGTCGAGGAGCCCGCGCGCCCCATCGGGGCGGGGCTCCCGCTGCCGCTCTACCCCGACTCGCTGTTCACCGCCCGCGGCGCCGGCCGAGTGGAGGTACAGTTCGTGGTCGGTCCGTCAGGCCGCGTCCAGATGAACACCTTCGGCGTGGTCGCCACGACTCACCGCCAACTCGGCGACGCCGTCCGGCGCTCGCTCGAGGGAGCCGTGTACGTCCCGGCGACGCGGGCCGGCCGGCCGGTCGCCCAGCTGGTGCTGCTCCCGTACGAGTTCCTCCCGGACTCGGGCGTCGTGGCGCGCAAACCCAAAGACTGACAACAGCTTGTCCGGTCCGGTGAGGGGGGACTAACTTCCCCTCGCGCACTAATAGTTGCGCCCGCCCGCCCTGAGCAGTCTGAAAGGGTCCCGACCCCCGAGAGTCCTCACATCATGCGTTGGCCGTTCTTCAAGTCTGGTGGTCTGCTCCCGGCGAACGCGATCGCCGTGGACCTCGGAACGGCGAACACGCTCGTGTACGTGAAGGGTGAGGGGATCGTGCTGAACGAACCCTCGGTGGTCGCGATCGACCGCGAGACGAAGCAGATCAAGGAGGTCGGTCTCGCGGCGAAGCGGATGCTGGGCCGCACGCCCGATCGCGTGATCGCGGTCCGGCCGATGAAGGACGGCGTGATCGCCGACTTCGACGTGACCGAGAAGATGCTGCGCGGCTTCCTCGACCTCGTGATCCGCAAGAGCTTCTTCCCGATCAAGCCGCGCGTGATCGTCTGCGTCCCATCGGGGATCACGGAAGTGGAGCGTCGTGCCGTGCGCGACTCGGCGCTCGGCGCCGGCGCGAAGGACGTGTTCATGGTCGCCGAGCCGATGGCGGCGGCGATCGGGGTCGGGCTCCCGGTGGAGACGCCGACCGGCAACATGGTGATCGACATCGGCGGCGGCA
>CAZIDS010000122.1:0-9091 GCA_964537945.1 uncultured Gemmatimonas sp. | reverse complement strand
CTGGACCATGAACAGCGCGACGATGATGACGAGCGTGAGCGGGACGATCAGCGCATGGAAGGCGGGCGAGACCACCTCGAGGCCTTCCATCGCGCCGAGCACCGAGATCGCCGGCGTGATCATGCCGTCGCCGTAGAGCAGCGCCGCGCCGAAGAGCCCGAGCGCGATCATCACGGTCCGCTTCCGCGCAGTGATCTCGTCCACGCGCAGCAGCAGCGCCAGCATCGCCAGGATGCCGCCCTCGCCCTTGTTGTCGGCGCGGAGGATGTAGACGATGTACTTGACGCTCACCACGAGGATCAGCGCCCAGAGCACGAGGGAGACGAAGCCGAAGATCGTCCCCTGATCGGGGTGCAGTCCGTACTCGGGCTTGCTGAACGCCTCCTTCATGGCGTAGAGCGGGCTCGTCCCGATGTCGCCGTACACGACGCCGAGCGCCGTGAGGGTCAGGATCGCGAGGCGCTTCCCGGTGGGGTGCGCTTCGACGTGGTGCCGCTCGGGAGGACGATACTCCGTCGTCATCGCCATCGACGGGCGGCTGCCCGACGTGACGGACTCGGGATTGGGTTGGTCCGGCATCGCGGAAGGGGCCGACGTGCGCCCCGGGGTGTCCGATCGGGTCCGCGCGCCGGATATCGTCGCGCGAACGGGGCCACTCCTCCGGCCCCGTGGGAGTGAATGTAGCGCACGCGAAAGGCGCGTCCAGTCAGTGCCGGACGCGCCCCCGCAACCCATTGCTTGACAAGCGCTTAGGCCGTCATTCGTACCGGAGCGCCACGATCGGGTCGAGCCCCGCCGCGCGGCGCGCGGGATAGACCCCGAAGACCACCCCGACCAGCGCCGAGAAGCCGAACGCCATGCCCACCGACGACGCGCCGACGCTGGTCGTCCACCCGAGCACCTTCGTGAACGCCATCGCGCCGCCGGCGCCGACCGCGATGCCGAGCGTCCCGCCCACGAGGCAGAGCACGACCGCCTCGATGAGGAACTGGAAGAGGATGTTGATCTTCGTCGCGCCGAGCGCCTTGCGGATGCCGATCTCGCGGGTCCGCTCGGTCACCGACACGAGCATGATGTTCATGATGCCGATGCCGCCGACGAGCAGAGAGACCGCCGCGATGCCGGCGAGCAGCATCGAGAAGACCTGCGTCGTCTCGCCGAGCGTGTTGAGGAAGTCGGCCTGGTTGCGGATCTGGAAGTCGTCCGGCTTGTCCGGGCGCAGCTTGTGCTCGCGGCGGAGGATCTTCTGGATGTCCGCCATCGTCTCGGGGATCTTCGCCTCGCTCGGGGCGAGGACGGAGATCGAGCGGAGGCGGTTGTTCCCCATCACGCGGAAGCGCGCGGTCTGGATCGGGATGAGGATCTGGTCGTCGGGGTTGTTGAACGGCGACGCCTGCCCTTTCGACTTGTAGACGCCGACGACGGTGAACTGGATGCCGCGGATGCGGATCGACTCGCCGATGAGCCCGTTCGGGGACTGCAGCCCGAGGTTCGTGACGACGGTGGGCCCGACGACGGCGAGGCGCTGGCGGGAGAGGTCCTCGCCGGTGGTGAACCAGCGGCCGGCCTCGATCTCGTACTTGCGCACCTCGCCGTAGTTGGCGGTGGTGCCGACGATCTGGGTGCCGGTGTTCTTGTTGAGGTACTGGACCTGCAGGTTGCTCGAGATCTCCGGCTGCACCGCGGCGATCTCGGTGCCGCGGTCCACGAGCGCCTGCGCGTCCTCGATGGTGAGGCGGGTGCGGACGTCGAACGTCATCACGCCGCCGGTGCGCGCCTGGCCGGGCGACACCGTGAGCAGCGTGGTGCCGAGCGACGAGATGCGGTCGTTCACGGCCTGCTGCGCGCCGCGGCCGAGCGCGACCACGGCGATCACCGCGGCGACGCCGATCACGATGCCGAGCATCGTGAGCAGCGACCGCAGCTTGTTCGCGCGGAGCGCCCCGAGGGCGACGCGGATCGTCTCGCCGAACAGCATGGTTACCGTCCCGGCGGCCGGGCGCCGCCGGTGGCGCCGCCGAGCGGGCTCGCGCCGCCGGTCATCGCCTTCATGCGATCATTGTTCTCCTGCCGCTGCATCTGCAGCGCGGCCGCGCTCATCAGCGCGACCTCGTCGCCCTCCTCGAGGCCGGAGACCACTTCGGTGTAGTCGTAGTCGGCGGTGCCGAGGCGCACGACGCGCGGCTCCCAGGTCTCGCCCTTCTTCACGAAGACGAGGCCGGTGCGGGTCACGGTGCGGCTGCTGCCGCGCGCGGGATTCCCGCCGGTGTTGCCGCCGGCGTTGCCGCCGGCGTTGCCGGCCGGACGCGCCGCGCCGCTGGTGCCCGCGTTGCCCGCCTGCGGCGCTGCGGCGCCATTGCCGCCATTGCCGCCATTCGCGTTGCCCGCGCGCATGCGGCAGCCGCGCACGACGTTCATGTCGACGCCGAGCTCGGTGTACGCCGCGCGCAGGTCGGCCATGAGCGCCTGCCGGTCGGCGTTCGGATCGCGCATCTTCGTCGAGAGGTCATCGACCTTCTTCGCGGCGGCCGGCTTCGCGGTGCGGGCGGCATCCACCGCCTTGCACTGCGCGTCGGTCACCTCCGGCACCTGGAACCCGCCACGACCCCCCTGGCCTCCCTGGCCCCCCTGGCCCCCCTGACCGGGCTGGCCGCCCTGCGTGGGGAGGAGATCGACGAAGCCCGGGTTCGAGACCGGGACCTGGCGCGGACGGTTGCCGGCGCCCATCGAGTTGTTGCCGCCCTGGCCGGTGCGGCCGGCGCCCATCCCCGCGCCCATGCCCGCTCCGCCGCCGAAGCCGCCGCCCATGGAGGCGCGGATCTGGGCCTGCACGCTGTCGGCATTGAGGCCGAGGATCGCGGCGGCCTGGGCGGCCTCGCGGACGTTGCGGATCGACTCGTTCGGCACCGCGAGCACGTTCTCCTTCCGCTCGGCGACGATGGCGACCTCGCCGTTCATGCCGGGGAGGAGGAGCCCCTCGCGGTTCTCGATCGAGACGAGCACCGGGAACATCGTGACGTTCTGCTGGACGACGGCCTGCGGCTCGATCTTCTCGACGGTGCCGCGGAAGGGACGGTCCGGGAAGGCATCGACGGTGACGGTGGCCTCGAGGCCGGGCCGGACCTGTCCGATGTCGGTCTCGTTGACGAGCGCGCGGGCGCGGACCTTCGTGAGGTCGGCCATCTTCACGATGGTCGTGCCGCCGCCGGCGGTGCTGGTGCCCGACTGGATGACCTGGCCGAGCGCGACCGGCTTGTCGATGATGGTGCCCATCACCGGCGCGGTGACGCGGGCGTCGTCGAGGCGCTGCTGCGCGAGGTCGAGCGCGGCGCGGGTGCGGACGATCGAGGTGGCTGCGTTCGTGTAGTCGAGGTTCGCCGTCTCGTTCTCCTGCGCCGTGATGATCTTGCCGGCGAAGAGCTCGTCGGAGCGCTTCTTCTGGATCTCGGCGACCTCGAGGCGCTTCTCGGCGGCGTCGAGGTCGGCCTTCGCCTGGTTGTACTGCTGCTGCACGTCGCGCGTGTCGAGCTGGACGATGAGGTCGCCCGGGTGGACGAGCGTGCCCGTCTGCACGGGCATCTCGGTCACCTGGCCCGAGGAGCGGGACTTCACCTCGACGACGTTGATCGGCTCGATCACGCCGGTGGCCTCGGCCTGCACGACTATCGTGCGGCGCTCGACCGGCGCGGTGCGGATGGCGATGGACTGCTCCTTCTTGCCGGTGCAGGCTGCCACGAGGGCGGCGGCGGCGAGGAGCGTCAGGAACTTGCGGGTCACGGCGGGAACTCCGGTGGGGTGCGTGTAGTCGGTGCTGCGCTGCTGGTTGGACGCCGGCGGGGACCGAACGTCTAGAGGTCCCGTCCGACGAGCGCTTCGAGCTGTGCCTTCGCGGTGCGGGCGTCGAGGCGGGCCTGGATGAGCGCCTGCCGTGCCGAGGTGAGCGTGGTCTGCGAGGTGATCAGGTCGAGCAGGGTGCCGGCGCCCAGGTTGTAGCGCTGCTGCTGGACGCGCAGGTCCTCCTCGCCGGCGAGGACCGAGGAGCGCTGGATCTCGACGCGCTCGAGGGCGGTCTTGTAGGCACCGAGCAGCTGGACCATCTGCTGCCGCGCGTTGAGGCGCGCGTCGCGCAGGTTCGCCTCGGCGTTCTCCTCGGCGATGCGCGTGGTGACGACCTGCTGCTCGCGCGAGAGCCCGTTGAAGAGCGGGAAGCTGAGGCGGAGCGAGGTCGAGAGGTTCTTGTTGCGGCCGTCGCCGAGGAAGCCGAAGCCGTCCTCGGTGGCGGTGAAGGACTGCGAGAGGCTCATCGAGAGCGTCGGCAGGTAGGGCGAGTAGGCCGAGCGCTTGGACTGGCGCGCCGCGGCGAGCTGCGCCTGCGACTGCTTCACCGCGGGGCCCTGCTCGACGAGGTCGTAGAGCTGCGCGTCGGTCAGCACGAGGGCGACGACCTCGGAGCTGTCGCCGGGCGTCGCGGTGACGATCTCGACCGAGCCGACGAGGCGCGAGAGCGACGCGTTCGCGGTGGCGAGGGCGTTGTCGGCGGTGAGGCCGGCGAGGCGGGCGTTGCCGACCTGGATGACCGAGCGCAGCGAATCGGAGCTGGTCGCGGCGCCGGCGGCGACCCGGGCGATGGCGGCGCGGAGCTGCTGCTGCGCCTGCTCGAGCTGCAGGCGCGCGGCGGCCTGCTGCTCACGGGCGGCGAGCACGGCGAAGTACTGCTGCTTGACGTCGCGGGCGATCGCGAAGCTCTGCGAGACCTCGGTGGCCTCGGCGGCGTCGACGTTCGCGCGGGCCGTCTGGAGGTCGAACCAGCGGCGGCCGCCCTGGAAGATGTCCAGGCTGGAGCTGAGGGAGTGGTTCGCGCGCCACGGCGCGTCCTGGCGGATGATCGAGTCGAGGTCGACCGAGTAGCGCTGGCCCTGCTGCGTCTGCGCGCCGCCGCCGAACGAGAGCGTCGGCAGGAAGGCGCCGTAGCGGGTGCGGACGGTGGCGGCGGCGGACTTGATGGAATTGCGGGCCTGCACCGCCGCGGGGGCGTTGCGGCGGGCGAGGCGGACGGCCTCGTCGAGGGTGATCGGGCGCGCGTCCTGCGCCGCGGCGGCGGCGGGGAGGGCGAGGGCGAGCGCCGAGGCGCACGCGAGGACGACCGACTTCATTGACGCTTCTCCTGCCGGCGCGACGCTTCGCGTTCGCGCTGCATCTGATCGTAGATGGCCTGCTGCCCGGGAGTGAGCAGCTCACGGATCCGCTGACGCGCTTCGGCGCTGACCGAGTCGAAGGCCGGCCGGAGCGGCGTCATCAGCGAGTCGTACCGCTGATTGCGCGCGTCGAGGATCGTGTCGAGCTTCGCCCGCTGGGCAGCGTCCATCCCGAGGTCGTCGGCCAGCTTGGTGCGCATCGCCCGCGGATCGGCCCATTCCTTCACGAGCCGTTCGCGGAGCACCCAGCGGTCGACCGTGATGCCGATGGCGGCACCCGCCACCATCGCCACGAGGTAGAACGCCACGGCCATCCCCTTCGTTCGCGACATCGCCGTGCGCTCCTTAGTGTCCGCGGACGGCGCGCACGGTTGCCGGGCGCTCGTCGAGCGGGTTGCGGCGCGCGAAGACCGGCGTGTCGGAGCCCGGGACCTCGATGACGGTCTCGTACGCCATGCGCGTCTCGACGGCGCGCGCGCGCAGCCAGACCGAGCCGGCGAGGATGAGGACGAGCCCGGCGGCGATCATGCCGATGCGGTAGGCGCGCTCGGAGAGGGCCCACCAGCGCCCCTCCTCCTGCCCCTTCTCGATGCGCGCCATGATGCGGCGCTCCAGCGCCTCCCAGTAGCCGGGAGCCGTGGGCGGCGCGACGATCGCGCGCAGCTCGTTGGTGAGGTCGTCGTCCCGGACCAGCGCCGGGCCCTGCATGTGGTCGTTCATAGTCCGCTCCTCACCTCGCCGAGCACGCGGCGCAGATGAGACCTGGCGTAATGGAGGTCGGACCGAGCGGTGCCCTCGGGGATGTCGAGCATCCGTCCGATCTCCGAATGTTTGAATCCTTCGACGTCGTGCAGCACGATCACCGAGCGTTGCCGCGCGGGGAGCGTTTCGAGCGCGTCCTTGAGCCGGATCCGCAGTTCGCTGGACTCGGCGGGATCCCGGAACGGCGACGCGACCGTCTCGGGGAGTTCGTCGGCGTCGCGCACCTTGCGGCGGCGCGTGACGTCGAGTGCGGCATTGGCGACGATCCGGTGCAGCCACGCACCGAACGCCTGATCGGGGAGGAACCGATCGATCGCGCGGTACGCATGCAGGAAGGCCTCCTGCACCGCATCCTCCGCGTCCTCGTGGTTGATGACGATCGCGCGGGCGACCACATAAGCACGGCGCTGATGCCGCCGCACCAGTTCCGAGAAGGCCTCGCGCTCGCCGCGCTGGGCGGCGAGGACGAGGTCGCGTTCATCGGACGGCCGCTCAGTCACGAACGGCCTCGGTGCGCCCGCCCAGGGAAGGGCGATGGCGGTCAAGCGAAACGCTCACTGGTCACGTCCTCCTGTACGCGGGAGAGTGGTCGGGCGTTGGGATCAGGCGGCGACTAAAGTCGGGGCGTCAAGCAGCCGATACTCCCGCGAGCCCGAGCGCGGACGCGCTCCCGCGCATCGCCTGGATGACGAAGGCAATGTGCGCCTCGAGTTCGACGCCGAGGCCGGCCGCGCCGTTAAGGACGTCGTCGCGATTCACGCCGCGCGCGAAGGCCTTGTCCTTCATCTTCTTCTTCACGGACGACGCCTCGAGATCCATCACCGAGCGCGAGGGGCGCACGAGCGCCGCGGCGGTGATCAGGCCGCAGAGCTCGTCGACCGCGAAGAGCGCCTTCGCCATGCGCGTCTCGCGCGCGACGCCGGTGAACTCGGCGTGCCCGAGGATCGCCTGCAGGACGTCCTCATCGACGCCGAGCGACCGGAGGTGGCGCACGCCTTCGCTGGGATGCTCCGTGTCGGCGGCCTGAGCCGCGTTCGGGAAGCGCTCGTAGTCGAAATCGTGCAGGAGGCCCGCGACGCCCCAGCGCTCCTCGTCTTCATTGAAGTGCCGGGCGTAGGCGCGCATCGCCGCCTCGACGGACAGCATGTGCTTCCGCAGGGAGTCGCTGGCGGTCCAGGACTCCATCAGGGCGAGGGCTTCGGCGCGGGAGGGGAGCATGGGCGGGTCGGGAAGGGGTCGCCGGGGAAGCGCGACGGGCCGGCCGCGGCGTGGCGGTCGACCCGTGACTCGGACAGCTCAAATGTAGTGCGCGTTGCCCACCGGGGGTCCGGGGCCGGTTCGGCCGGCGGGCTGGACGGGTCTTGAACCCCCCGGCCGAGGGCGGCAGAGGGGTGCCAAGTGCCGGCTCCGGGTCTCCGGAGCCAGACGCGCCCGCCCACGGCCCCCAGACTCCTGGCCGGTCAAGGATTCCACCACGCGCCCGGCAGGAACCGCCCTACGGAGAATCCGCGAGGGACCCGACTGTCCGGCAATCCCGGATGGCCGATTCTCTTGGCACGGCTCGCGAGCCGTCGCCGTCCGGCCAGTGCGCCGGCGGTTCTACCTCCCACCGCGCCGGAGCAGGCATGTCCACGCACGTCGAGACCTTCTCCTACGACGACGCGATCGTCCGGAAGTTCCTCTGGGCGACGTTCATCTGGGGACTGGTCGGATTCCTCGTCGGGCTGCTGATCGCGCTGCAGCTCGCCAACCCCGCCTTCAACTTCGGGCTCGAGTGGCTCTCGTTCGGGCGGCTGCGGCCGCTCCACACGAACGCGGTGATCTTCGCGTTCGCCGGGAACGCGATCTTCACGGGTGTCTACTACTCGATGCAGCGCCTGCTCAAGACGCGGATGTTCTCCGACGTCCTGAGCAGGATCCATTTCTGGGGCTGGCAGGCGATCATCGTCTCCGCCGCGCTCACGCTGCCGCTCGGCTTCACGCAGGCGAAGGAGTACGCCGAGCTGGAGTGGCCGATCGACATCGCGATCGCCGTGGTGTGGGTCGTCTTCGCGGTGAACTTCTTCGGCACGCTGGCCCGGCGCCGCGAACGGCACATCTACGTCGCGATCTGGTTCTACATCGCGTCGATCGTGACGGTCGCGATCCTGCACATCTTCAACAACCTGAGCGTGCCGGCCGGGTTCCTGAAGAGCTACTCGGTCTACGCCGGGGTGCAGGATGCCTTCATGCAGTGGTGGTACGGCCACAATGCGGTCGCGTTCTTCCTGACGACCCCGTTCCTCGGCCTGATGTACTACTTCATGCCGAAGGCGGCCGACCGGCCGGTGTTCTCGTACAAGCTCTCGATCCTCCACTTCTGGACGATCGTCTTCCTGTACATCTGGGCCGGCCCGCACCACCTCCACTACACGGCCCTCCCCGACTGGGCGTCGACGCTCGGGATGCTCTTCTCGGTGATGCTGTGGATGCCGAGCTGGGGCGGCATGATCAACGGCCTGCTGACGCTGCGCGGGGCGTGGAACAAGGTCGCCGAGGAGCCGGTGCTGAAGTTCTTCGTCGTCGCGGTGACGGCGTACGGCATGAGCACGTTCGAGGGCCCGATGCTCTCGGTGAAGAGCGTGAACTCGCTCGCGCACTACACCGACTGGATCATCGCGCACGTGCACACGGGCGCGCTCGGCTGGAACGGGCTGCTGACGTTCGGCATGATCTACTGGCTCGCACCGCGCCTCTTCCAGGCGCCGCTGCACTCGAAGCGGCTGGCCGAGCTGCACTTCTGGATCGCGACCTTCGGCATCCTCCTCTACGTCGCCGCGATCTACTCGGCCGGCATCACGCAGGGGCTGATGTGGCGGGCGTTCGACGAGACGGGGCGGCTGGCCTACCCCGACTTCGTCGAGACGGTGATGAAGCTGATGCCGATGTACTGGGTCCGCGTGGCCGGCGGGTCGCTCTACATCCTCGGCATGCTGATCTTCGGCTACAACATCCTGATGACGTGGCGCGCGCGGCCGGCGACGTACGACGTGCCGGTCATCGCGGCGCCGCCCCGCGCGCACGCCGCCCCGCCCGAGGGGGTGCCGGCGCCGGCGGGGGCCGGGCTGCTCGCGCGGTTCACCGGCGCGCGGTGG
>CAZIDS010000121.1:0-9231 GCA_964537945.1 uncultured Gemmatimonas sp. | reverse complement strand
GCGGTTGTTCACGCCGACCACCGCGCCGGGGACCCGGAGCGCCGTGGCAAGCTCATCCTCGGACCTGATCTCCACCAACGTCTCGAGGCCGCGCTCGGCCGCGCGCGCCGCGAGCTCGACCAGGCGCGCCGGATCCAGCGCCCGCGCGATCAGCAGCACGGCCGAGGCGCCGGCAGCGCGTGCCTCGAGCAGCTGGACCTCGTGCGTGATGAAATCCTTCCGCAGGAGCGGCAGCCGCACCGCCGCTCGCACGTCGCGCAGGTCATTGAGCGAGCCGCCGAATCGGGTCGGTTCGGTCAGGACCGAGAGCGCCGCCGCGCCGCCGATCTCGTACTCGCGGGCCCGCGCCGGCGCGTCGATCGCGTCGTTGATCACTCCCTTGCTGGGCGAGCGCCGCTTGAGCTCGGCGACCACGCGCACTTCGTTGCCGCGCAACGCCTTGGCGAACGGAGGCGGCCCGGGCGACTCGGCGGCCCGGCGCTCCAGATCGGCGACCAATCGTGCGTCGCCCGCGACGGACCGCGCCCGCTCGGCGGAGGCCGCGGTCAGCTCTCCGAGCGGACCGACCGGGGCGGGCCTGCGGGGGGTGGCTTGCGCTTCGGTCAATGTTCGGATACGGTTACTTCGGGTACTGTTCGGGAGTCATAGGACTGAACGCCACTCGCAGCACTTCTCTCCCACTCGCCGGGACCGCCGAGATGCCGCTCACCAAGCGTCAGCGCCAGATCCTCGATTTCCTCACCAGCTACGCGTCGGAGCACGGTTACGCTCCGAGCTTCGAGGAGATCGCGGAACAGTTCAACTATAACTCGCTCGCCACCGTGCACGAGCACCTCTCGAACCTCGAGCGCAAGGGATACATCAAGCGCTCGTACAATGAGAGCCGCGCGATCGAGATCCTGCCCTCCGACGTCTTCGCGAAGGCGGTCGAGCTCCCGCTGCTTGGCGCCGTCGCCGCCGGCGTGCCGATCGAGGCGTTCGAGAGCCAGGAGACGATCGCGGTCCCCGACGACTTCGTGCGCCGCGCGGGAAATCACTACGTGCTGCGGGTCCGCGGCAACTCGATGATCGAGGACCAGATCAGCGACGGCGACTACGTCGTGGTCCACGACCGCCCCGCGGCCGACAATGGCGAGATGGTGATCGCGATGCTCGAGGATGCGGGCGCCACGGTGAAGCGCTACTACCGCGAGCGTGATGGCCGCGTCCGCCTGCAGCCCGCGAACGCGACGATGTCACCGATCTACGTGCACGAGAGCCAGGTGCGCGTGCAAGGGATCGTCGTCGGGGTGATGCGGCGCTACTAGCGCCGTCCGGCTAGCGCTGGGTCGCCGACGCGGTGCGCAGGCGGCCGAGCGCGTCCCAGCCCCGTCCGGCGGCCAGCGCGTCCCGCGCCGCCGCGAGGCCTTCGTCGACCGACTTCGCCTTGCCGCCGACGTAGATCGCCGCCGCGGCATTCAGCAGCACCGCGGCCTCGGCGCCGCGCGGTCCCTTCCCGAGCAGCACGCGCTCGATCACCTGCGCGTTCTCGGCCGGGTCCCCGCCCCTCAGGTCCGCCGCATCCACGCCGCTGAAGCCGAGCGTCGAGGGGTCGATCGTCCAGCGCGTCGTCTCGCGCCCGCGGATCTCGACGACCGTGGTCGGCCCCAGCGGCGAGATCTCGTCGAGTCCCGGCTCGCCGTGCAGCACGAGCGAATGCGTCGTGCCGAGCTCGGCGAGGGCGCCGGCGATGAGTTCGAGCCGCGCCGGGTCGGCGACACCCATCACCTGGCGACCGGCGCCGGCGGGATTCGCGAGCGGGCCGACGAGGTTCATCACCGTCTGGATCGCGAGTTCGCGGCGCACCGGGCCCACGTGGCGCATCGCGGGGTGCATCGTGGGCGCGAACATGAAGACGATGCCCGCCTGGTCGAGCACGCGGCGCATCCGGTCCACGGGAACGTCGATCGCGACGCCGAGCGCCTCGAGGACGTCGGCGCTGCCGGACCTCGACGTGAAGGAGCGGTTGCCGTGCTTCGCGATGCGGACGCCGGCGCCTGCGGCCAGGAGCGCGGCGGCGGTCGAGATGTTGAACGTCGTCGTCGTGCCGCCGCCGGTGCCGCAGGTGTCCACGAGCGCGCCCGGGTCGCCGACCTCGAGCTTCGTCATCGCCTCGCGGAGGGCGCGGGCCGCGCCGGCGACCTCGGTGGCGGTCTCGCCGCGCACGCGAAGACCCATCAGGAGGGCGGCCATCTGCGCCGGTGTCGCTTCGCCCGCCATCACGGCGCGGAACGCCTCCGCCGCGCCTTCCCCGTCGAGCCGTTCGCCTGCCGCGAGCCGCTTGAGGACCTGCTGGACCGTGCTACCGCTCACGGATCGAGCCGTGGAGCCGCAGCGGCAGCTGGGCCTCGCTCGCGATGAGCGAGATCACGAGCCCGAGCATGCGGACGCGCTCCACGTCCTCCTCGACGAAGAGGCCCTGCTGCGCGCGGTTCGTGAGGTTCACGACGCCGACGAGGTCGCCGTGCAGGACGAGCGGGAACGAGATGAACGACCCGGTCGTGAGGTAGTCGTCGCCGAGCAGGGGCTGCTGCTTCGCGTCCACCGCGTCCACGACGAGCATCGGCTCGCGGCTCTGCGCGACGCGGCCGGCGACACCGTGGCCGATCGGCACCACCTTCCCGATCTGCACGTGCGGCGCGAGCCCGCGCGCGGCGGCGAGATAGAGCGTGTTCGGCTCCTTCCCGACGAGGAAGAGCGAGCAGCGGAGCGCGGCCATGTCGTCGCCGACGAGAGCGAGCAGCCCTTCGGCGAGGCGCTTCGGCTCGTTCGTCTCGGCGGCGAGCGTCATCACGCGGTCGAGCAGGTAGAGCGTGCGCGTGCGCTGGCGCAGCGCCTCCGAGCGGCGGTGCAGCTCGATGTGCGCCTGTTCGAGCTGGCCAACCGACGCGGTGAGCTGGTGCTCCAGGGCCGCCATCTTGCGCATCGTGCGCCGCGCCTCCTCGGCGCGGCGCTCGTCCTCGCGCGCCTTCGCGAGCGCCTCGGCGGGGTCGATCGCCGGGATCGACGCGGTGCGCTTGGCGTGCTCGATCTGCCCCTCGAGCTCGGCGAGCTTGGCGAGGTGCTCGCCGTGGACGCGCTGGGTGACCTCCTCCAGCGTGCGGCGGGCCTCGTCCCGCACCTCGCGGTCGTGGAAGCGTGCGAGGGCCAGCTCGAAGAGGCCGGCGAGCGGCGCGACGCGCTCGGTCGCGCGCGTGCCGAAGACGCGCTTGGGCTCGACGAGGCCGAGCACCGCGACGAGTTGTCCGTCCACCTTGATGCCGCGGAGCGCGACGGTCGCGCCGTCCTCGGCGGGCGGCAGCTTGAGGAGGCGGGCGTAGGCGGGCGGCTCTTCGGAGACATCGGTGAACGTGCCGCCGTCCTGCACGATCCGCAGTGTCTGCCGCGGGAGTTGCTCGAGCGAGGTCTCGAGCGGGGCGTGGTCCACGCGCCCCTCGCGCACGCTGAGGCGCTCGCGGAGGAGGCCCTGGCGCGGGTCGAACCGGAGCAGCGCGATCGCGACGTCGCGATCCTGCTCCGCGACCGCGCCGGCGAGGGCGACGAGGGCGGCGTCGAGGTCGGTGGCGCTGCCGAGCGCCTGGGCGAGCGATGGGATCGTGCGCGCGGTCATCTGGGCGCGAAAGGTCGCTCAGGGAAACGCACAATGTCAATCGAAGCGCGCGCGCGGCGCGCGCACGCGCGTCTACTCCAGTTCTTGAATCGCCCCCGCGCTTCCGGTAGCTTTCTCCGCGATGGCGGAGCGCACCCTCCAGCTGGTCCTGCACTATGACGGCACCGAGTTCGCCGGCTGGCAGGTCCAACCCGGACGGCGCACCGTGCAGGGGGTCCTCGAGACCACGCTCGCGAAGATGGCCGGTGCACCCGTCCGCGTGACGGGCGCGGGCCGCACCGACGCCGGCGTGCACGCCCGGGGACAGGCCGCGGGGATCACCGTGCCGGAGCACTGGACGGCGGAGAAGCTGCGGCGCGTCCTGAACGAGAAGCTCCCGCACGACCTGTGGACCGCAGCCGCATTCGAGATGCAGCCGAGGTTCCACGCGCGGTACAGCGCGACCGCTCGCCGCTACAGCTATGCGGTGGGGCTCGACGAGGGGGACGCGTCGCCGTTCCGGCGGCGGTGGATGCTCCCTTGGACGCGGGCCCTCGACCGCGAGGCGCTCGAGTGGTGCGCGACGCGGTTGATGGGGATGCACACGTTCCGTGGCTTCGCCGTGCGCGGCACCGCGCCGGAGGAGGACGATCACAGGTGCGACGTGCATCTCGCCCGGTGGCGCCCGGCAGCAGCGGGCCTTCCGGAAGGGCTGGTGTTCGACATCGCGGCGAACCGGTTCCTGCACCACATGGTGCGGTTCCTGGTCGGCACGATGCTCGAGGTGGCGAGCGGCAAGCGGCCGAAGGACGACTTCACCGCCCTGCTCGACGCTGCGACCAACGACGAGGTCTCCCCGCCCGCCCCGGCGGCGGGGCTCTGCCTCGAGGAGGTCACCTATCCCGCCGACCTGTACCTGACCGCCACGCCATCCTGATGCGCCTCTACCTCGCCACCACCGCCGCCGACGAGATCCGCTGGGCCTCCCAGGCCGGCCTCCTCGATGGCGTGGTCGCGACCCCGGCGGTCCTCGCCGCCGAACTGCCGCACGCCGACCCGCGCGAGGTCCTCGGTGAACTCGCGGAGCGCTCCGCCCTGCCGATCTTCGCGAGCGTGCCCTCGATCGACGCGGCGATCATCGCGCGCGAGGGCAAGGCGCTCTCGAAGCTCGCCGAGCACGTGATCATCGCGGTGCCGCTCGTCGAGGACGCGCTGCCGGCGATGCGCAAGCTCGCCGCCGACGGCGTGCGCGTGGCGGCGACGCTGGTGCACTCGGTGGCGCAGGGGCTCCTCGCCGCGAAGGCGGGGGCGACGCACGTGGTGATCGCGGTGGACGCGCTCGAGGCGGTCGGCCACGAGGCGAGCGCGGTCGTGCGCGGGCTGCGCGGCGCGCTCGACCACTCGCACCTCGAGTGCGATGTGGTCGTCGCCGGCGCGCCGAGCGCGGCGCGCTTCGCCGAACTCGCGGCCTCGGGCGCCGACGCGGCCGTCGTCACGCCCGCCGCGCTGCACGCCTTCCTGCAGCATCCGCTGACGGACCGCGGCATCGACCGCTTCCTCGGCGACATCAGCCGGCGCGCCAAGCCGCGCCGCACCAAGTGAGCCCCGCGATGGCACGCACCGTCTCCCGACTCGGCCTGGCCCTCTTCGCGGCGCTCGCCGCGTGCGAGGGCGCCAACCCGAGTCTCTCCGATGCGCAGGCGTCGCGGCCGAGCGCCGAGCAGCGACTGCCCGCCCCGGACCCGTCGCCCCAGGCGATCGCGAACTCGCGCCGCACCGCGATCACCGAGGCGGTCGCGAAGGTCGCGCCCGCGGTCGTCACCGTGCAGACCGAGACGGTGCAGCGCGCGCAGCAGACGCCGTTCGACCTCTTCTTCGGCCGGCAGCAGGGCCCGCAGGTCGCGTCCGGCATCGGCTCCGGCTTCATCGTGCGCGACGATGGCGTGATCGTCACCAACGCGCACGTGATCGCGAACGCGTCGAAGGTGCAGGTCGCGCTGCGCGACGGCACCACGTATCCCGCGACGGTCGTCGGCGAGGACGAGCTCAACGACCTCGCGGTGCTGCGGATCGACGCGCGCGGGCTCCCCACCGCCCCGCTCGGCACCTCGCGCGGGCTGCTCATCGGCGAATGGGTCGTCGCGATCGGCAATCCGTACGGGTTCCTGCTCGGCAACTCCGAACCGAGCGTGACCGCGGGCGTGGTGAGCGGCGTCGGCCGCAACCTCACCGGGCGCGGCGACGGGCCGGGCGTCTACGTCGACATGATCCAGACCGACGCGTCGATCAACCCCGGCAACTCGGGCGGCCCGCTCATCGCCGCGACGGGCGAAGTGGTCGGCGTGAACTCGTCGATCTATACGCCGAGCGGCGGCTCGATCGGCCTCGGCTTCGCGATCCCGATCGACCGCGTGCGGCGCGTGGCCGAGGACCTGCTCGCGCACGGCAGCGTGCGGCGGCCCTGGATCGGCGTGAAGGTCGCGCAGACGGGAGCGACGGCGGGGCGCGGCTCGCTCAACACCGGCGCACCGGTGGAGCGCATCGTGCCGGGCTCGCCGGCCGAGGAGGCCGGCCTCCGCGCCGGCGACGTGATCACGCGCTCGCGCGACCGCGTGATCCACAACCCGTACGACTGGGAGGCCGAACTGCTCGACCTTCGCGTCGGCGACGTGGTGCCGCTCACCGTCCGGCGCGGCTCGCGCGACCAGCGGATCGACGTCTCGGTGAAGGACCTGCCAGAGGTCGGCGCCGAGAAGGTCGCGGTGCTCAAGGAGCTCGAGCTCATCTCGCTCACCGAGGCGGTCCGTGTCGAGCGTGGCGTGCAGAGCGAGCAGGGCGCGGTGGTCTACCGCGTGACCGACCGCGTGCAGCAGGCGCTCGGCATCCAGCCGGGTGACGTGATCCTGCAGATCAACCGCACCCCCGTGACCGACGCGCAGCAGGCGGCGCGTGTGCTCGAGTACTACTCGGGCCGCGGCCCGATCCGGATGTACTACGAGCGGGCGCGCCGCATCCTCTTCACCGACTTCCGCATCTCGTGACCGACCCCGCGTTCGCGCAGTACAAGTCCCCGCTCGCCGAGCGCTACGCCTCCAGGGCGATGCTCGAGCTGTGGAGCCCGCAGACCCGGCACGGGCTCTGGCGGCGGCTCTGGCTCGCGCTCGCCGAGCACGAGAAGGCGCTCGGCCTCGACATCAGCGACGCGGCGATCGCGGAGATGCGCGCGCACCTCGACGACATCGACTTCGCGGCGGTCGCGGCGTACGAGAAGCGGTTCCGGCACGACGTGATGGCGCACGTGCACGCGTTCGGCGACGCTGCCCCAGCGGCGAAGGGCGTCATCCACCTCGGCGCGACGAGCTGCTACGTCACCGACAACGGCGACCAGGTGCAGATGCGCCGCGCGCTCGAGCTGCTGCGCGGGCGCGTGGTGGCGCTGCTGCGCACGCTCGCGGCCTTCGCGAAGCAGTGGCGCGACGAGCCGGCGCTCGGCTACACGCACCTGCAGGCGGCGCAGCTCACCACGGTCGGCAAGCGCGCGACGCTCTGGATGCAGGACCTGGTGCTCGACCTCGCCGACCTCGACCACCGCATCGCGACCATGCCGCTGCGCGGCGTGAAGGGGACGACCGGCACGCAGGCGAGCTTCCTCGAGCTCTTCGGCGGCGACCACGCGAAGGTGCGCGAGCTCGACCGCCGCGTCTGCGCGACGATGGGATTCCCCGGCTCCATCCCGGTGAGCGGGCAGACCTACTCGCGCAAGCTTGACGCGCAGGTGCTCGACGTCGTCGCCGGCCTCGCGACCAGCGCGGCGAAGTTCGCGAGCGACCTCCGGATGCTGCAGAGCTTCGGCGAGATCGAGGAGCCGTTCGAGAAGGACCAGATCGGCTCGTCGGCGATGGCATACAAGCGCAACCCGATGCGCTGCGAGCGGATCAACTCGCTCGCGCGCTTCGTGCAGCAGGTCGCCGGCACGGCGAACCAGACGCACGCGGTGCAATACTTCGAGCGCACGCTCGACGACTCGGCCATCCGGCGTCTCGTCATCCCCGAGGCCTTCCTCGCGACCGACGCGATCCTGATCCTGATGGAGAACGTGTGCGGCGGGCTCGAGGTGCACCCGGCGCGCATCCGGCAGCGGATCGGCGAGGAGCTCCCGTTCATGGCGACCGAGTCGCTGATCGTCCGCGCGGTCGCGGCGGGGATGTCGCGGCAGGACGCGCACGAGGTGATCCGCGTGCACTCGATCGCCGCCGCCCGCGCGATGAAGGACGAGGGCAAGACGAATGACATGCTCGAGCGGCTCGCGAAGGACCCGGCGTGGAAGGTGAAGGCGGACGACCTGCGCTCGTCGCTCGACCCGTCGCGCTTCGTCGGCCGCGCGGCGGCGCAGGTGGACGACTTCCTCGGCGAGGTGGTGCAGCCGCTGCTGGCGAAGGCGAAGGAAGCCGCGCCGGCGCGCGAGGAGGTCCGCGTATGAGCCCGATGATGGTCGGCTCCACCCGCCTCCCGCTGACGATGCTGCGCCGCGGCAAGGTGCGCGACGTCTACGAGGTGGACGCCGAACGGCTGCTGCTCGTCGCCAGCGACCGTGTCAGCGCGTTCGACGTGGTGATGCGCGAGCTCGTGCCGTACAAGGGTGCGGTGCTCACGCAGATCACCGCCTGGTGGCTGCGGCACTTCGAGTCCGAGGTCTCGCATCACATGATCTCCTGCGACGTCGAGGAGATCGTCGAGGCGGTGCCGGCGGTGCAGCTGCACCGCGACGAGCTCGCGGGGCGCGCGATGCTCTGCCGCCGCACCGAGGTCTTCCCGGTCGAGTGCGTCGTGCGCGGCTACCTCTCCGGCTCGGCGTGGAAGGAATACCAGGCGAGCGGCACGCTCGCCGGCGAGAAGCTCCCCTCCGGCCTCACCGAGAGCGCGCGGCTCGACCCGCCGATCTTCTCGCCCGCCACGAAGGCCGAGACGGGGCACGACGAGAACATCACGATCGCACGCATGGCGGGGATCGTCGGCCCCGACGCCGCCGGCACGCTCGAGCGCCTCGCGCGGCTCGTCTACGGCAAGGGCCGCGAGCTCGCGGCGCAGCGCGGCATCCTCATCGCCGACACCAAGTTCGAGTTCGGGCGCGACGGCCGTGGCCGCGTGCTGCTGATCGACGAGGTGATGACGCCCGACAGCTCGCGCTTCTGGCCCGCCGACCAGTACCAGGCCGGCCGCGGGCAGCCGAGCTTCGACAAGCAGCCCTTGCGTGACTGGCTCGACGCCGAGCGCCGCGCCGGCCGCTGGGACGGCAACGCCCCGCCCCCGACGCTCCCCGAGCACGTCGTCTCGGCCACGAGCGCGCGGTACCTCGAGGCGTTCGAGCGCCTCACCGGCTCCCCCCTCGACCTGACGAGACTCCCGTGAACTTCGCCCGCGAAGGGATCCCGTTCATCCTGATCGCGCTGGCACTGGCCGCCGCGGCGTACGCGGGCGCGCTCGCGCGCCGCTCGTGGCCGCTCTGGCTCCTCGCCTTCGTGCTCACGCTGCTCGTGCTCTGGGTGGCGTACTTCTTCCGCGACCCGGAGCGCTCGGGGTCGCGCGGCGAGCACCTCGTGATC
>CAZIDS010000120.1:0-9291 GCA_964537945.1 uncultured Gemmatimonas sp. | reverse complement strand
TCGCCATCGGCCTGCTCATCGACGACGCCATCGTCGTGCGCGAGAACATCGTCCGGCACGTCGCGATGGGGAAGGATCACTACCTCGCCGCGAAGGAGGGCACCGACGAGATCGGCCTCGCCGTCTTCGCGACGACGCTCGCCGTCATCGCCGTCTTCGTCCCCGTCGCCTTCATGGGCGGCATGATCGGCCGGATCTTCTTCCAGTTCGGCGTCACCGTCGCCTTCGCCGTCGCCGTCTCGCTCTTCGTCTCGTTCACGCTCGACCCGATGCTCTCGAGCATCTGGCACGACCCCGAGGCGGAACTGCATGGCGAGGAGGCGCGGAAGGGCGCCGGCCCCATCCGCCGCATCGCGCTCGCGTTCGACGGCTGGTTCGAGCGCATGGCCGATGCCTACCCGCCGCTGCTGCGCCAGGCGATCCGCCACCGCTGGGCCGTCCTCGGCGGCGCCGCGCTCTCGGTCATCGTCGCGTTCGCCATCGCGAGCAAGGTCGGCTTCACCTTCATGCCCGACTACGACGCCGGCGAGTTCAACGTCTCCTACCGCGTCACGCCCGGCTCGCGCGTCGACTTCATCGTCGGCAAGGGCCAGTCGCTCGACACGATCGTGAAGCGCGTCCCCGAGGTCGAGTTCACGTACCTCACGATCGGCGGCGGCGGCGGGCGCGGCAACGCGACCGGCGGCCAGCTCTTCGTGAAGCTCAAGCCGAAGCACGACCGCTCGCGCTCGATGGCCGAGATCCAGAACGACCTGCGGCCCAAGCTCCGCATGGTCAGCGGCGCACGCGCGTCGATCGACGGCACACGCTCCATCTTCGGCGGCTTCCGCCAGCCGATCGACATCAAGGTCCAGGGCCCCGAGCCGGCGCGCCTGAAGCTCATCGCCGGCCAGGTGCTCGAGACCGTGCGCGGCGTCCCCGGCATCGGCGAGCCCACCTCGTCCGACCAGGGCGACATCCCGCAGCTCGACGTCCGCGTCGACCGCCAGCAGGCGTGGGCCGCCGGCCTCGGCGTCGGCGCGGTCGCCGCGACGCTGCAGCCGCTCTTCTCCGGCACGCGCGCCACGCTCTGGCAGGACGAGCAGGGCTACACGCACGACGTCCGCGTCGTCTATCCCGAGTCGCTCCGCACCTCGGCCGAGGACGTCGCGAACATCCCGATCACCGGCCAGGCGATGGATTCGCGCACCGGCCTCCCGGCCGCGATCCCGCTCGCGCAGGTCGCCGACGTGCGCGCGGGCGTCGGCCCGCAGCAGATCGAGCGCCGCCAGCTCGAGCGCCAGATCTCCGTCTCGTCGAACGTCCAGCCCGGCGCCCCGGTCGGCGACGTCGCCGCCGCCGCGCAGGCCGCCCTCGACTCGCTGGTCCTCCCGGCCGGCTATCGCACCGTCTTCGGCGGCGACGTGCAGAACCTCAACGAGACGAAGGGCTACGTGCTCGAGGCCATCGTCCTCGCGATCATCTTCATCTACCTGATCCTCGCGTCGCTCTTCGGCTCGTTCCTGCAGCCGCTGGCGATCATGCTCTCGCTCCCCCTCTCGCTGCTCGGCGTCTCGCTCGCGCTGCTCGTCACCGGTGGCACGCTGAACGTGATGTCGATGATCGGCATCATCATGCTGATGGGGCTCGTGACGAAGAACGGCATCCTGCTGATCGACTTCGTGAACCACGCGCGCTCGGAAGGGCGCGACCGGATGACCGCGATCCTCGAGGCGGGGCGCATCCGCCTCCGCCCGATCATCATGACCACGGCGGCGATGATCTTCGGCATGATCCCGCTCGCGATGGCGATCGGCGAGGGCGCCGAGCAGCGCTCGCCGATGGCGCACGCGGTCATCGGCGGACTCATCACCTCGACGCTCCTGACGCTCTTCGTCGTGCCCGCGGTCTACACGCTGCTCGACGACGCCGCCGCCTGGGTGACCGGCCGCCGCGAGCGTGCCGCCGAGGAGGGCGAGGCCGTCGAGCGGCCCGCGCGCGACGTCCCCGCGCTCGCGAATCAGGGGGCCGGCAACCCCGCTTGACGGGACGGGGTCACGCGTTGTATTCAGCGTCCTGCGTGCTCGTGTTCCACCTGCAAGGAGGCTCCATGCCGCTCAGCGAGGAGATGATGGACCGCCTCTTCTCGGATCGCGACGACGATTCCGAGGAGTCTGGCTACGGGGGAGGCGGAGGGAGCTCCTCCTATGATGAGGACGACGACGAGGACGGCGGGTGGGCCATCAACAAGGACCACTCGGACTCGCTGTGGGACTCGACCGACGACTCCGACGATGACGACGAGGAGGGCGGCGTCGCCCCCGGCGCCCCCGCGGAGGAGGAGGATGAGGAGAGCGACCTCTTCGGCGACTCGCTGAACACGCCGCGCCGGCGCGGCCGCAAGCCGGCCGAGAAGCCGCGCGTGCCCAGCATCTTCGAGACTGGCGAGAGCGAGGTGCCTGCGGCGCCTGCGGCCAAGGCCGCCCCGAAGACCGCCCCGAATGCGGCGGCGAAGGCGCCGGCCGCGAAGGCAGCGCCCCCGGCGAAGCCCGCGCCCGCGAAGCCGGCTGCCAAGCCGGCGGCGAAGTCGGCCCCGAAGAAGGCAGCCAAGCCCGCCAAGGCCGTGAAGAAGGCCGCGCCGAAGAAGGCGGCGAAGAAGGTGACGAAGAAGCCCGCGGCCAAGAAGCCCGCCAAGAAGGCCGCGCCCAAGAAGGCCAAGAAGCCGGCAGCGAAGAAGTAGCCTCCGCGCACGCAATGGTCCTGCAGGCCCGGCAGCGCGGAAGCGTTGCCGGGCCTTCGTCATCATGCGCACCGCATACTCATCACGTTGCCTATCCGGCCCGCCGGACAGGCGTTAGTGTTTCCCGGTCATGTCGGACAGCGCACCCGTCTCCTTGCTGCGAGCACACGCGCGCCACGCGCCTTGGAACGCGCGCGGACTCGCGGCGCACGCGACCGCGCTCGTCGATGCGGCGGGCATGCGCCCCACGAACACCTCGGCACGGGCCACGCCGAGTGCGCGCGCGATCCGCTTCTACGTCGCCAACGGCCTCCTCGACCACCCCGAGGGGAAGGGAACCGCGGCGACGTACCACTATCGGCACTTGCTGCAGCTGCTCGCGATCAAGATCCGCCAGCGCGAGGGCCAGACGCTCGACATCATCAAGGGCGAGCTCACCGACCTGCAGGGCGATCAGCTCGAGCGGCGCGTCGCGACCTCGCTCGCGCCGGCGCTCGGCACCGGTGCCGACGTCCAGGTGCGTCACGACGACGAAGCGCCGGCCCTCTGGCGCAAGCTCGTCGTCGCCGACGGGATCGAGCTGCACGTGCGCGATGACTCGAGCGCGGCGCGCGCGTCCACGATGATCGCCATCCGGGAAGCCGTCCGCGTCGCCATCGGACGGGAGGGCGTCCGGTAGCCTGGCCTCTTGCCCGGTTTCACGTGCGGGCAGACATTAGAGGGCGATGGCGTCGAGCGCCCGCAGGCGACCGCAGTCCCGCACGGTTCTCCTCGACCGTGCCCTTGAGTCGCTTCCGCTCTTCCGGCTCTCCGATAGTTCCGAGGATTCGGTCGTCACCTTCACCGCCGATTCGGGCGGACGATGGCGCGTGCTCCCGGCGCCAGGCGAGCGCCTGCCCGGCACGTTCGACCAGGATGTCTACGTCGAGCTGCTTCGCCGTTATCACGAGGCCGATCGTCCGAGCGACGGTGCGCTGACCTTCACGCTGCACGCCTTCCTCCGCTCGATGGGGCGCCGCGTCGATGGCCGCACCTACGAGCAGCTGCGCGGTGCGCTCGGCCGCCTCGAGCGCACCGTCCTCGAGAGCGAGGGCGCGTGGCTCGACGCCAGGAGCGGGAAGGCGGGCCACGCGCGCTTCACGCTCCTCTCGGCCGTGGCCATCGACCGCCGTCGGCTCACCGACCGCGACCAGCTGGCGCTCTTCCCCTCCCTCGCGTCGAATGAGCCCGGCGATGCGCGCGTCGTCCTCGCACAGCAGATCCGCGCGAACGTCGCTGCGGGGCACACGACATCGCTCATCGCGCCGCGGTACTTCGCGCTCACCTCCCCGGTCGCGCGGCGGCTCTACCGCCTCCTCGAGGCCGTCCGCGGCAAGGGGGCCGGGTCCTGGCGCATCGGCCTCGAGCGGCTGGCCGAGCTGCTCCCGCTGAGCCAGCGGTATCCCTCCCACCTGCAGCGGGTCCTCCAGCCCGCGCACGAGATGCTCGTCGCGGCCGGGATCGTCGGACAGGCCCGGTTCGTGCAGCAGGGACGGTCCTGGGAGGTAGAGTATGACGGGGCGTCCGCCGCTCCGTAGAAGTCCGGTTCTTGGCCTCCGGGGTAAGGACCCTTACGTTCCAGAACCCCGATTGAGGTCATCCGAATGTCCCGGTCCCGCACGCTCGCCATCGCCGCCCTGATCGCCCTCCCGGTCGCCGTGGGGGCCTTCGTGGTCCAGGAGCGCAACGCCGTGAACGGCGCGCGCCTCTTCGACCAGGTGCTGTCGCTCGTGAACGACCGGTTCGTCGACTCGGTCGGCACCGCGCAGCTCTATGAGCGCGCCGCGCGCGGACTCGTCGCCGAGCTGCGGGACCCGTACTCCGAGCTCTACACGCCGAAGGACCTCGAGGAGTTCAACACGCGCACCGGCGGATTCTACGGCGGGATCGGGATGCTGATCGAGGACCAGAACGGCACGATCATCATCTCGAAGGTCTATCCCAACACGCCGGCGGAGGAGGCGGGCATCCGCGAGGGTGACCGCATCGTCGGCGTCGACACGGCGAGCACGGCCGGCTGGAAGATCGACCAGGTGTCGGCGGGCCTGAAGGGCGCACCGGGCACGAAGGTGAAGGCGCGCTTCGCGCGCCAGGGCGTCGCGCAGCCGTTCCAGGTCGAGTTCACGCGCCGCATCATCCGCATCCCCGCGATCCCGGTCGCGCTGATGCTCCAGGACAAGGTCGCGTACATCAAGCTCGACCAGTTCAACGAGACGACCACGCGCGAGTTCGCCGAGAACCTCCAGCGCCTCGCCAACGAGGGCGCGGCCGGCCTCGTCATCGACCTCCGCCGCAATACCGGCGGCTTCCTCGACCAGGCGCTCGACCTCACGAACTTCTTCCTGCCGCGCGGCGCCGAGCTCGCGACGGTCCGTAACCGCAACGCGCCCGACGACCGCTACGTCGCCGAGGCCGACCCGATCGCGCCGCGCGTGCCGATCGTCGTCCTCACCGACGGCTACACGGCCTCCGCCTCGGAGATCGTCGCCGGCGCGCTGCAGGACCACGATCGCGCGCTCATCGTCGGCACGACGTCGTTCGGCAAGGGCCTCGTGCAGTCGGTCTACCGCCTCGACGGCGGCTACGCGATCAAGCTCACGACGGGCAAGTGGTACACGCCGAGCGGCCGCTCCATCCAGAAGGAGCGCGTGCTCGACGCGGCCGGCAACCTCGTCGAGGTCCACCCCGACTCGCTCGAGTCGGCCGAGGACCGCGCGAAGCGCCCGATCTTCCACTCCGACGCCGGCCGCCCGGTGTACGGCGGCGGCGCGATCACGCCCGACGTGATCGTGCCCTACGACACGCTCTCCACTGCCGAGCAGCGCCTCGCGCGCCTGCTCGTCCCGCGCTCGCAGGACGTCTACATCATCCTCGACGAGTACGCCTTCTCGCTGAAGGGCAGCATCCAGCCGGACTTCCGCGTGTCGCCGGCGATGCGCGACGAGTTCCTCAAGCGGCTCACCGCGAAGGGGATCACCGTCGAGCGCACCGAATGGGACGCGGGCCGCCGCTACGTCGACCGCCTCCTCGGCGACCGCATCGCGCGGCGCGCCTTCGGCGACTCGACGGCGAAGCGCCGCGACGTCCCCGAGGATCCGCAGCTCATGAAGGCGCTCGAGCTGCTGCGCCGCGGCCGCACGACCGCCGAGCTCATCGCGCTCGGCTCGACGCCGGCCCCCGCTGCGCGCCCGCGCGACTGACCGTTCCTCTCCCCACTCAACAAGCACCAGAGATGTCGAAGCACCTCCTGATGGCCGTCGCGCTCCTCGGCGCGACGGCCTGCGCGAAGCCGTCCGACGGCGGCGCCCCCGTCGCCGCCGAGACGGGCGAGACGCGACTCTCCAACGTCCGGCAGCTCACCTTCGGCGGCGAGAACGCCGAGGCCTACTGGGACGCGACCGGACGCTGGATCACGTTCCAGTCCACGCGCGATGGCCGCACCTGCGACCAGCAGTTCGTGATGCGTGCCGACGGCACGGATCTCCACCGGATCTCCGACGGCCGCGGCAAGACCACCTGCGGGTGGTTCCTCCCGGGCTCCGACCGCCTCTTCTTCGCGTCGAGCACGGCGCACGAGGACGCCTGCCCGGCGAAGCCCGATCCGTCGAAGGGCTACGTCTGGCCGCTCGACCGCTACGACCTGTACACGGTCAACCGCGACGGCACGGGCCAGCAGCGCCTCACGAACTACGACGTCTACACCGCCGAGGCCGTCCTGTCGCCCGACGGCAAGCGGATCGTCTTCACGTCGCTGAAGGACGGCGACCTCGACATCTACACGATGAACGTCGACGGCACCGACGTGCGCCGCCTGACGAACGTCCCCGGCTACGACGGCGGCGCGTGGTGGTCGCCGGATGGGAAGCGGATCGTCTACCGCGCCAACCACCCGAGCGACTCCACCGAACTGCGCGCGTACCGCGACCTGCTCGCGCAGGGGCTGGTCAAGCCGAGCAAGGTGGAGCTCTTCGTGATGAACGCCGACGGCTCCGGCCAGCGCCAGGTGACCGCGCTCGGCGGCGCGAACTTCGGCCCGTCGTGGAGTCCCGACGGCCAGCGGATCATCTTCTCGTCGAACTTCGTCGCGCCCCGGAGCGGCAACTTCGACCTCTACCTCGTCGACGCGGACGCGTCGATGGCGACCGCCGAGCAGCTCGAGCGCGTGACGACGAGCGAGGTGTTCGACGGATTCGCGATGTTCTCCCCGGACGGGACGAAGCTCATCTGGGCGTCCAACCGGCACGCGAAGGCGCAGGGCGAGACCAACATCTTCGTCGCCGATTTCAAGTGGGAATGAGCGCCGCGCGCGGCGCGCGGCGGTGAGCAGCAGGGGGGTCCGGTGGACGCGCACCGGACCCCCCTGCTATCATCCCGGCAACTCCCGGAGGGGACAATGCCTTTCTTGATCGGTGGTGCAGCCGTCGCGCTACTCTGGTTCCTCGCCAAGAGCGTGCGCATCATCGGCCAGGCCGAGGTGATGGTGATCGAGCGGCTCGGCAGCTTCAACCGCGTCGCGCGGTCGGGGCTGAACCTGCTGATCCCGATCCTCGAGCGCCCGAAGTCGATCGACGTCCGCTACCTCGAGAGCGATGTCGGCGGGATGAAGAAGCTCATCTCGAGCACCACCGCGCGGATCGACCTGCGCGAGCAGGTGCTGAACTTCCCGTCGCAGCCGGTGATCACGAAGGACAACGTGACGATCGACATCGATGCGGTGATGTACTATCGCGTCGCCGACCCGCAGAAGGCGACGTACTCGGTGCAGAACCTCCCGTACGCGCTCGAGACGCTCACCCGCACGACGCTGCGCAACATCGTCGGCGACATCGAACTCGACCAGACGCTCGCGTCGCGCGACATGATCAACAAGAAGATGCGCGAGGTGATCGAGGAGGCGTCGATCGGCTGGGGCGTGGATGTCACGCGCGTCGAGCTGCAGAGCATCGAGCCGCCGCGCGACATCCAGCAGTCGATGGAGCTCCAGATGCGCGCCGAACGCGAGCGCCGCGCCGCGGTGACCAACGCCGAAGCATCCAAGCGCGCCGCGATCCTCGAGTCGGAGGGCCAGAAGGAGGCGCAGATCCGGAAGGCCGAGGGCGAGAAGGGCGCCGCGATCCTACGCGCTGAAGGCCTCGCGCAGGCGCGCCTCGCGATGGCCGACGCCGAGGCGGAGGCGGTGCGTCGCATCGCCGCTGCGCTGCCGTCGGGCGACGCGGCGACCTACCTGCTCGGGCTCAAGTACCTCGAGGCGCTGCCGAACATCGCGCAGGGGAAGGGCTCCACGATCTTCCTGCCCACCGAAGCCGCCGGCGTGATGGGCGCGATCGGCGGGCTGAAGGAGCTGCTGAGGGCGCCCAGCGCCCCGCGCGACCACGGCGGCCCGACCGGCGCGCTGCCGCTCGGACCCGGCGGGACCACGAAGTGACCGCGGTCTCGCGCGAGCGGGCGGAGCGCATCTCGCGCGCGCACGCCTGCTCGCACTGCAAGGAGTACACGTTCAAGAGGCTCACCGTGAAGGAGGCGCCGAAGTCGATCGAGCAGGAACTCGGCGCCATCTGGGTCTCGGTGCGCACCTGCGGCGTCTGTGGGTACCAGGGCGAGATCGGCATCGAGGCCGACGGCGACATCGTCTTCGAGAGCTGAGCCGGTGACGCTGCGGCGCACGCTCCGCGCGCTGCTCGAGACGCGGACCGGACCGATCGGCCGCGGGATCCTCGCGTGGCGCACGCGCGGCGCCGCCGAGTCGCTCCTGAGAGCGCGCGGGTTGCGCGACTGGTCGGAGCTAGTCTGTCGCTGGGAGACGCTCGAGCACGTCGCGCGCGGCCCCTTCGCGCGGATGGAGTACCCGATCCGCCGCGGCGACATCGTCCGCCACGCGAAGCTGCTCGGGTCGTACGAACGCGAGCTGCACGATGCGCTCGAACGTTTCATCGCGCGCGCACCGGCCCTCGTCGTGAACGTCGGCTCGGGCGACGGCTACTACGCCGTGGGGCTCGCGCGGCGCCTGCCGGCGGCGCGAGTCGTCGCGGTCGACCCCGATCCGCTCGCCCAGGACGCGTGCGCCGACACCGCGCGCCGGAACGGCGTGCGCCCCTTCAAGCACGTCGCGCGTGTCGATGTGGACGGCCTTCAGCGGATACTCGCTGGCGCGCGCGGGCGCGCGCTTTGCGTGGTTGATTGCGAGGGCTGCGAGGACCAGCTGATCGACCTCGACCGCGCGCCCGCTCTCGCCTCCGCCGACGTGCTCGTCGAGACGCACGATTTCGCCGCTGCCGGCGTCACCGCGCGATTGACGCGGCGCCTCGAGCGGACGCACGATGTGGAGCGCATCGAGGTCGCGCCCCGCGACCCGGAAGCATACCCGGAGCTCGCCGACGTGCCGGCCGGGGCACGCGCCGGTCTCCTCGACGAGTTCCGCCACCACCCGCAATCCTGGCTCGCGTGCTTCGCCCGCGCCTCTCACTGACCCATGGCTCCCCTCGACATCCCCCGCCTCGCCCCCGGCGACCGCGTCCAGCACGAACTCCTCGTGC
>CAZIDS010000119.1:0-9338 GCA_964537945.1 uncultured Gemmatimonas sp. | reverse complement strand
CCACCGCATCCACGGCAACGTGGATGGCACGGCAAACCCCAGCGGGAGCAAGGCCGAATAGGCGGCGAGCAGCAGTCCTCTGCGATCAAGACGCCGCGGGTTGGCCGCTAGAGCGTACGGGCGACCGTGCGCCGAGAGAAATGATCGTCCGGGATCGCGAGATCCCGACAGAACCCGGCTTACAGGCGGGACCTCAGCTGGGCACCATCGCAGGGGCGGGCGAGGCGGAATGCCTCGTCCGCCCCGCGTCCCTTCGCTTCGTCACGATGCCGCTTCCGCGCCCGAGGTCGCTGCGCTCCGCCTGGACGGCGCTGGTCGCGCCGGTGCTCTTCGCGTGCGGCGCGCCCGCGGCAGCGCCGGTGCCCGCACCGCTCCCTGCGCCTGCGCCGCCCGTGGCGGATCCGCTCGAGTCGCCCTGGATCGTCTCGACGACGGCCGGCTCGATCGCGCATCGTCTCGTGCTCGAGTCCGAGCTCACGTCCCGCGTCGACTCGGTCGTCGCGGTGGACTCCGTGCGCACAGAGGGCCGCATCGAGTGGTCGCGCCTCGCCGGCGAGCCCGCCGGTCGCCTCTCGGGGCTCATCACCGCCTACGGGATGAGCCGCGACACGCTCGCGCCGGTCGCGCCCGCGGGCCTGATGCTGCCGATGCCGGTCGCGGCGCAGGACGCGCGCGGCGAGGCACCGGTCGTCGTGCAGCGACCCGACCCCGCGGCGTGCGGCCTCGAGGCCGCGGCCGCGGCGCTGCTTCGCGAGGTGGTCGTCGCGCCGCCGCGCCGCCTCGAGCGCGGCACGACGTGGCACGACAGCGCGAGCTACACGATCTGCCGCGACTCGATCCCGCTCGCGGTCACGTCGCGCCGCGAGTACCGCGTGACCGGCGCCGAGCGGCGCGGTGAGGCGCTCGTCGTGCTCGTCGAGCGGCGTTCTCGTCTCACGCTGCAGGGCGAAGGCCGGCAGTTCGGCGAAGCGATCGCGATCAGCGCCGAGGGCGAGGGGCTCGTGACGCTCGCCGTGCGGACCGCGGGCGCGTTCGTCCTGGACGGCTCCGGCGAGAGCACCCTGCGAATGACGATGCGCGGGCGCCGGCGCTCCCAGGAGCTGACCCAGCACACGCGCATCACGATCTCCACCGCGCCCTGAGCGGCGCGCCGGCCGTCAGTCGACGAGCCGCAGCGGCATGAGCAGGCAGAGGTACTTCGACGAGTCGTTCCAGCCCTCGGGCTCGATCGTCGAGGCGCGCTCGGGCGCGCGGAACGTCATGCGGACCTCCTCGGTCGGCATCTGCCGCAGGATCTCGAGGAGGTAGGCGGCGTTGAAGCCGATGTCGAGCGGGTCACCCTCGTAGCGGATCGGCAGTTCGTCCTGGGCCTCGCCGAGATCCGGCGTGCTCACCGAGAACTTCACCATCCCGGCGTTGAAGGAGAGCCGGATGCGGTGCGTCTGGTCGGACGCGACGACGCTCATGCGCTTCAGCGCGCTGGTGAACGCCACCTTGTCGACGATCGCGTACTTGTCATTGTCCTTCGGGATGACCTGTTCGTATCCCGGATACGGCCCCTCGATGAGCCGTGTGAACACCGAGGTGAAGGGCGAGCGGAATCCGAGGTGGTTCTCGCCCTGCGCGACCTCGAGCTCCTCCTCTGCGGCGAAGAGCCGGCGGATCTGCTCGAGCGCCTTCGGCGGGATGATCAAGTCGGACTTCTGCCCGCCCGACACGCCGACCTCCATCTTCGCGAGGCGATGCCCGTTCGTCGCGACCATCCGCATCGCCTCGGCGCGCAGCTCCCAGAGGACGCCGTTGAGGATGGGCCGGCTCTCCTCGGTACTGGCGGCGAAGGCCGTGTGCTGGATGAGCTTCTGCAGGTCGCCCGACGGGATCCGCACCGCCTTGTCGAACTGCACTGCGGGGAAGCTGGGGAACTCGGACTTCGGCAGCCCCAGCAGCTTGAATTTCGAGCGGCCGCACTCGAGGGTGATGCGCTGGTCACCCGTCGCGGAGATGCGGACCGGCGCCGGCGGCAGCTCGCGCGCGATCTCGCTGAGCTTGCGGGCCGGGATCGTGATCGCTCCGACGGCTTCGACGTCGGCCGTGACCTCCGTGCTCACCGCGATGTCGAGGTCGGTCCCCGAGATGCGGATGCCCTTGTCGGTGGTCTGCACGAGGAGGTTCGCGAGGACAGGCAGCGTCGTCTTGCCCGGGACGGCGGGCGTGACGGCGGCGAGTCCTTCCTGGAGCTTCTCGCGGGTGATGGTGAAGCGCATGCGGTCCTGGCCGTGGGGACGTGAGCGTGTGGGGCGCGCCGAAAGCCTGCAGTTACTGAAGGAGAATTACAGAGATAGTAGCAGTAGCAGAAAGATGTTGACTGTGGACGAACGCCGGAAGGCGTTGCGTGACAACGCCGTCGCGCCGGTGCCGTGATGTTCGACCTCACGGGGAGCGCCGGGGAAGCGCGTGGAGAGCGCCGCCAGAACGCCCCGCGATGGGGGAAACATGTGCATCAGGTGGAATGCCGGACCGTTTCCCGCACCCGCTCCACACGCCCCCGGAACTCCGCGCTCTCCTTCATCATCTCGGCCACGCGCTCGAGCGAATGGATCACGGTCGAATGGTCGCGGCCGCCGAAGGCCTGGCCGATCTCGACGAGCTGCAGGCCAAGCACCTCGCGCGCGAGGTACATGGCGACCTGCCGCGGCACCGTGAGGTTCTTCGTGCGCGTCTTCGAGCGCAGCCCCTCGACGGTGACGCCCCACTCCGAGGCGACACGCTGCTGGATCTGCCCCATGCGATCGTGCCGCTCGGGACGCGACGGCGCGGCATCGTTCTGCCGCAGCTTGTCCCGCAGCGCTTCCCGGGCGAGCTCGACGGTGATGACCCGGTGCTTCAGCGAGGCGTACGCGAGGAGCTTGATGATCGAGCCCTCGAGCTCGCGGACGTTCGACTGCACGTGGTCCGCGATGAAGTGCAGCACGTCATCGGGGATCGTGTGCTCGAGGTGGTCCATGGCCGCCTTGCGGCGCAGGATCGCGATCCGGTGCTCGAGGTCCGGCTGGCCGACGTCGGCGACCATCCCCCACGCGAAGCGGGACGCGAGGCGCGCCTCGAGCTTCGGGATCTCAGAGGGCGGCCGGTCCGAGGTGAGGACGATCTGGCGGCCCGCCTCGTAGAGCGCGTTGAAGGTATGGAAGAACTCCTCCTGCGTGGAGTTCTTGCCGCCGATGAAGTGGACGTCGTCGACAAGGAAGAGGTCGGTCTCGCGATAGCGGCGCCGGAAGTCGTGCATGGCGCCCTTTCCGATCGACGTGATGACGTCGTTCGTGAACTGCTCGGTCGTGATGTAGGTGACGCGGGTCTGCGGCGCGCGGCGCACGATGTCGTGCGCGATCGCCTGCATCAGGTGCGTCTTCCCCAGGCCGGTGGGGCCGTAGAAGAAGAGCGGATTGTAGGTCTTCCCGGGCCCCTGCGAGACGGCGGCAGCTGCGGCGGCAGCCAGGTCGTTGGACTTTCCGACGACGAAGGTGTCGAAGGTGTACCGGTCGTTGAGCGAGCTGAGGGTAACGTTTTGCTGCGGCTTGTCTGGCGCGATGGTGCTCTGTTCTTGGCCCTTTTGTGGCACGAACAGATCCATCTGAGACCGCTGCAGCCGCTCCGCCTGTACCTTGAGCTCGATCTTGACCGGGTGCCCCACCGCGACCGGCGCGAGCGACTCGAGGATGGCCGAGTGCCGACGCTCGTTCCACTCGACCGAGAACTGGTCGGGGGCGGTGAGCGTGAGTGCTTCGCCGGAATACTCGGCCGCCGTCAGAGGGGCGAGCCAGGTGTCGACAATGTGATCCGAGAGTTGGGTGCGCGCCCGGTCGAGCAGGCGGGACCAGACTTCGGAGGCGGTGAGGGACATTCCGGGCCGTGCGGGTGTGGATATCTCGGGGGCGGCCAAGCTACCCCGGCCCTGTGGACAAGTCAATGTTCGTGTATGCGAACCAGCGATCTAGCGGGGGGTCTCGGGTTGACCTAAGCGTAGGGCCCAGCTACGTTTAGCGTTCTGTTTCGCACGTGATCTACCAAGCCTTTTGGAGTGCCAATGGGGAAGCCGACCTACCGCCCGCGCAACAAGCGTCGCATCAAGACGCACGGGTTCCGCGCGCGCATGGAGACGAAGTGGGGCCGCGAGGTCCTCAGCCGCCGCCGCAAGAAGGGGCGCAAGCGGCTCACCGTGAAGCTGCCGTCCAAGTACGCTGGCGCCTGAGACCCGATTCCGTTTCCCGCCGGCCCGGCGGTTGACGCGGACGGCGGAGCTCGACGCGGTGCGTCGTGAAGGGAAGCGAATCCGAACCCCCAGGATCGAGGTTCGGTACATCGCTTCCCTTTCGCGTCTCCCGCGCGTGGGGATCATCGTGCCGCGTCACAAGCAGACCGCCGTCGCGCGCAATCGCGTGAAGCGGCGACTGCGCGAGATGGTGCGACGCGAGTTCCTGCCGGCGATGCGCGCATTCGCCGCGGTCGACGTCGTGGTGCGTGCGATGCCCGAGGCGTACGCCGCGGACGCCGCGATGCTCGCTGCGGACCTGATGCGCGCCGCGGCGCGCATGACGAAGGCGGCGTCGTGAAGCGGATCCTCGTGCTGTTCGTCCGGGCGTACCAGGTGACGCTGTCGCCGCTGCTGCCGCCGGCGTGCCGCTATCACCCGAGCTGCTCGAACTACGCGATCGAGGCGCTCGAGAAGCACGGCGCCATTCACGGCAGTTGGCTCGCCGCGAAGCGCATCGCGCGCTGCAATCCGTTCTTCGCCGGGGGATTCGACCCGGTGCCCGACCTCCCTTCCGCCACCCGTCGAGATGGATAGGCGCTTCTTCCTCGCGCTGTTGCTCACGATGGGCGTGATCGTCGCGACGCCCTTCCTGTTCCCCGGCAAGCCGGTGCCCGTCGCGCCGGTCGTCGCCGACAGCACGGCGGGACCGACGGCCGCCGCGCCGAACGATCCGAACGCGCCGAACGTGCCGAGCGCGGCGACGCAGCAGCCCACCGCCGGCGCCGTGAGCGCGCCGAGCGCCGCGGTGCCGCCCGCGCAGGTCGCGCGCGCCGCGGCGCCGACGATGGTGCGCCTCTCCAACGGCCTCGCGCAATACGAGTTCTCGTCGCGAGGCGCGGCGCTGCTGCGCGCCGAGCTGCCACGCTTCAAGCGGCTCGCCGGCGACTCGGGCACCGCGCACCTCTCGGACGCCGGTCGTCCGCTCGTCTCGTACCGCCTGCTCGCAGGCGGGGACACGATCGCCCTCGACGCGCTCGACTTCGTCGTGACGTCGGACACGAGCAGCGGCCGCCGCGACGTCGAGTTCCGCGCGGCGATCGGCAGTGGCCAGGCGACGATCCGCTATGCGCTCGCCGCGGACAACTACCTCGCGGACGTGACGATCACCGTCGAGGGCGTCGCGTCGCCTGCGTATCTGCTGACCGAGCTGCCGCGCGGCTTCGACTCGCAGGAGCGCGATTCGGTCGACGACCAACGGCACCTTGCGTACGCGGTGCGCTCGAAGGGCGGCGGCGCCGAGCGCGTGGACTTCCGCAGCCCGGACCCGGGCGAGCGGATCGTGAAGGCCGGCCCGTACACCTGGGCGATCGCGAAGTCGAAGTACTTCCTCGTCGGCCTGCTCGCGGTGGATTCCGTGGCGCCGCCGCTCGCGGAGGTGCAGGTCACCGGCGCGATCCGCACGAACAAGGTCGCCAGCCGCGCGCAGGCGGTGGTGGTCACGCCGCTCGGTGCGTCGCCGGTGCGGCTGCAGCTCTTCGCGGGGCCACAGGAGTGGGAGCGCCTGCGGGCGCTCGGCCGCGAGTTCGAGCACGCGAACCCGTACGGCGGGTGGCTCAACAGCGTCGTCCAGCCGTTCGCGACGATCGCGATGCGCATCCTGCTCTGGATGAAGCGCACGCTCGGCCTCGAGTACGGCTGGATCCTCGTGATCTTCGGCGCGTCGATCCGCCTGCTGATGTGGCCGCTGAACAGCCGCATGATGCGTTCGCAGATGGTGATGGCGCGCGTCGCCCCTCTCGTGCAGGCGGCGCAGGCGAAGTACAAGAATGACCCGGAGCGCCAGCGGACGGAGGTGATGAAGGTCTACACCGACGCCGGCGTGAGCCCGTTCGCGCCGCTCGCGGGCTGCCTGCCGATCCTGCTGCAGATGCCGATCTTCTTCGCGCTCTTCTTCGTGTTCGGCAACACGATCGAGTTCCGCGGCGTGCCGTTCCTCTGGTTCCCCGACATCTCGGTGAAGGATCCGCTCTACATCGCGCCGGTGCTCTCGGGCGGCGCGATGTTCCTCTCGACGTACATCACGACGAAGAACTCGCCGCCGAACCCGCAGACGCAGATGATGGGATGGCTCATGCCCCTCATGATCACCGTCTTCGGGCTCAACTTCGCGTCGGGCCTGAATCTCTACTGGTTCGTGCAGAACGTCGCCTCGATCCCGCAGCAGCTGTTGATCGCGCGCGAGCGCGGGAGGCAGCAGTCGGCCGCGCCGGCCGCCGTCGCCGATGGAGGCGAACGCAAGCGGCGCTGATCCCCGCGGCGACACGATCGCCGCGGTTGCGACGGCGGCCGGGCGCGGGGCGCTCGCCGTCGTCCGCCTGAGCGGGCCCGACGCGCACGCGATCGCCGCACGCATCGGCGCCGCGGGGCTCGCGCCGCGCCGCGTCACCCGCACCCGGCTGCATCGTCCGTCGCAGCCCGCGGACGCGCTCGATGAGGCGCTCGTGACGGGCTTCGTGGCGCCGCACTCGTTCACCGGCGAGGACGCGGTCGAGTTCTCGGTGCACGGCGGCGTCTATGTGAGCGCCGCCGTGCTCGCCGCGCTCGTCGAGGCCGGCGCGCGCCCGGCGCTGCCGGGCGAGTTCACGGAACGCGCACTGCGCCGCGGGAAGCTCGGCCTCGTGGAGGCCGAAGCGATCGCCGATCTGATCGACGCGCGCACCGCGGCCACGCACCGCGCGGCGCTGCGCCAGCTCGACGGGCTGCTCGCGCGCCGGCTCGACGCGCTGCGCGACGCGATCCTCGACACCGAGGCGCTGATCGCCTACGAGATCGATTTCCCCGAGGAGGACGACGGGCCGCAGCCCCGCACGCGCGCGGCCGACGCCGCGGCCCGCGTACGCACCGAGCTCGATGCGCTGCTCGCGACGCGCCCGCAGGCGGAGCTCGGGCGCGAAGGCATCGAGGTCGTGCTCGCCGGCGCACCGAACGCGGGAAAGTCGTCGCTGCTCAACGCGCTCGCCGGCGCCGCGCGCGCGATCGTGAGCCCGGTGCCGGGCACGACGCGCGATGCGATCGAGGTGCTCGTGGACGACGATCCGCTCCCCTTCCGCTTGGTGGACACGGCGGGACTGCGCGAATCGGAGGACGCGGTCGAGCAGCTCGGCGTCGCGGTGAGCCGCACGCGCCTGGCCTCGGCACACCTGGTGATCGTCTGTGGCGACGAGGACGAGGCCCTTCGCCTCGCCTGCACCGAGGTGCGCGCGGCGAGCACCGCGCCGCGCGTCGCCGTGCGGACGAAGTCGGACCTGCTCGGGTGCGAATGGCGCGTGCCCGGCACGTTCGGCGACGACATGGCGACGCGTGCGCTCGCGGTGAGCGCGCACACCGGTGCCGGCCTCGACGCGCTGCGCGGGGCGCTGCGCGACCTCTCGCGCGCGGTCGTGCCCGCCTCGAGCGAGGAGCTGCCGGTGGTGACGCGGGCGCGGCACGCGCACGCGCTCGAGGCCGCGCGCGAGGAGGTGGACGCGTTCATCGTGGCGTGGTCGGCCGCGGAACTGCCGGCGCCCGTCGCGGCGACGCACCTGCGCGCTGCGGTGCACGCGCTCGACGAACTGCTCGGCGGCGTCGACACGGACGAGGTGATCGGCCGGGTATTCCGCACCTTCTGCGTGGGGAAGTAGGCCCCGGAATGACGACGCGCGGCCGGCCCCGGAGCCGGTCGCGCGCGTCCACCGTGCGGTGCGCCCTGGGTTATGCGGTGCGGGCGGCCGCGTCGGCGAAGTGGAGGAGTTCCTGTGCGTCGGCCCGGAGGGCCCACGCGATGCCCTTCTCGGCGATGGCGTCCTCGACCATGCGCGCACCGAGCCAATAGCCGGATCGCTCGGGAAGGATGTAGCGCTGGACGGTGCGTGCTTCGTCGCTCATGCCGCCGGAGAGCCAGCGGAGGCGCAGCCCGAGGCCGGCGCGGTCGAGATCGTCGGTGACGACCCGCGTGAGCACCGACTCGAGCTCGCGGATGCGCGCGTACTGCCGGCGCTGGAATCCGTAGTACTCCCACGGCGCGTGCCCCGGCGAGAGGAGGCGCGAGGCCTGCACCGCGAGCCCTTCATTGACCAGGTGCTCGCGCAGCGACGCCTGGCGGCCGGTCTCCCAATAGGAATAGAAGCCGTTCGACGCGCCGATCGTGCGGCGCAGCTCCGCGCGGCTCGCGGGCGAGGTGTAGCGGACGCAGTGCGCGATCTCGTGCGCGAGCCACATGGGGATGAGCTCGGGGTCGAGCCCGAGGCCGCGCGTGGCGGGATTGGCGATCGAAGTGAAGTGCTCGAGGCAGACGAAGGCGAGGCCGCGACCGCCGACGACGAGCTCGCCCGCATTCGCGGCGCCGACGCCGGCCATCAGGACGACGTCGACGGTCGAGTCGATCTCGAAGAGCTCGGTGCAGGCCGCCTCGGCCTGGCGCGCGAGCGCGACGACGTCGGTGCGCTCGAGCATCGCACGGAGGTCGGCGCGGTCGGCGCGGACGGTCTCGCGGACGACCTCGTGGAAATGCGGTCCCGCGGGCTCGATGACGTAGTTGTGCCAGTACGCGCCGAGGATGGCGCGATGCGTCTCGAAGTAGCGGTGGTATGCTGCGAGCGGATCGGCGCTTTCGAGGGCACCGAAGAAGTCAGGCAGCAGGTTGATCAGCATTCGGTGGGGGCGAGGCGTCCAGCGACCGGCGCGGAGCGTGGAATCACGGGGCGAACGATACGACGAGTCGTGATTCCGGACAAGAGGACGCGATTGCGAGCAAGTCCGATGTGTGTAACGCCCGAAAGGAATGTGCTTCGAAGTCTACCGCGTGCCGAAGAGGCGGTCGCCGGCGTCGCCGAGTCCGGGCAGGATGTAGCCCGACTCGTTGAGCTCGCGATCGAGCGCGGCGGCGAGGATCTGCACGTCCGGGTGCGCGGCGTGGAGCTTCTTCACGCCTTCGGGCGCCGCGACGAGGCAGAGGAACTTGATGCGCACCGCCCCGGCGCGCTTGAGCGAGGAGACGGCGCTCACCGCGCTGCCGCCGGTGGCGAGCATCGGGTCGAGGAGGAAGAAGTCG
>CAZIDS010000118.1:0-9369 GCA_964537945.1 uncultured Gemmatimonas sp. | reverse complement strand
CACCACATCTCGCTGACCCACGAGGCGGTGGAGGGGTACAACACCAACGCCAAGATGAACCCGCCGCTCCGGACGCAGCGGGACGTCGAGGCGCTGCAGCAGGGCCTCAAGGATGGGACGATCGACCTGCTCGTGACCGACCACGCGCCGCACCACTATGATGAGAAGGAGCGCGAGTTCGCCGACGCCCCCAATGGCATCGTCGGCCTCGAGACGGCACTCGGCGTGAACGTGACCTGGCTCCTCGAACCGGGGATCCTCACGCTTCCACAGTTGGTGGACCGCATGTCCTGCCTGCCGGCGAAGGTCTTCCACCTCCCCGGCGGCACGCTCGCGAAGGGTAGCATCGCCGACGTCTCGGTCTTCGATCCCAAGCGGGAATGGACCGTGGACCCGGCGCAGTTCAAGTCGAAGGGCCGGAATACCCCGTACGGCGGGCGCTCGCTCCGCGGCCGCGCCGTGCGTACCATCGTGGGTGGTCGGGTCGTCTACGACCTGGGTGGGTGACCGTCCTGACCGCCCCCCGGGAACCTCAAGGAACGCCGATGGCCAAGCCTGACAACGCGAAGATCGACTCGCTGGAGACGATCCTCGCCGAGAAGCGGAAGCTCGAGTCCTACCTCCTGAAGCTCGACGAGCGGCGGGCGGCGACGCCCGAGCACGTCTGGAAGCGGCTGCGCGACGAGTACCTCACGAAGATGACGGACCTCCAGGTCCGGGCATCGATGGAGGCCGAGTCGCTCGGCGACGGGCTCAGGGCCGACGAGGAGGCGCTCGCCGAGATCGACGCCAAGCTCGCGGCGGTGACCGAGGAGAAGGTCGAGGGCGAGCTGCGCGCGGCCGTCGGGGAGTTCGAGCCGAAGGAGTGGGAGAAGAAGCTCGCGTCGCTCAACGCGACGATCGTGCAGATCGAGAAGGACCGCGCCGCGAAGTCGTCGTCGTTCGAGCGCACGCGTTCGCTGCTCACCGAGGCGCGCGGCAAGGTGGGAGTCGGGGCGCCGGCGGCCGCGGCGTCCGCGCCGATCCCGGTACCGCCGTCGCCGGCCCCACCGCCGCCGCGTGCGTCGGTGCCGCCCGTCCCGCCGGCCGCTCCGCCTGCGGTCGCGCGGTCGACTCCCGCTGGCGTGCCCGCGCGCGCCGCGCCGTCGGCGCCGGTCGCGACACCTGCGCCGGCCGCTGCCGCGCCGAGCGTGCCACCGCCCGCCGCGCCGCCGGCTTCGGCGCCGAGCGCCGTGCCGGCCTCGCAGCCGCGCTCGAGCACGCCAATCCCCGTCGGCGAGCCTCCGAAGGCCCCCGCCACTCCGCCGATGCAGGGTGGCCCATCGTTCGACGAGCTCGCCTTCCTCAACTCGGTGGTCGGCCGCCAGTCGGCTCAGGTGAAGGGGGAGGCGGCCCCGGCCGCGCCCGCGGCGCCAGAGGCGACGCGCACATCCGGGAGCGTTCCCGTGACGCCGCCGGCGGTCCCGCCCAAGCGCTCGTCGGCGCAGGTGCCCAAGCCTGACGATGGCGGCGAAGCAGGATCCGGCCCGCTCGGCCGCCCGACGCCGCGCACGTCGCAGGCGATCAAGACGCTCAAGTGCCAGGAGTGCGGCACGCTCAACTACCCGACCGAGTGGTACTGCGAGCGGTGCGGGGGAGAGCTGGCGGCGCTGTAGGACGGCCGAGGGCGGGAGCGGAGGCCGAATGACATGAGGCGGTGCGGAACCGAGTTCCGCACCGCCTCTTTCAACTTCTCGCTCCGAGCCTTCAGCTCTTCTTGGCCAGCTTCGACTTCTGGCGCGCGGCCAGGTTGCGATGGACGAGCCCCTTCCGCGCGGCGCGGTCGAGCAGCTTCGTCGCAGCCAGCTTCTGGGCGGGGGTCGAGCCCTCGCTCCTTGCGGTCTTCAGCGCGGTCCGGAGCGCAGCGCGCTGCGACCGGTTGCGCGCGGTCGCCGCACGGGTCTTGCGCATGTTCTTCTTCGCGGACGCGATTCTCGGCACTGACTGATTCTCCTCGGGTTTGACAGGCACGGGCGCACGCCGCCCGTAGCTCGGGAAGCCTAGGGGCGAAAGGGTCCTAAGTCAAGGGAACGCCATACTTTGACTCCTGCGCGGCGGGGGTCTACCTTACGCCCCGACTGCCCGTGACGGGCCTCACTCCAGCCGCGCCGCGCTTGCCCCGTTCCGCCGTTCGCCACCGCTTCCCGGCGTGGTCCCTGTGACCGCGGTCGAGCACCACCCGACCGACGCCGCCTTCGTCGTCGACATCGCCGGTTTCAACGGCCCGCTCGACCTCCTGCTGTCGCTGATCCGCGACGAGCAGCTCGACATCTACGACATCCCCGTCGCGCGCATCTGCGAGCAGTTCCTCGCGCGGATGCACGAGCTGAAGCTCAACGAGGCCGCCGAATACCTCGAGATGGCCGCCCGCCTGATCCGCATCAAGGCGCAGATGCTGCTGCCGCGGAAGGAAGGGGACGAGGGCTGGGAGGACCCGCGCGCCGAACTCGTCCGCCGGCTCCTCGAATACCAGCAGATGCGCGAGGTGGTGGATGTCCTCGAGAAACTCGGCGAGGACCGCCGCAGCCGCTTCGGGCGCTCCTACTTGCAGCAGCCGGCGGCGCCGCCGCCGGCGCCGCTCGCGCTCTCGCTCACCGACCTGCTCGTCGCGGTGGACCGCGTGCTCCGCGGCGCGCGCAAGCCGACGATCCACGAAGTCGTGCCGCGCGCGCTCGACGTGGACGGCGCGATGACGACGGTGCGCGCGGTGCTCGCACTGCGCGCGCAGGCGCGCTGGCGCGACGTCGTCCGTTCCGATGCCGAACCCTGGGAGGTCCTGTCGGGCCTCCTCGCCCTGCTCGAGCTCGCGAAGCGCAGCGAGCTCCACCTGACCCAACCCCGACCGTTCGCAGACGTGGAGATCCGCCGTGAATCCGCTGGCGAAGCTGCTTGAGGCCGCCCTCTTCGCGAGCCCCCGCCCGATCCCGACCGAGGAACTGGCGGCGCTCGAACCCGAGGCCTCGCCGGCCGCGCTGCAGTCCGCGCTCGACGAGCTCCGGGAGCACTACGACGTCGACGGCCACGGCGTCGCCCTCGTGGATGTCGGCGGCGGCTGGCAGGTCCTGACGCGACCGGAGTACACCGAGGCGATCGAGCGCGCGCAGCTCGCCGCGCGTCCGCAGCGGCTCTCGGCTGCCGCGCTCGAGACGCTCGCCATCATCGCGTACCGGCAGCCGATCGGGCGCGCCGAGGTGGCGGAGATCCGTGGCGTGGACGTGGGCGCGGTCATCAAGGGGCTCCACGAGCGCGGGCTGATCGACGTCGTCGGCCGCGCGGAAGGACTCGGCCGCCCGCTGCTGTATGGCACGACGCCGAGCTTCCTCGAGCAGTTCGGGCTGCGGCACCTCGAGGAACTGCCGCGCGTGGACGAGCTCGCCATCGCGCTGCGCAAGCCGGGACAGCCGGAGGAGGCGCCCGCGCACGAATCGCTCACGGGACCGAGCGAGACGATGGTCCCCGATGACGCCGCCGCCGTGATGGCCGGCGCGCCGAGCGAGGGCACGGAGGGCGCGTGAGCGATGACGCGATGCGGATCCATCGGGCGCTGGCCCGCGCGGGGATCGCGTCGCGGCGCAAGGCGGAGGAACTCGTCGCCGCCGGCCGCGTGCGCATCAACGGTGCGGTCGCGCGCACGGGACAGAGCGTGGACCCGTCGCGTGACGAGATCACCGTCGACGGCAAGAAGGTCGCGCTGCCGCCGGCCGCGAAGTGGTACGTCCTGCACAAGCCGGCCGGGGTACTGACCACGCGGGCCGATCCCGAGGGACGGAGGACCGTCTTCGACCTCGTGCCGGCCGATCCCGGCCTCACCTACGTAGGGCGGCTCGACTACATGACCGAGGGCGTCCTCCTGCTCACGACCGACGGCGACGCGGCGCACCTGCTGACGCACCCGAGCACGGGCGTCGAGCGCACCTACGTCGCGACCGTGCGCGGCGCCGTCAAGGCCGCCGCCGCGCAGATCCGCGCCGGCGTCGAGCTCGAGGACGGGCTCGTGGTGCCGGAAGCGGTGACGGTCGCGCCGTCGTCGCACCCGCGCGCGTTCGACCTCACGCTCTCGATCCGTGAGGGGCGCACCCGCGAGGTGCGCCGCCTCTGCGACGCGGTGGGGCTCGAGGTCCTCAAGCTCGTCCGCACCTCGTTCGGCCCGATCCAGCTCGGCAGCCTCGCCGCGGGGGCGTCGCGCGCCCTGACCTCCCGCGAGCGCGATGCACTGCTCGCCCTGACCCACACTGAGACCCGCTGATGCCAGAGAAGCCGTCCCGGCTCCCGCAGGAGATCCTCGACCAGGTCTCGCAGCGCGTCGTCGGCCAGCAGGCGATGGTCGAGCGCCTGCTCATCGCGCTCTTCACCGGCGGCCATGTCCTCCTCGAGGGCGTCCCCGGCCTCGCGAAGACGCTCACGGTGCGCACGCTCGCCGAGACCGTGCGGACGACCTTCAGCCGCATCCAGTTCACGCCCGACCTCCTGCCCGCCGACGTGGTCGGCACGCAGGTGTTCGACCAGAAGACGGCGACCTTCTCGGTGAAGCGCGGGCCGATCTTCGCGAACATCGTCCTCGCCGACGAGATCAACCGCGCGCCGGCGAAGGTGCAGGCGGCGCTGCTCGAGGCGATGCAGGAGAAGCAGGTCACGATCGGCGGCACGAGCTTCGTGCTCGAGGAGCCGTTCCTCGTCCTCGCGACGCAGAACCCGATCGAGCAGGAAGGGACCTACCCGCTGCCCGAGGCGCAGGTGGACCGCTTCATGCTCAAGCTCCGCGTCGGCTACCCGACGCGCGACGAGGAGCGGGAGATCATGAAGCGCATGGCCGGCGGCGAAGCGATCCCGGTGAAGGCGGTCGCCGGTCCCGAGGAACTGATGGCCGCGCGGCGGCAGATCGCGGCGCTCCACCTCGACCCGCGGCTCGGTGACTACATCGTCGACCTGATCCACGCGACGCGCGCGCCGAAGGAGGCCGGCCTCGCCGACCTCGCGCCGCTCGTCGAGTACGGCGCGAGCCCGCGCGCGACGATCGCGCTCGCGCAGGCCGCGCGCGCGCACGCCTACCTGCGCGGCCGCGACTTCGTCTCGCCCGACGACGTGAAGGCGATGGCGACCGACGTGCTGCGCCACCGCGTGCTCCTGTCGTTCGAGGCCGAGGCCGAGAACGTGACGAGCGACGAGGTGATCGCGCGGATCCTCGCCTCGGTCCCGGCGCCGTGACGCCCCCGCCCGCCGCCGCCGCGCCCCGCGCGCGGGCGGAGCGGCGCGGCGCCGGTGCGGTCCCCGCCGAGGTCCTGCGGCAGGTCAAGCGCATCGAGCTCCGCACGCGCGGCCTCGTGAACTCGCGGTTCACGGGCGAGTACCACTCCGTCTTCAAGGGGATGGGGATGGAGTTCGCCGAGGTGCGCGAGTACCAGGCCGGCGACGAGGTGCGCACGATCGACTGGAACGTCTCGGCGCGCATGCGGCGGCTCTTCGTGAAGCGCTACGTCGAGGAGCGCGAGCTCACGGTGCTGCTCATCGTCGACTGCTCCGGCTCGTCGCGCGGCGGCGCCGGTGCGCGCGACAAGCAGGGCGTCGCCGCCGAGCTCGCGGCGGTGCTCGCGCTCACCGCCACGCGCAACAACGACCGCGTCGGCCTGCTGATGCACTCCGACCGCGTCGAGCACGTCGTCCCGCCCAAGAAGGGGCGTCGCCACGCGCTGCGACTGGTGCGCGACGTGCTCGCGTCGCCGTCCACCTCGCGCGGCACCGACCTCGGCGCGGCGATGGACTACGCGTCGCGCCTCCTCGGGCACCGCGCGATCGTCTTCGTCCTCTCCGACTTCGTGAGTCCCGCGCTCGAGGGCCCGCTCACGCGGCTCTCGCAGCGGCACGACGTCGTCGCCGTGGTCCTCGACGATCCCGCCGAGCGCACGCTCCCGGACGCGGGCGTCGCGCGGCTGCGCGACGCCGAGACGGGCCGGCTCGTCGAGGTGGACACGAGCGATGCCCGCGTGCGTGCGCGCTACGCGGCGCTGGTGCGCGCCGAGCAGGTGGAGCGGCAGCGGCTGCTCCGTCGCCTGGCGGTGGACGAGGTCGTCGTGCCGCTCGAGGTCGGGTACGTCGAGCCGCTGATCCGGTTCTTCCGCACGCGCGAGACGCGCGCCCGCCGCCGGTGAGGCGCACGGTGCGGCTCCTGCTGGCGTTCCCGGCGCTGGCGTTCCCGGCGCTCGCGCCGCGCGCGCAGGGCGCGCGCCCGCCGGCGCTCGCGCCGCAGGTGACCGCCCGCATCACGCCCGACTCGGCCGGCGTCGGCGAGCCGATCACCGTCGAGCTGCGCGTCCGCGCGCCGGTGGGGAGCGACATCCACTTCCCGGCGCTGCCCGATTCGAACGACGTCGTGGAACCGCTCGACCCGCGCGCGATGCGCGACGCCTCGACCGCGTCGATGCTCGACCGCACGGCCGTCTACCGGCTGATCGCGTGGGACACGGGCCAGCGCACGGTGCGCTTCCCGGACATCACCGTCACGCGGGACGGCGCCGAGACGCGCTATCCGGTGCGGCTGCCGTCGCTGCACGTCCGGTCGGTCCTGCCCGCCGACACGGCGAAGCGCGTGCCGAAGGGCGCCCGCGACCTGATCGCGCTCGGCGGCAGCTGGTGGCGGCTGCTGGTCGCACTTGCGGTGATCCTTCCGACGGCGTGGTTCATCTGGCGAGCGGTGCAGCGCCGGCGCGCCATGCGCGACGCGATGGGTCCCGACGCCGCCGAGGCGGCCGAGCAGGCGTTCGGGCACGCGGGGAAGCTCGGCCTGCTGGAGGCGGGCGAGCACGCGCGCTTCGCGCTCGCGCACGTCGACGTGATGCGCCGATACCTCGGGGCGCGCTTCGCCGGGGCGGGCCCGTCCCGGACGGCGCGCGAGGTCGCCGCAGCGCTCAGCGACTCCGACTTCCCGATCCTGCCGCAGCGCGTCGCGGAGCTCCTGCTGAAGAGCGAGCCGATCGCGTTCGCGCGCGCGAGCGTCTCGGCCGACGAGGCACGCGGGATCGCGATCGAGGCGCGGGCGATCGTGCGCGACGTCGAGGTGGCGGTGCGCGCGCGGCGGCAGGCCGAGACGAAGGTCCGCCGGAGGCGGCCGTGAACTGGCGCGCGATCGACTTCACGACGCCCTGGGCGTTCGCGGCCCTCGTGCCGCTGCTGCTCTGGCTCGTCTGGCGCCGGCGCCGCCGGCCGCCCGCGCTGCTCCACGCGCGCGCCGAGCTGCTCGCGGCCGGGCCGCGCCGCGGACAGTGGGCGGCGCGCGCCGCGTTCGGACTGCGCCTTCTCGCGCTCCTCGGCGCCGTCGTCGCGCTCGCGCGGCCCCGCGCCGGCGCGCGCGCCGAGACCGTGCGGGGCGACGGCATCAGCATCGTGCTCGCGATGGATGTCTCGACCTCGATGCTGGCCGAGGACTTCCAGCCCGACAACCGGCTGGCGGTCGCGAAGCAGACCGTGAAGGAGTTCATCCTCGGCCGCAACACCGACCAGGTGGGCGTGGTCGCCTTCGCCGGCGAGGCGCTGACGCAGGTGCCGCTCACGCTCGACTACCCGGTGCTGCTCGCCGCGGTGGACAACCTGCAGCCGGGACAGCTGGAGGACGGCACCGCGATCGGGACGGGGCTGATCACGGCGACGAACCGGCTGCGCGGCGCGGCAGGGCGGTCGCGCGTGATCGTGCTGCTGACCGACGGCGAGAACAACCGCGGCACGATCGACCCGCGCACGGCGGCGCAGGCGGCGGCTGCGCTCGGCGTGCGCGTCTACACCATCGGAGTGGGTACCGAGGGCGTGGCGCCGGTGCCGGTGGGGCGCGGCGTGTTCGGCCTGCGCTACGAGAACCGGCCGGTGCGCATCGACGAAGCGCTGCTCGAGGACATCGCGCGCTCCACCGGCGGCCGCTACTTCCGCGCCCGCGATGCGCAGGCGCTCAAGCGCATCTACGACCAGATCGACCAGCTCGAGCGCGCGCCGATCCGTGCGACGCGCTACGTGCGGTTCACCGAGCTGTTCATCTGGCCGCTCGGCGTCGCGGCCGTCGCGCTGCTCCTCGAGCTGCTGCTCCTCTGGCGGCGGGGCGCGCTGCCGTGATGCGCCTCGTGGACCACCCGTGGCTCGCGCTCGCCGCGCTCCTCGCCGCGCTCTTCGGCGCGTTCGCGGTGCTCGCCGGACACCGGCGGCGCCAGTCGCGCCTGTCTCGCTTCGGCTCGCCGCAGGCGCTCGCGCGGCTGGCACCCCCAGGGCTCAGCAGCGTGCCGCGCGGCCGCGCCGTGCGGCTCGCGTTCGCGATCGGCCTGCTGGCGCTCGGCCTCGCCTCGCCGCGCTGGGGGCAGGGCGCCGCCGTGATCGACACCGAGGGCGTGGACGTCGCGATCGCGCTCGACGTGTCGCTGTCGATGCTCGCCGAGGACGAGCGGCCGAGCCGGCTCGAGCGGATGAAGCAGGAGGTGCGCCGCTTCCGCGCGTCCGCGCCGGGCGACCGCGTCGCGATCATCGCCTTCGCCGGCCGCAGCTACATACTCTCGCCGCTCACGAGCGATGACGGCGCGATCGAGCTCTTCCTCGAGAACCTCGACCCGACGATCGTCGGCCAGGCGGGGAGCGCGATGGCGCCTCCGCTCCGCCAGGGCATCGAGCTGCTGCTCGCGAGCCGCGGCGGCGCCGACCGCGCGCTCGTCGTGATGAGCGACGGCGAGGCCTTCGACGACAAGGAGGCGGCCTATGCCCTCGCGCGCCAGGCGCTCGACCGCGAGATCCGCCTCGTCACCGTCGGCTTCGGCACGCCGGGCGGCGGGACGATCCCCCTGCTCGAGTCGGGCGGCACTGAGGTGAAGCGCGACGAACTCGGGGCCGTGGTGATCACGAAGTACGACGAGGAGTTCCTCAGGCGACTCGCCGACGAGGCCGACGGCGAGTTCATCCCGGCCGAGGCGACCGACAAGGGGACGCGCGTGCGCCGCGCGCTCGCGCAGCTCGAGTCCGAGCGGCGCGAGGAGGAGCAGCGCCTCGCGAGGCCGCTGCGCTACCAATGGTTCGTCGGCCTGGGATTGCTGCTCCTGCTGCTCGACGCGTTCTTCGCCGACGGCGGGCGACTGCCGCGCTTCGGCACGGCCGCGGCAGGCGTCCTGCTCCTGGTCGTGCCGGCGCGCGCCAACGCGCAGGGGGACCGGCTCCGTGACGCGATCCGCGCGCACCAGGCGGGGCAGTTCCCGCAGGCGATCCGCGCCTACCGCGACGTGATCGCCGGCGGCGACCGGCGTCCGATCGTGCTCTACGACCTCGGCACCGCGCTGCTGCAGGCCGACTCGGTGGACGCCGCGGTGGACG
>CAZIDS010000117.1:0-9400 GCA_964537945.1 uncultured Gemmatimonas sp. | reverse complement strand
ACGATGCCGACGTCGAGCCCGTCGAGGTGCCCGCCATCGCGCGCCGCGAGCAGCTCCACCACCTCGTCCCCGATCGCGATGCCGATCCGCTCGCTCCCATCGGCGGTGAAGGCGCCGAACGGCAGGTTCTGCAGCGGGAAGTCGGTCCCCGCCTGGCGCGCGGAGGCGACCCAGGAGCGGAGCGCGGGATCGTTCGGGCCGGCGGTGGTCATCTCAGTGGAGCGAGAGCGAGGTGAGGTCCTGCACCGGCTCCTCGAACGAGCAGGAGCCGAACGAACCGGCGAATCCGTCGCGCGTCGCGGCGAGTTCGTCGAGCGCGATCACGTGGCCGCGCCAGGCGATCCCGCCGTCCCCGACGGTGATCGCGCGCGCATCACGCTCCTCGAGCAGCGGAGCCGCTTCGGCCGGCGCGACGCCGACGCGCAGCAGCGCCGCCGTGAGGAAGATGTTGAGGAAGCCGTACATCGTGCCACGTGGTGCGTCCGGCGCGTACGTGAGCGCGTACTCGCCGCGCAGCGGATGATGCAGCCCCGCGGTCGCCTTGAACGCGACGCCGCGCGACGCGCAGCACTCGAGGAAGCGCAGCACCTGAGCCGGCGTCGGGAAGGCGTCGGCCGTGACGCCGCCAGTGCGGATCTTCGCGCGCAGCCCGTGAGCCCCGATCGCGGCGACGAGCGCCGACGGGTCGTCGCGCACGGGGATCTCGACGTACACGGTGTGGTCGCGCAGCGCGATGGCGAGCGCCGCGATCGTCTCGAGCGATTCGGCCTTCGCCTCGACGGTGTCCACCGCGAGGCGCGCCGCGTGCTTGGCGTCGAAGTCGCCGAGGAGGTCGGCGTCGGCGGCTCCGCCAAGCGCACTCACGAGCCAGGGCGCGCCGCCACGCGGCGCGAGCGGCGCCTCGAGCGCATACGCCGCGTCGGCGAACTCGTCGAGCCGTGCCGCCGGCACGACGAAGCGGCCGAGCATCGCGCGGTCCGCTCCCGCGCGGTACCGCGCGTAGGACTCGACCGCCGCCGGCATCGCGAGCCCAGCCGGCGGGAAGAGCCCGGCGTAGTCCACCAGCCCCGCGAGTAGCCGGTCGAGGGCCCGCGACCGTCCCGTCACTCCGAGGGGCCGTGCAGGTGCACCGGCTTCGACTTCTTGCGCAGCCGGATGTTCAGTGTCTCGACGCCCACCGAGAAGGCCATCGCGAAGTACGTGTACCCCTTCGGGATGTGGTAGCCGAAGCCCTCGATCAGCAGGTTGCCGCCGATCATCACCAGGAAGGACAGCGCGAGGATCTTGATCGTCGGGTGCCGGTCGACGAAGGCCGAGATCGGCACCGACGCGCCGAGCATGACGAGCAGCGCGACCACGTTCGCCGCGATCATGATGCCGACCTGCGAGACCATCCCCACCGCCGTGATCACCGAGTCGATCGAGAACACGATGTCGACCACCATGATCTGCGCGACCACCGCCCAGAGCGTCGCCCGCGCCTTCCCGCCGGCCTGCTCCTCGTGCGCCCCCTCGAGCTTCGAGTGGATCTCGAAGGTCGCCTTCCCGATCAGGAAGAGCCCGCCGATGATCAGGATCAGGTCGCGCCCCGAGAAGCCGTTCCCGGCGACGGTGAACAGGTCCCGCTCCAGCCGCATGATCCACGAGATCGAGAGCAGGAACAGGATCCGCGTCACGAGCGCGCCGGTGAGCCCGAGCTTCCGTGCGCGATCCTGTTCCCCCTTCGGCAGCCGCGACGCGAGGATCGCGATGAAGATGATGTTGTCGATGCCGAGGACGAGCTCGAGCGCGGTGAGCGTGAGCAGCCCGATGTAGACCTGCGGGTCGGCGAGGAATTCCATCGTCGCGGGGGTGGGCCGGCCTCAGGCGCCGGCGCGGAGGGTGAGCGTCCAGCGCCGGGGCTCTCCCGGCACCAGCCAGGTGATCGACTGCCAGTCGCCGAGCGCCTCGGCGAACTTGTCCGGCGCGCCCAGCGACGGGCGCAGGGCGAGCGCGGGCGGCGCGCCACGGCCGAGAAGGCCGCGCTTCGCGCCGCCGCGCAGCCCGCCGCGGTCGAGCACGATCCCGAGGTGCGGCACGCCCGCCCCCTCGGCGGCGATCGTCAGCGTCGCGCCCGCGTGCTCGAGCTGCACCGCGCTGCGCGCGCGCGCGAGGTCGAGCCAGCCCGAGACCATCGCGCCGCGCGGCAGCTGCCACGGCGCCGAGAGGTCGCGCGCCTTCCCCTCGAGCGGAAGGCGCGGCCATTGCGGCGTGCTGCCAGGGGCGGGCGCCCCTTCGACGCCCAGCACCGACTGCACGCGGAAGCGCGGCGCGTCGGGCATCTTGAGCCGCGTCGTCGCGTCGAGCGGGAAGAGCAGGCACGCGCTCCACAGGAACGGCAGCCGCTGCTCGCCGGTGTTGATCGCCTCGTAGCGCGCTTCCACCGAGCCGTCCTGCCGCACGACGAGCGTGCGGTGCAGCGTCCACGGCAGCCGCTCGCCGCGCCAGGTGCAGCGCAGCGAGTGTCCGTCGGCGCCGGTGCGGAGGTCGAGTTCGGGGACCTGCTGTCGCGCCTCGCCGCCCGCGGGGACCGGCCGGCCGCCGATGCCCTTCACCCATTCGGGGACGGTACCCGCGCCCGCCGCCGGCGCGCACTCGTCCCAGCCCGCGCCGCCGAGGACGCCGTGCGGCGACGATGCGCCGTTCGTCGCGTCGCGCGTCACCAGCCACTCGCGCCCGCCGAGCTGCAGCGAGCGCACGCGCCCACCTTGCGCGGGGACGACCTCGATCCGCGCGGCGCCGCCGGTGAGGGTGATCGATCCCGGCCCGCCGGCCGCCGCACGCGGGGCGGTCATCGGCAGCCGCCGCTCACGCGACCGAGGCCGCGTCCACGCCGCGCGTCGCCAGCACGCGCGCGACCGTCTCGCCGATCTTGTTGTTCGGCGTGCTCGCACCTGCGGTGAGCCCGATGCGCACGTCGCCGGTCATCGGCATCCACCCCTCCGTCACCACCTCTTTCCCCGTCGCGAGGTCGCGGTGGCGCACGGTGCCGCTGGCCGGATCGAGCCCGGCGGCATCCTCGAGATGGTAGGTCCGCACCTTCTCCGCGCAGAGCGCCGCGAGCGAGATGGTGTTGCTGGAGTTGTAGCCGCCGACCACGAGCATCACGTCGATGTGCTCGGCCAGCAGCGCGTTCACCGCATCCTGCCGGTCCTGCGTCGCCGAGCAGATCGTGTCGAAGGTGCGGAAGTGCTCGGCGCGGTGCTCGGCGCCGTACGCGCGCGCCATCGCCTGCCCCACCGCCTCGCCGATCGCGAGCGACTCGCGGGCGAGCATCGTGGTCTGGTTCGCGACGCCGACGCGCTTCAGGTGCAGGTCGGGGTCGAAGTGGGGGCTCGCGGCGTGGCGATACTTCGCGAGGAAGGCATCGCGCCCCCCGGCGAAGCGGCCTTCGATGTAGGCCATCACGTCCTCGGCCTGCGCCATCTCGCGCACGACGAGGTAGGTGCCGCCGGCGAACTTCTCGACCTGCGACGCCGTCGCCCGCGTCTCCTCGTGGTAGTACTTGCCGTGGATCAGCGCCGTGAAGCCGTCCTTCGCGTAGCTCTCCACGCGCTTCCAGACGTTGAGCACCGAGCCGCAGGTGGTGTCGACCATCACGCAGCCGAGCGTGCGGAGCGTGGTGAAGTCGTGGATCGTCACGCCGAACGCGGGGAGGATGACGACGTCCTCGGGGCGCACCGCGGCGTAGTCGAAGCCCTTCTCGCTCGGCGCGAGGAAGACGACCCCCATCTCCTTGAGCTTCGCGTTGACGTGCGGATTGTGGATGATCTCGCCGGCGAGGTAGATGCGGCGGTCGGGGAACTTGGCGCGCGTCTGATAGGCGTATTCGACCGCCCGCTCGACCCCGTAGCAGAAGCCGAACTCCTTCGCGAGGCGGATCGTCACCGGGCCGGCGACGAGCGTATGGTCGCGGGCGCGCAGGAGGTCCACGAGCTTCCCGTCGTAGTCGGCGGTCAGCGTCGCCTCGACCTCGCCCTTCAGGCCGAATCCCTTGCGGAAGTAGGTGCTCTCCGTTGCCATCACGGGGAAGATAAGGATTCGCCTCCCCCGATGCTCCCCCTGGCGGGCCGTCCGCCGCGGCTCGCGCCCCGTCCCCAGCGGGGCTACCTTCGGGCGCGATGAGCGACCACTACGACCTCTGCGTCATCGGCGGCGGGCCGGCGGGCGAGAAGGGCGCCGCCCAGGCCGCCTACTTCGGGAAGAAGGTCTGCCTGGTCGAGCGCGCGCCGAAGCCCGGCGGCGCCGCGGTGAACACCGGCACCATCCCGTCGAAGACGCTGCGCGAGACCGCGCTCTACTTCTCGAGCCTGCGCCAGCGCGGCCTCTACGGCGTCGACTACCGCGTGAAGCCCGACATCACCATCGGCGACTTCATGTACCGTGAGCGCGCGGTCGTCGAGGCGGCGTGGCAGATGATCGACGCCAACCTCGACCGCCACAAGGTCGTGCGCGTGCAGGGGCAGGCGCGCTTCCGCGACGCCGGCACGCTCGAGGTGGTGCGCTACAAGCAGGAACCGCGCGCGATCACCGCCGACGTCTTCCTCGTCGCGTCGGGTTCGCGCCCGTCCCGGCCGTCCGACGTCCCGTTCGACGGCCGCATCGTCGTCGACAGCGACGACGTCCTCTCGCTCGCCGCGATCCCGAAGCGCCTCGTCGTCATCGGCGGCGGCGTGATCGGCTGCGAGTACGCCGGCATCTTCGCCGCACTCGGCGTCCGCGTGACGATCGTCAACGCGAAGGAACGGCTGCTCATGCAGCTCGACGCCGACCTCTCCGACGCGCTGCGCCAGGAGATGACGCGCCGGCTCGGCATCCAGGTCGTGCTCGACACGCAGGTCGGCGGCATCCGCGTCGACGGCGACATCGCGATCGTGTCCCTCTCCGACGGCCGCGAGCTCGCCGCCGACTGCGTGCTCTACTGCGCGGGCCGCGAGGGCAACACCGGCGACCTCGACCTCCCGGCCGCGGGCGTGAAGGTGAACCGCCGCGGCTTCATCGAGGTCGACGCGCGCTTCCGCACCGCGAACCCGCGCGTCTTCGCCGCCGGCGACGTCGTCGGATTCCCCGCCCTCGCGTCCACCGCGATGGAGCAGGCGCGCGTCGCGATGTGCCACGCGTTCGACCTGAAGTACAAGACCGCTGTCTCGGCCGTGCTGCCGTACGGCGTCTGGACCGTGCCCGAGATCGCCACCGTCGGCCTCGGCGAGGACGACGCGCGCGGGCAGGGGCTCCCGGTCGAGATCGGCAAGGCCTGGTTCCGCGACAACCCGCGTGGCCAGATCATCGGCGACACCGAGGGGTTCGTGAAGCTCGTGTTCCGCCACGACGACCAGACCATCATCGGCGCGAGCGTCGTCGGCGAGGCTGCCTGCGAACTGATCCACGTGCCGGCCGCGGTGATCCAGCTCAAGGGGACGCTCGACTACTTCATCCAATGCGTCTTCAACTACCCGACGCTCGCCGACGCCTTCAAGTACGCCGCCTACGACGGGCTCCAGCGGCTGCAGAAGCGCACCGCGAAGGCGATGGAGCCGCGCAGCCGCACGCAGCCCGGCGGCATCGCTACCGCGCCGCCACCCGGAACGGCGTGAGCGCGTCCTTCACGAAGTCCGGGATCGGCCGCTTCGTGATCGTCTCCTTGTCCACGCAGACCACCGTCAGCATCGCCGAGGCGCGGTGCACGAGGTCGGGCGCGCGGTAGGCCTCGAAGCGCAGCGCGAGCGACGTCGTGCCGACCTTCGCCACGCCCACGCGGATCTCCAGCAGCTCGTCCATCTGCGCCGGCGAGTGGAACTCCACCGAGAACGCCTTGCGCGGCAGCTGCACGTGCCGCTGCACGCGCATCACCTCGTACGGCAGCCCGGCGCGCCGGAACATCTCGTGCTCCGCGGCCTCGAAGAAGCGTACGTACGTGCCGTAGTAGATGATGCCGAGCGGGTCGCAGTCGCTCCAGCGCACGCGCTCCTGCACCGCGAAGGGGAAGATCGTCTCGGGAGTCGTCACGGGAGATGCCTGACACGCGTTGGGGAAGAACGCCGACGGGTCGCGCCGAACCTCAATGGTAACGTGGGAGTGCGCGGAGGCGCTCCGCCCCGCGCATTCGCGGAGGTTCCCATGCTGCGCACGATCCTCGTCCCGCTCGACGGCTCGGCGCTCGCCGAGCGCGCCCTCCCGATCGCCTGCGACCTCGCCCGTCGCGCCGGAGGCGCCGTCCATCTCGTCCGCGCCCACGTGCCGATCGCCGTCATCGCCGCCAACGGCGAGGGCGCCATCCTCTCCCCCGACCTCCTCGGCGCCGACGAGGGCCTGCGCGCCCGCGCGGCCCGCTACGTGACCGACGTCGCCGCGCGCGCCGCCGCCGATTGGGGCGTCACCACGCACGCCGTGTGCGAGGACGGCTCCCCCGCCGGCCTCATCACCGAGGTGGCCGACCGCGTCGAGGCCAGCCTCATCGTGATGACCACGCACGGCGAGGGCGGCTTCACGCCCGGCTGGCTCGGCTCCGTCACCGACGCGGTGATCCGGCATTCGCACCGCCCGGTGCTCGCGCTCCCCGAGAACGACGCGCACGGCGGCGATCCCTTCGTGCCGCGCCGGATCCTCGTCGCGCTCGACGGCTCGCCGCGCGCCGACGCGATCCTTCCCGCCGCGCGCGAGCTCGCCGTCGCCTTCGGTGCCGAGGTGGAGCTGATCCGCGTCGTCGCGCCGTTCGTGCCCAACGACGCCGTCTCGGTGCTCACCGCCGGCCAGCCCGACCCGTTCGGCATCGACGCCGAATCGGTCGGCGCCAAGCGCGCGCTCGACGCCGCGGCGCGCGTGCTCGCCGGCGCGGGACTCGAGGTCACCACGACGGTGCGCGTGGATCTCTCGCCGACGCGCTGCCTGCTCGACCACGTGAAGGCCACCGCGCCCGACTGCCTCGCCATCGCGACGCAGGGACGCGGCCTCTCGCGGATCTTCCTCGGCTCCGTCGCCGACAAGCTCCTGCGCGCGGCCGGCCGCCCGATCCTGGCGCTGCGGCCGCCGAAGGCCGCGACGCCTCAGCGCGCGTACAGTCCCGGCGTGATGAAGGGCGCCATGGCGTAGGTGACGAGCACCTCATAGGCGCCCTGCCGGTCGATGCGCCCGGCCGTCAGGATCCCCACCGCGCCCATGCCGTGCTTCGTCCCCCGCTCGGCCACGAGCGCATCCATGGCGTGGCCGAGCTCGGTGCCGTCGCGGATCATCGCCGCGACGGCAGCGGGGAGCGGCATCGCGAGCGAACCGCCGACCCCCTCGCGCCCATCGCGGTGCACCACCACGCACCAGGCGCACGTGCGCATCCCCTCCGGCGAGTCGACGACCCCGCCCTCGAGGCCGACGCCGAGGTCGGCGTCGAGCGCCGCGCGCGCGGCGCGGGCGCGGTTGCGCGCGCCGGCGATCGTCTCCTCGTCACCGAACGGCTGGTCGGGGACGCCGCTCGGCACGGTGCACGAGTCGATCACCGCCGACGGTGCCGCCCAGGCGAGCACGCTGCGCGCGCTGGCGAGCTTCACGGGGTTCGCGGAGCCCACGGCCACGCGCAGGATCTGGTCGTCCATGCGCGGAATCTAGGCGCGCCCGGCGGCGGCGCGCCCTCGCGGGGCACGCGCTATCTTCGCCCGATGGCCGACTTCACCTTCGTCGGCGGCCGCCTCTGGCTCGACTTCGTCAACACCGACGACGCGCGCCTCGGCGTGCGCGTCGACACCATCGCCTCGTTCGAGCGCTTCGTGGACTGGCTCGAGGTCGCGCGCGTGCTCGACGCGGAACGGGCCGAGGGACTCCGCCGCCGCGCCCGCCAGCAGCCATCGGGCGCGGCCGCCGCGCTCGTCGAGGCGCGCCGCATGCGCGCCGCGCTGCGCTCGCTCGCCGAACGCGGTCGCACCGACCATGGCGAGCGCACGCGCGAGGTGGTGCTCGCCGAGATCAACCGCGTGCTCGGGCGTTCGGTCGGCACGCGCCGCGTCGAGGCGCTCCCCGACGGCGGCTACGCGCGCAGCTTCGTCCCGGTCGGCGACCTCTTCGGCGGCCTCGTCATCCCGGTGATCGAGTCGGCCGTCGACTCGCTCGTGCACGGCGAGCTGGTGCGCGTGCACAAGTGCGCGGACCGGCGCTGCCCGCGCCACTTCGTGGACCTCACGCGCTCGCGCACTCGTCGCTGGTGCGACATGCGGAGCTGCGGGAACCGGGCCAAGGCCCTGCGCTGGCGCTCGCGCGCCTGATGTACCCCATCTCCTCGGCATAGTCGCGCAGGCGGCCCTGCAGCAGCCGGCGTGCGCGGAAGAGGCGCGACTTCACCGTCCCCTCGGGCACGCCGAGGCGCTGCGCGACCTCGAGGTGCTTCAGCCCGTGCAGGTCGCTCATCACGATCGCGTCGCGGTACTCCGCGGGCAGGCCGTGCAGCGCCGCGACCACGTGCTCGTCGAGGAAGGAGTCGAAGAACGCTCCCTAGGGGTCGCGCACGCCCACCGGCTCGTGGATCGGGTGCCCCGCCTCGTCCTCCAGCGGCGTCAGTACGTGCTCGCGGCTGCGGCGACCGCTCACGAAGGCGTGGTACAGGATCGTGAAGAGCCACGCGCGGATGTTGGTGCCGAGGCGGTACTGCTCCCAGCGCTGCAGCGCACGCAGCATCGTGTCGGAGACGAGATCCTCCGCCTCCTCGCGCACGCGCGTCAGCCGCAGCGCGAACGCGCGTAGCGAGTCGAGCTGCCGCACCGCCTCGGCGTCGAAGCGGGCGCGCCGCGCATCACGCTCGGCGCGCTCGGCGCGCTCGGCGCCGGACCCGAAGCCGAATCCCGCGGCGAGCGTGCTCATCGCGTGAGCCCGCGCGGCTCGAGACCGTCGCGCCGCCGGAGATGGCCCGCGAGGTACCGCTTGAGGTCGTCGGCGACGCCCTGCAGCACGGCGGTGTCGCGCTTCATCCGCGCCATCGTCGTCGCACCCTCGAGCGTGGCGACGATGAAGCGCGCGAGCCGCCGGTGGTCGGCCTGCTCCTCGAAGCGGTCCTGTACCGCGTCGAGCAGCTCGACGATCTGGTCCGTCCAGTTGCGGAAGACGCGCGCGATGCGGATGCGGAAGGCCTCGTCCTTCTCGGCGATCTCGGTCAGCATCGCGCCGAGCGGCGAGCCGGCGCGGATGCCGCGGTCGGCCTGCATCGCCACGACGGCGTCGATGAACTCGTAGAGGCGGTCCACCGGATCGAGCCGCGCATCACGCAGGATCGCGAGCCCACGCTCGCCGAGCAGGTCGAACTGGCGGGCGAGCACCTCGTGCCCCAGCTCTTCCTTCGACTTGAAGTAGTGGTAGAAGTGCGACTTCCCGCTCAGGCCGGCGCGCT
>CAZIDS010000116.1:5148-9486 GCA_964537945.1 uncultured Gemmatimonas sp. | reverse complement strand
CCTGGTCGGCGTTCATCTGCATCAGCGCGTTGAGCGCCTCGATCCGCTCGTCGTCCACTGCGTCCTCGCACCCGGGCGGGACGTCGTCGTCGCCGTCCCGGTCGCGCGAGGCGCGATCGATCCCGCGCTGTGCCTCGGCGATCCCGCGCTGCAGCTCCGGCCCCACGCGCGCCAGTTCCGCCGCCGCGATCTGCATCGCCGCCGTGGTCGCCTGCACCGTCACGTCCGCCACGGACGAAGCGAGGTCGGAGACCCTCTCCGCCGCGTCCGAGTCTCCGGAGCGAGCCAGCCGGCCGTTCACGCGCGCCAGCAGCGCGCTCGACTCGCCCGACTTGAACGTCGCGGCGTTCGGGTATTCCTGCTTCTGCCGGTCGAGCGCCGAGACCGCGCGGCGCATCGCCGAGGTGCGGCCCGTCCGCTGGAGGGCGAACGCCTCCCAGTAGAGGGCGTCGCCGGCGTAGCTCGAGCGCGGGTAGCGCTCCGAGATCGCGCGGAAGGCATCGGCCGCCTCCTCCCACGATTCGTCGGAGATCGCGATGCGCCCGCGGCGCCAGAGCGAGTCGGCGGTGTCGAGCGGCGCCCAGCTCTCGGCCGGGAGCGGCACGCGCGGGCCCTGGAGCGGCCCCGTCGTGACGGCGGCGCCGGCGCTGAGCGCGGTGATCAGGGACAGGATGACGAGCTTCATGGTCGTTCTTCCTCAGGTTCCGGCCGCGCGAGAGCGCAGCCGCGTCAGGAGCTGGGTCTTCTGGAGTGTCCGGTCGAGCAGTTCGCGATCCTCGGCGGCGCGGCCGCTGCGCTGCACCAGCTGCACGAGCACCGTCTCGAGGTCCTCGAGCAGCCGCCGCCGCACCGGGTCGTCACCCGCGGGCGAGTCGAGGAGGAGTCGCGTGTTGGTGAGCACGTCCTTCGCCCACCGGGCGGTGAGGGAATCCATCATCGCATCCTGCGGCATCGCCGAGACCACGGCGACGAGCGCCTCGGCCCGCGAGAGGTGCCGCTGCGATGCGAGGGTGTACGTCGAGTTGCTGCCGTCGCGCGCCGCTGATCCGGGCGCGTTGAGCGCGGCCACGCGCGGGGCGCGCGGCTCGCTGGTGTGGCGGATGAACGCCGGTGCGCCTCCCGAGACCGCCGGGCCCGCGACCGGCGTCGCCGCCGGCGCGGAGTCGCCCGCGCCCGGTGCGGCCGGAGCGCCGAGCGGCGCCTGCGTGAGGGCCGGGTCGCCGACGGGCGCGTCCACGACGCGCGGTGTCATCACGTAGCGGCCGATCGCGACGCCCACGAGCAGCGTCGCCGCCATGCCCATCCATTGCGTGTAGCGGGGCCGGCGCGACGGCATCGGGACGACCTTCACGTCGACGACCTCGCCACCGGCGCGCGCCGCACGCTCGGCCCGGTCCGCGCGCGCCTTCGCGATCACGTCCCACATCGCGTCGCGCGGCACCTCGGCCGGCGGCGCGTTGTAGCGCTTCGCCTCGCGCTCCAGGAAGGCTTCGAACTTGTCGTCGTCGTGCGTCATGAGGCCCATTCTCCCGCGAAGTCCTTCAGTTCGGTGCGCAGCTTGGCCCGCGCCCGGAACAGTTGTGCCTTGCTCGTGCCCGGCTGGATCCCGAGCGCCCTGCCGATCTCCTCGTGCGTGAATCCTTCCACGTCGTGCATCACGAACACCGTGCGGTAGCCCTCGGGGAGCCCGTCGATCGCCGCCCGCAGCCGGTGCTTCAGGTCCGGCTCGCTCTCCCGCGCGGTGATCGTCACTTCCGGCAGCTCGTCCCCGCCGATCTCGCGGCCGTGGATCCGCCGCACCTTCTTGAGCCCGTTCAGGATCACCGACACCGCGATCGAGTGCAGCCACGTCGCGAGCGACGAGTCGCCGCGGAAGTCGGTGAGCCGGTCGAAGGCCCGGATGAACGTGTCCTGCGTGAAGTCCCGCGCGAGCGTCTCGTCCCCCGCCATGCGATAGGCGAGCCGATACACGCGATCCACGTGCGCGTCGTAGAGGACCTTCTCCGCCCGCACGTCCCCCCGCAGCACCGCGGCGATGATCTCGTTGTCGGTCACGTCGGGGGTGGGGTGGGGCGTGTGCTCGTGGACGCACCAGAGACAAGCACGCGAGGGAAAGGGTTGCGCGGCGCGCGTTGCACGACGACTACAGTTGTAGAAGCACGAGGCACACCGTCGCGCCCTCTACGATACGACCCGCGGGTCTAGAGCGCGCGGCCCTTCAGCCGCAGCAGCATCGCGCGGATCTTCGTCGGCGTGTTCGCCTGCGCCGCGTTCACCTCGAGCGCGCGCACGAACGTGTAGCGGTTCGTGAGCGGGAAGTACGGCGGGCGCCGCTGCGTGGTGCGGCAGGTGTTGGTCGAGCCGGCGTAGCGGAAGCCCGCGTTCGACGCCGACGAGAGGTTCGTCAGCGTGCGCATCGCGGCGCTGCCGCGGATGCGGAAGCAGCCACCGCTGTAGTTCGCCGAGGCGTCGTGGGGGCACGACTGCGGCACCACGCCCACGGTGCCGGGGTTCTCGACGCCGACCGTGCCGGTGAGCGACATGACGTTCGCGTCGAGGCGGATCTCGCGGTTGCCGCCGAGGTGCCGCGCCATCAACGTGAAGATCGTCCCGCCGATGCGACGGCCCCGCGTGAGCGCGTTGTCGGCGACGAGGATGTCGCCGACGGCGATGATGCCGATGCGGTCGCTGCAGGCGTCCTGCGCGGCGTCGGCGTCCTGCGACTCCACGAGCGGGTCGATGAGGAAGACCGGGCCGTTCACCACGAGGGTGAAGTTCCCGCGCACCGAGCCGCTGATGAAGACCGGGCCGCCGTTCGCGTACATCACGCCGCGCGAGCCCGGGTTGCGCGAGCGGTCGAGCGGCCAGAGATACGGGACCTCGACCGCCTGCCGCACCGAGGTCGGGATCCCGGTCGCCGCCGCGCCGGGGAAGGCACGCCACATCCCGAGCGTCGCGATCGTGCCGCTGTTGCAGCGCCCGCTCGTGCCGCCGGTCGAGAATGTGCAGGTGCGGCTGCGGTAGGTGAACGTCGTATCGCTGCCGCCATAGCCGTTCGGCGCGCTCACCGGCCACCCGCCCGGCGGCGTCACCACGCCGAACGGCACCGTGTCGGCCGCCGAGGACGTCACGACGCCGGACGAGTTCGTCATCCGTTCCGCGGGCATGAGGTACGAACTCCCGGCGGGGAAGCAGCGGGCGGTGGGCTGCTGCAGGATCTCGGTGACCGCGTTGAAGTCGTAGTCATCCATGTAATCCATCGTCGTGCTCGACACCGACGGGAAGTTCGACCCACCGGTCGCCTGGATCACGTTCCGCGCCCAGTTCGCGCGGTGCGTCGAGATCGGGAAGAAGGACCAGCGCGAGTTGCGGTAGTAGAACGCGCCGCACTGGTTCTGCACCTCGCGGTCGTTCCAGGCGCGGCCGTTGTAGAAGAAGTAGTTCGTGTTCGGGTCGAGGCCGACCTTGATCCTCGACGTGTCCTGGCCCGACCAGAGGTCGAAGACCTTGGCGAAGGCCTCATCGACGTCGGCGCGGGTGTCGAGGTCGACATCGATCATCTGGAACGAGATGCGCGAGCCGGTGCGATACCCCGCGCCGACCTCGGCGACGGGGACGAAGGAGAGGTTCCCGCCGGCCGCGAGCGTGGCGAGGCCGGCGTAGGTCGAGTCGCGCGGCCAGCGGATGCGCGGCACGCCGGTGACGCCGGCGATGTCGAAGGTCCCGCCGCCGGAGATCGCGGTGACGGCCGTGACCGAGTCATGGTACGCCGGCGCCGACCCGCCGCTCGCCGAGCGCCAGGTCCCGTTGGTGTGCACGCGGCCGTTCACGTCGCCCGGCCCGAAGGAGACCGAGGCCGGCACCGAGTCGGCGAAGAGCTCGTAGCTCGCGAAGCTCTCGCGCCGCAGGTCGACGCGACGCACGTGCCGCGTGCCGCCGGCGTCGTACGCCGCGGCGATCAGCGTCAGCATCGGGATCCCGGTCGCGCCCGTGTCGCCGGTGACCGACGCGTAGAGGTTCACGCGCACGCCGCTGATCGTGCCCCCCGACGCGGTCGGCACCGTCGCGCCGGCGAGCAGCTGCGTCATCCCGGTGTCGGCGATCGCGATCGTCGAATCCCGCTCGAGCCGCGCCCGCATCATCTCGATCGTGCTCTCGGCCGCGAGGCGGTACTCGCGCTCCCGGTCATAGAACCGCGACAGGAGGCCCGCGCTCGACGAGAGGAAGATCGCCGCGATCGCGAGCCCCGCGACGGCGAGTGTCATCAGCAGGACGAGGATCAGCGCCGAGCCGCGTCGGCCCTTCGCCCCGGTCCCGCGCGCCCCGGTCCCGCGCGCC
>CAZIDS010000116.1:0-5048 GCA_964537945.1 uncultured Gemmatimonas sp. | reverse complement strand
CGCCCCGGTCCCGCGCGCCCCGGTCCCGCGCGCCGCGCCCCCGCGCGTCATGGCAGGGTCAGGGCCGTGGCGTGCGTCGCGACCGCGGCGGCGGTGCCGCTGCAATCGATCGCCCGCACACCGTACTTCACGCTGCCCACCAGCGTCGGCATGTGATGGTCGTACCGGTACGTCGCGACCTGCCGCCCGGGGACGTTCGCGAGGAAGGTCCAGACCGTGTCGGTGTTGAGGCGCGTCATCACCTGGTACTGCCGCACGTCGCGCGCGCCGCCGTTGTCGTCGGTCGACGCGGTCCACGTCACGCGGACGTGCCATCCGGAGTTCGGCGTCTGGTTCGAGACCGCCACGCCGCTCGCCGCGGCCGGCGCCGCGCCGCAGTTGCTCGTGATGCGCGTCGCCGCGTTCGGGACGTTGGTCATCCACCAGATCGTCTTGATCGTCTCGGCGCCGGTCGTGCGGTTCCGGAAGTAGCCTGCGGCCCGGATGCCGACGCCGCGGATCGAGTCGACCGCCGTCGAGTCCCAGTAGAGCGGCAGCCGCGACGCCGCGATGCGGGTCAGCGTGCCTGAGACCGGGCGGAAGTACGAGAAGAAGGCCGAGTCGGCGGGGACGTGGATCCCGCGCACCACCTCGACCGAGTCGCGCGCGTTCACGCGGCGGTACAGCACGTAGATGTCGCTCCGCCCCTGGATCGTGTCGGCGCGGAGGAAGTAGCTCACCGTCTCGTAGGGACTCAGCACCGACGCGGCGTCCGAGTACTCGGCGACCGGGTAGTTGCGCGCGACGAGCGGGAGGGCGGCGACGTTCGCCAGGCGCCACGAGTTCGTCAGCGTCGTCGGTGCGCTCGCGTCGACGTCGCTCGCCGCCGGGTCGGTCGTGTCGGCGGCGAGGAGGTCGGCGTTGAACGAGATCGCCATCGGCCCGGCGAGCACGAGGAGCGGCTGCCCGCTGATCGACCCGGCGCGCCGCAGGTCGGAGTCGATCGCGCGCTGCGCGTAGCGCGCCAGCTGCTCGGCGTCGAGCCGGCCGGCGCTGGAGCCGAGCGCGCGCGTCTGCGCCCGGACGAACGGGAGCGTGATCGCGAAGACGGCGAGCGTGAGCGTCATCGCGACGACGATCTCGATCAGCGTGAACCCGCGCGCGCGCCGGCTCATCGGAAGGCGGCGATCACCGCGGTCTTCGTGACCGCCTTCGTGAGCACCGGCGACGTGACCGTCACCGTCACGCTCACGACGTCGGTCGTGTCGTTCACGATGCGCGTCGCCGCGGTGACGCGAGTGTAGCCCGCGTAGCCGCTCATCGACGGGTTCGACGACCCGGCCGAGGTCTCCGAGATCCCGCCGTAGGTCGACACGATCGTCGAGTAGTTCGTGTGTCCCCGGATGAGCTCGAGCCGCGCCGTGGCGAGGTCGCTCGCGACGGAGATGTTCGCCGCGTCCCGGGCCGCCTTCGTGAACGCCTGCCCGAACCGGCTCATCGCCAGCATGACGCCGGCGAGGATCACCACGGCGAACATCACCTCGATGATCGTCATCCCTCGGCGGGGAGCGCGGCGCACGGGGCCCATGGTGGCAAGTTAGGGGAACGGGCGGGGACTGCCAGACGAGGATTGACGCCCGCCGACGCGGCGGTGTCACATCGTGACAGCGGGACAAAAGGACCATAGATTCCTGCCGGAGCACGGTGCACGAGGCGTGCCGTCTCCGTCCGTGATGCGCCTCACCCGCGAGGGGGGAAGGGACCGTGGCCGCCATTGCTACCATGCTGCCGGATGCGCGCGCGCTGCAGCGCGTGAACGCGGCCGTGCGCGAAGAGCACCGGCTCGTCCACTGCCGCACCTGGGACGAGCTCGAGGTCGCCTGCCGCGACGAGGAGGTCTCCCTCGCGGTCATCGACCTCTTCGCCGACGGCCAGGCGCGCTTCGACATGGTCCGCCGCCTGAAGCTCCGCGCCGAGCGCCTCACGCTCGTCGCCTACGTGAACCTGAGCACCGACCGCGCCCGCGACCTCTTCGACGCCGGCCGCGCCGGCTTCGACGGTCTCCTGATCCTCGGCCAGGACGACACGCCGGCCGCCTTCCGCGCCGTGCTCGAGCGCGCCGGCGCGCGCGGCGCCGCGACGCTGCTGCGCCCGCACCTCGTCGAGGTCGAGACGCTCGTGCGCGATGCGGTGATGGTCGCCGTCACGCGCGCGCACCTCCGCCTCACGTCGCACCGCCTCGCCGAGATCTGCGGTGCGCCGAAGCGCTCGCTCCTCGCCGCGCTCGAGCGCAACGGATTCCCGCCGCCGCAGAAGCTGCTCGCGTGGGGGCGCCTCATCGTCGCCGCGCAGATGCTCGAGGACCCGGAGAAGGCGGCTGATGCGGTCGCGCGGCAGCTCGATTTCCCGTCGGGCTCCGCGTTCCGCAACACCTGCCAGCGCTATCTCGGCGCGACACCGCACGAGATCCGCGAGAAGGGGGGCGCCTCCTGGGCCGCCTCACGCTTCCTGGACGAGATCGGGAAGCCGCGGGCGCGCTGAGCGGCGGGCGCGCTGGGGCGCGGGCGCCCGCGCGCCCTCAGGCGTCGCGCTTGCGCCAGGCCCCGCCGGCGCGCGACCAGAACCCGGTCCGCGCCGTCGCGCCGACGATGGTCAGCGCGCGGAAGTCCACCGCCAGGGCGCGCGGCGAACCGATGTAGACCACCGCGTCGCCGCTCAGCGAGCCGTTCGGGAAGATCTTGATCGACAGCTGCTGCGGGTTCCCGTTCTCGACCACGCCGGGCCCCGTCATGTATGCCGCCGCCGCACCGTCGATCGTCGTCGGCGGCGCCTGGAACTGCGCGCCGTCCGCGAGCGGGCGGTACCGCACCGAGTCGGTCGCGTCCATCACGCCGTTGTTGTTGTAGTCCGACAGGATGCGCATGCGGTTGTTGTTCGCGTCGAACATCACGAGCACCGGGACGTTCTTCGTGATCGCCGACTGCTGCGCGGCGATGATCACGTTCTGCATCAGCCGGATGTTCGCGTCCATCCGGTATCCCCAGAAGCTCACGCGCGTCACCGCGAACCCGATCACGAGGCCGATGAGCGCGATGACCATCAGGATCTCGATCAGCGTGAAGCCGCGGCGGCGGAGGCGCATATGCTGAATTACGCCCATTCGGCGCGCCGAGTCACGCCGTGGCGGTGGCCGGGGGGCCGGCGTACGATTCGCCCATGCTCGTCGTCGGCCTGACCGGGAACATCGCCGCGGGGAAGAGCGCGGTCGCCGCGCGCCTGGCCGCCCAAGGCGTGCCGGTGATCGACGCCGACCTGCTCGCCCGCGATGCGGTCGCGCCCGGCTCGCCGGCGCTCGCGCAGATCGCCGCCCGGTGGCCGACGGTCATCACACCCGGGAGCGGCGTGCTCGACCGCGCCGCCCTCCGGACGATCGTCTTCCGCGACCCGGCCGAACGCGCGGCGCTCGAGGCGATCATCCACCCCGAGGTCGCCCGGCTGCGCGACGCGGCCCTGACCCTGCACCGCCAGCGCGGCACCCCGCTCGTCGTCTGCGACATCCCGCTCCTCTTCGAGGCGGGCCTCGACTCGACGGTCGACGTGATCGTGCTCGTCGACGCGCCGCCGGCCGTGCGACGCGACCGGATCGTGCGCGACCGCGGCCTCACGGCGCCGGAGGCGGAGGCGATCATCGCCGCGCAGATGCCCGCCAAGGCGAAGCGGAAACGCGCCGACCACGTGCTCGAGAACAAGACCTCGCGCGCCGCGCTCGACTCGGCCGTGGACGCGCTCCTGAAGAAGCTCCGCGCGCGTGCCGCGAAGTCTGCTTGACCCTCGCGCCGGGGTCGGGTAGCCTTCGGTCCCGAGCCCGTCCGACCCACCCCCCGCCCCGCCGGAGCCACGCGTGTCGTCCATCCCGCAGGACCTCCTCTACACCGCCGACCACGAGTACGTGAAGAAGACCGCCGACGCCGGCATCGTCCTCGTCGGGATCACCGACTACGCGCAAGGCGAGCTCGGCGACATCGTCTTCCTCGACCTCCCGGCGAAGGGGAAGAAGCTCGCGCACCACGACGTGTTCGGGACGATCGAGGCGGTGAAGGCGGTCTCGGAGCTCTACTCGCCCCTGGCCGGCGAGGTCGTCGAGGTGAACCCGAAGCTCGACGGCGAGCCGGCGCTCGTGAACACCGACCCCTACGGCGACGGCTGGATGATCAAGCTGAAGGTGGACCCGAAGGCGCTCGGCGGCCTGATGGACGCCGCCGCGTACGGGAAGCACCTCGGCAAGTAGCGCGACCCGCGCCGCCGGGGAGGCGAAGGGCCCGCGCCGGATCGTCCGGCGCGGGCCCTTCTGCCTGCGTGCCGCAGGACCGGCTACGCCGACGCGTACTCCTCCACCGGCGGGCAGGAGCAGACGAGGTTGCGGTCCCCGAACGCCGACTCCACGCGGCCGACCGCCGGCCAGAACTTCCGCTCGCGCACCCACGGCAGCGGGAAGGCCGCGCGCTCGCGCGAATAGCCGCGCGCCCACCCGTCGGAGAGGGTGACCTCGAGCGTGTGCGGCGCGTGGTGCAGCGGGTTGTCCTCCTTCCCCAGCACGCCCGCCTCGACGTCGGCGATCTCCTTGCGGATCGCGATCAGCGCCTCGCAGAACCGGTCGAGCTCGGCCTTCGACTCGCTCTCGGTCGGCTCGATCATCAGCGTCCCCGCCACGGGGAAGCTCACGGTCGGCGCGTGGAAGCCGTAGTCCATCAGCCGCTTCGCGATGTCCTCCACCTCCACGCCGGCGCTCGCCTTGAGCGGCCGCGTGTCGATGATGCACTCGTGCGCGACGCGCCCGTTCTTCCCCTTGTAGAGCACCTCGTAGTGCCCGCGGAGCTGGTGCGCGACGTAGTTCGCGTTCAGGATCGCGACCTTCGTCGCCTCGGTGAGCCCCTCGCCGCCCATCATGTCGATGTACATCATCGAGATCGGGAGGATGCTCGCCGAGCCCCACGGCGCCGCCGAGACCGCGCCGATCCGCTGCTCGCCGCCGAGGGCGACGACCGCGTGGCCGGGCAGGAAGGGCGCGA
>CAZIDS010000115.1:0-9558 GCA_964537945.1 uncultured Gemmatimonas sp. | reverse complement strand
TCGTGCTCGCCGCGCTCGGGCTTCGGATCCGGCGTCGCGGGAGCCGCAAGTTCGGCAACGCGCTGCTCGTGATCGCGCTCGCGGTGACGCACCTCGTCGCGTGGAACGCGGGGCCGTCGCTGCACCTGGTGCCGCAGTGGCTCGCGTTCGGCGTGGCCGCGGTCGCCAGTGGAGCGCTGGCGTTCATGGCGCTGCGGGAGAGCGAGGAGTTCCTCTTCCTCCTCGGAATGGGCGGCGCGCTGCTGGCGCCCTTCGTGACGATGGGCAGCAGCGGCGGGTCGGGGTCGCTCTTCCTCTTCGGCCTGCTCGTGATCGGACTGGCGATCTTCGCGCTGCGCGACCCGGACTGGAAGATCGCGGCGCTGGCGATGCCGTTCGCCGTGGTCTGGTACCAGGGGGCAGGCGTCGCCGCGACGCCTTCGCCACGGCCGGTCGAGCAGCTCTATTGGCCCGCCGCGTTCGCGCTCGTGCTGAACGCGCTTGCCGTCGGCATCGGCGGATGGGGTGTGCGCCGGACGCTCGCGAACGGGCTGATCCCGCTCATCGGCGTGGGCGTGCTGATGGCAGGGAACAAGGCGGAGACGCCGCTCTGGACCGGCGCCATCTACGCGATGCTGGCCGTGCTGGTGCAGCACGCGTCGAACCGCCGAGCCCGCGCGACCAGGGATGGCGGCCGGATGAGCTGGTGGGAGGTCGTCGGCCTGCCGCTGGTGATGCTGCTCGTCGCGCTCATCCCGCACGATCGCTGGGACAGCGTCACCGGTGCGTACCTCGCGGCCGCGTGGATGGCGGTCGCCGCGTTCTTCTGGTGGTATGACGAGGAGGAGCACCGGTCGGCGCACGCGTCGATGGTGCTCATCGCCGCGATCGTGTTCTCGCACGCGCTCACGCTCGAGAACCAGTGGGGGCGGGTCGGCGGGCTCGTGATGATCACGGCGGGGTCGGTGCTCGCGTGGGAGTGGCTGAAGGGGCGGGCGCTGCTGGTGCCAGTCATCACCGGCCTGGGGATCGGGACGTCGCAGCTGACGGGCCTCTACTACAACCGCGAGGCGTTCGACTACACGCCCTTCTTCAACAAGGTCGCGCTCTTCGGCCTGCTGATGGCGGCGGCGTGGGTGATGGCCGGCCGTGCCTTCGGGCGCGCGATCGACCGCGCTGGCGAGAAGCGGATGGACCCGGTCGCGGAGGCGATCGTGCGGTCGCTCGGTCCGCTCGCGGTATTCCTGTGGGGTCGCGAGGAGCTGCGCGAGGCCTTCTCGGGCGACGTGGCGACCTTCCTGCTCGTGACCTACTACGCCCTCGTCGGCCTCGGCACGATCGCCTACGGCCGCGCGAAGGAACTCTCGGCACCGCGGCAGGTGGGCCTCGTGCTGTCGCTCTACGCCGCGCTCAAGGCCTTCATCTCGGCCAGCGACATCGACCAGATCGGCTTCCGCGTGGGGAGCTACCTCGTCGCGGGCGCGTTCGTGCTGGTGGTGGCCTACCTGTACCGTGCGAAGCCGTCGGACGAAGGCGAACCCGAGGAGCCGGCGCCGCCGGCCGAAGGAGCACCACAATGACCGTCGTGCGCGCCGCGGTAGCGTTCACCGTCGTGGCCGCGCTCGCGGCCTTCGCGCCCGACTCGGGCCCGCGCGACGCGGCCGGGCAGTCGCGCCGCGGCACGCTGTACATCGTCGGCGGGGGACCGCAGCCGGACGAACTCGTGCAGGAGTTCGTGCATCTCGCCGGCGGCCGCGGCAGGGCACGCATCATCGTCTTCGCGATGGCGAGCGAGGAGGGCCTCACCGGGGGCGAGGAGAAGGCGCAGGACCTGCGCGCACTAGGCGCCACCGCGACGAACGTCTGGGTCACCCGCGAGCAGGCGATGACCGATTCCGTCGCGCGCCTGCTCGACGGCGCGACCGGCATCTGGTTCGGCGGCGGCGACCAGGTGAGGCTCGCGGGCGTGCTGAAGGGGACGCCGACCGAACGTGCGATCCACGCGCGCTACGCCGCGGGCGCGGTGATCGGCGGGACGTCGGCGGGCGCGGCGGTGATGAGTGCGGTGATGCTCACGGGCGATGAGCGGCGGCCCGGCGGCGTCGCGCGCCCCGACAGCGAGGTCGTCTGGGGCACGCTCGAGCGCGACAACGTCGTGACGGCCGAGGGCTTCGGCCTGCTCACGAACGCGATCGTGGACCAGCACTTCCTTCGCCGGCGTCGCTACGGACGGCTCCTCTCGCTCGTGATCGAGAAGGAGCCGCACCTCGGCGCGGGGATCGACGAGGGCACGGCGCTGGTGGTGGAGCCGAGCGGGCGCTGGCGCGTGCGGGGCGCGAGCAGCGTGGTGATCTTCGACGCGCGGAAGGCGGCGCGGGGCAGCCACGGTGACCGGGTGCAGGCGACTGGGGTAGTGGTTCATGTGCTGAACGACGGCTCGACCTTCGACCCGAGCGCCCGATGAATCGACTTCGCCGGTACGGTCTCTGCGCGTTCCTCGCCGCGGGCTGCGGTGGCGGACCGACCCCGCCTCGGATCGACGGGCCATACGTCGGCTTGAATGTCGTCGGTACGGTGCGCGACGGCGCTGACCGGCCGATCGCGGGCGCGAACATCGAGATCTGGGCGCGCAACGCCGGCACCTGCGCGGGCGCGTTCGCGAACAAGGACGGGACGTCCACGAGCAATGGCGAGTTCACCGTGACGCTCGGTGCCTGGAATGTTCCGCGCGACGTCTGCCTGTGGATCGCGGTGACGCCAGCGGCGGGGTCGACGACGGTCGTGGCGGATACGATCACGGTGGAGCCGGCACGGCTGGGATATGAGGAACGGGCGCAGCGGGTCGACATCGTGCTGCCCTCGCCGGCGAGGTAGGGAAGACCGAGGCGCCAGGGGCTGGGCCTCGCTCGTCGCTCCCGGCCCTTCCAGGTCAAGTTTCGCCGCCCCGGACCGATACTCTTCTCGGTCCTTCCAGCCCCGACATGTCTCCCGTCGCAAGCCCGCTCCTGAGCGCCGTCGTCCTCGCCCTGGTCTTCGTGCTCATGTGGCGCGAGTACCGGGAGCGCTGGCTCGGGCTCTGGGCGATCGCCGCGCTGCTCTGGGTGCTGCGGTACGCCATCGCGCTCTCGGCCCACGAGTTCCGCTACACGCCGGGCGCGATGTTCCTGCCGACGATCGCCCTCGCGCGCGGCTGGTTCATCCTCGCCGGCGCCTATGCGCTGCTCGGCCGGCCCGTCTGCCGCGGCTGGGTGATCACCTTCCTCATCGACGCGGTGTGGCTGGTCCGCGACTGGGTATCAGGCGAGGTCCTGATCGCGGGTGCGCGCGGCGTGCCGCACTACCTGCTGTTCGGCGTCGCGACCATCGTCGCCGGCCTCATCATCGTCTCACGGCGTCGCGCGATCGGGGGCGAGGCGATCCTCGTGTGCGTGAGTCTCGTCGCGATCGGGGCGTCGAACATCACCTTCCCCTGGACCTCGCAGGTCCCCGAGCTCGCGGAGAACCTGTTCCTGGTCTCGCATGGCGCGCAGCTCGGCGTCGGCTTCGGCGCGATGCTCCTCTTCTACCGCCGCGCGAACGCCGAGCGCGATGCCGCGCTCGAGCGGCTCGAGGACGCCCTCTCCAAGGCCCTCGCCGGCTACCTCCCGATCTGCGCCCACTGCAAGGCGATCCGGAACGAGCAGGGCCAGTGGGAGACGCTGGAGCGCTACTTCGCGCACCGCCACGACACTGCCTTCTCGCACGGCATCTGTCCGCCCTGCGAGGAGAAGCACTACGGGCACCTCGCGCCGGCGCCCGCGGTCCAGCCCGCCTAGCCCGCCGCGATGCCTTCCACCACCAGCTCGCTCCTCAGCGCGATCATCCTGACGCTGGTGTTCGTCCTGATGTGGCGGCACTACCGGGAGCGCTGGCTCGGACTCTGGGCCGTCGCGGCCGCGCTCTGGGTGGCGCGTTACCTGCTCGCGATCGTCGTCGAGGACCAGGTCTACCGGTCCGGCGCGCGCCTGCTGCCGGTGATCGCACTCGCCCGCGGCTGGTTCCTGCTCTGGGGCGCCTACGCCCTCGTCCGCCGGCCGATGCCGCGGGCGTGGGCCGTGCTGTTCGCGCTCGACGCCGGCATCCTCGTGCGCGAGTGGGTCGCGGGGGCCGTGCTCATCGGCGGCGTGCCGGGCGTGACGCACTACCTGCTCTTCGGAGTCGCGACGATCGTGGCGGGACTCGTGCTGCTCTTCGCTCGCCGGCAGTTCGGCCGCGAGCGCGTGCTCGTCGGCAGCGGACTCCTCCTGATGGGGGCCGTCAACGCGGCCTACCCGTGGGCCTTCCGCGTCCCGGCGAACCAGCCGTGGATGATGCTGCTGGTGCACACGTCGCAGCTCGCGATCGGGTTCGGCGCGCTGGTCCTGTTCTACCGCCGCGCGAACGCCGAGCGTGATGCGACGCTCGTCCGCGTGGAGCACGCGCTGTCGAAGGCGATCACGGGCCACCTGCCGATCTGCGCCCACTGCAAGTCGGTCGAGGAGCCGGCAGGGGAATGGGAATCGCTCGAGCGCTACTTCCACCGCCGCCACGACGCCGCCTTCTCGCACGGCATCTGCCCCTCCTGCGAGGAGCAGCACTACGGCGATCTGCTCAGGGGATCGGGGATGCCGGTGACGGCGCCGTCGCCCGTCCTGAGCTGAGGATCGCCGCCGTCATCTGCGACGTGACGTTCGCCAGCGTCTTGAAGATGTCCGGCAGCACGTCCACCGCGAGCAGGATCCCCACGCCGGCGGCCGGCAGCCCGAGATCCACGATCACCGGCGCGAGCAGGAAGAGACTGGCCGACGGGATCCCAGGCACGCTGAACGAGATGAGCGTGCTCGTCACCACGAGCATCAGGAGCGCGGCGTCGGTCATCGGCACGTCGTAGAGCTTGCCGAGGAACACGGCGCCCACCACCCACGCCGGCGGCACGTTCACGCGGAAGATCGAGACCGCCATCGGGAGCACGAAGCCGCTCGCGGTCTCGCTGAGCCCGAGCTTCTCGCGTGCGGCCTGGATCATGAGCGGCAATGCCGCGAGCGACGAGCGCGAGCCCGCCGCGAGCGCCTGCGCCGGCGCGGCGGCCGAGAGGAAGCTCCGGAACGGCACGCGCCCGAGGAGCACCACCACCGGATAGAGCAGGATGGTGAGCAGCAGCAGCGTGCCGCTCAGTGTAGCGACGTAGCGCACGAGCGCGCCGATCGAGCTCGCGCCGAGCCGGATGCCGAGGGCCAGCGCCAGTCCGAACACGCCGATCGGCGCGATCGCGACCACCCAGCCCACGAGCACGAGCATCGCGTCGGCGACGCCGCGGCAGGCGTCGAGCACCGGCATCCGCCGCGCTTCGGGCACCTGCTTGAGCGCGAACCCCAGCGCGAGCGAGAACACCACCAGAGGCAGCAGTGCGCCGTCGGCGGCGGCCTTGATCGGATTCACCGGCACCATGTCGATGAGCCGCTGCGCCAGCGACGGCATCGCGGGCGCGGCCGCCGTTTCGCCGGCCGAGTCGCGCACGCGGGCCGCGACCTCGGGGTCGAGCGCGAAGGCGGCGAACGCGAGCTTCGACGTCACGATCGCGAGCAGGCCGCCCGCGACGAGCAGCACGACCATCACCGCGATCGCGCGCACGCCCGCGCTCCGCAGCTCGGCGTTGCCGCCGCCGCTCGCCACCGAGACGATCGTGAGTGCCGCGACGAGCGGCAGCACGGTCATCCGGATCGCGTTCGTCCAGAGCGTACCGACGACGTCCGCTACCGGCCGCACCAGCTCGGCCGCCGCGGGGAACTGCTCGATCAGCGCGATGCCGAGGAGCAGCCCCGCGACGAGCCCGACGAGGACGAGGAGCGACCCGGAGGGGCGCTTCCCGCCGCTCATCGGATCGAGTCGAGCTTCGCCTTGAGCCGCATGTTCTGCGGGAACGCGGTCACCACCGGCTGCAGCACCGCGCGCGCGCTGTCGGGCTGCCCGAGCGCGACGAAGGCGTCGGCCATCAGGCTCGCCTTGCGCGTCACGAAGCGCGGATTCTTCTCGTCCACGCCCACCTCACGTGCCGCCGCGAGCGCCGCCTTCGCGTCCTTCAGGTCGAGCAGCAGCGACTCCACCTTGAGGAACTGCGCCGTGGTGTCGGCCGGCATCCGCGCCGCGAGCTCGGCGAACAGCTTCGCCGCCTCGGCGCCGTTGCCGGTCCTGCGGTCGAGCGCGGCCTTGTTGTAGAGGCCGGCGATGAGCAGGCGCTCGACGTCCTCGGGCTTGCCGGTGCGGAGGCCGGGGCCGCCGCCGTACGAATAGACGAGGGCGCCGCCGTGCTCCGCGGCCTCATAGAGGACGGTGCTGGCGTAGACGCCGACGACGGCCGAGGCGACGTAGGCCCACTTGCCGTAGCGGGCGCCGGCGGTCCAGGCGCCGAGCCCGAGCGCGGCGATCTCGATCCCGCCGACGATGAGGAAGAGCGTCGCCGTGTCTTCGCCGAGCTCCTCGTGCTCCTGCACGGCGGTCCGCACGCCGGGGATGCGCTCGACCGGGCCGTGCGCGTCGGTGCCGGAGCGCTTGCCGAGCCAGGCGGCGGCCGCGCCGATGAGGATCAGCACCGTCGCGGCGTGCTTGGTGAAGGTGAGCCGCCCGGTGATGGAAACGAGGCGGAAGGCGACGCCGAGGAGGCAGGCGGCGATGGCGAAGTGGACGATCTGCGGGTGGTTCGCGGCGAGGTTCGGCATCGGTCCGGTACGAGTGGGAGGTGCAACAGAAACTTGACACGTCACGGGTCCGGCGGCGAGCCGAACGGAGTCGGGGGACCCCTGTCAGTACTGACAGTTACGTGACCTCTGGCACCCCGTCATCGTTGTTCTAGACGTGCAGACCCCACTCCCATGCGACACTCCTCCGCGACCCGCCGTCTCACAGACGAATTCAATCACCCGGTCCGGCTCGTAGTCGACCAGGATGCCGATGCGCTTCCGCCCAATCCGGCGGTGCGCGACGGGACCCTCGTGCGCTACCTCGGCCCCGATCATCGCCGGGTGGAGGGCGAAGCCACGGGCTTCGTCTATCACGCCGACGCGCTGCGCCGCCTGGTGAAGGTGGATCACCGCGACCTGCCGGGGATCCTCACGACCCGCGCGTTCGTCCTCGACGGCTGAGCCCGGTCGGGTCGCCCTCGGGCCCCACGGGCCCGTCGAGCTGCAGCAGGACGGCGTAGCGCATCAGGTCGAGGGTGGAGTCCACGCCGAGCGCCTCCTTGATGTTGGCGCGGTGGAACGCGATGGTGCGCTCGCTGAGTCCGAGCGCCTTCGCGATGCTGGCCGACGACTCGCCCTGCGCGATGAGCTTCACGATCTCGTGCTGTCGGGGCGTGAGCTGCGCGAGCGCCTGCTGCGCCGCGAGCACCGACACCCGCGTGGTCGTCGTCGCCGGCACGCGCGGGCTGACGAACGTCGCGTCGTGCATAACGACGCCCAGCGCCTTGTGCAGCTCGTCGATGCCCGCGTCCTTGGGCACGAAGGCCATCGCGCCGGCGGCGAGCGCGCGCTCGGCCAGCACGCGGTCGAGGTGCATCGTCACCACGATGATCCGCGTCTCCGGCGATGCTTCGCGCACCTCCGGGATGAGGTCGATGCCGCTCTTGCCCGGCAGGCCGAGGTCGAGGAGCAGAACATCGGGGCGATGCATCCGGACGGCGGCGACGATGCCTGCGGGGTCGTGCGCGACCGCGACGACATCGTGGGCCTTCTGGAGGGCCTGGCGGAGGGCGTCCACCATCAGGTGGTGGTCGTCGCCGAGGACGAGGCGGAGGCGGACAGCCATCATGTGGTCCCCAGGGGGAGGAGGACATCCACGGAGGTCCCGACACCCGGACGCGAAAGGATCGTCACGCGGCCTCCGACGAGCAGGGCGCGCTCGCGGAGCGAGGCGATGCCGAGCCCTTCGCCGGGGGAGCGCGAGGTATCGAAGCCCTTGCCGTCGTCGACGACGCGGAGCGTGAGCTCCCGCGGCCCGAAGATGAGCGAGACGGTGGCGTTCCTGCCGCCCGAGTGGCGGACGGCGTTGCGCAGCGACTCCTGGACGATCCGATAGGCCGCGCGCGCGGTCTCGGGCGCCAGCGACTCGGCCTTGCCCTCGGCGACGAGATGGACGTCGATCGTGCTGCCGCGCTCGACCTCCGAGGCGAGGGCCTCGAGCGCGGGGACGATGCCCACCTGGTCCACGACCGTGGGGTGGAGCCGGGCGGCGATGCGGCGGACGGAGACGGCGAGGTCCACGAGCTCGGCGTTCACGCCGCGGAGCCGTGCCTCGAGGACGTCGGTGGAGCGGGGCTCGGTCGAGGCCCAGAGCGTCTCGAGCTCCGCGCGGACGAGGGCGATGCGCTGGAGGATGTCATCGTGGAGTTCGGAGGCGACCCAGGCGCGCTCCTCCTCGTGCGCGCGCGAGACCGCGAGCGCCTGCTGCTTGCGAAGCTGGAACCGTTTCCGTTGCGCGAGGGCCATGGCTGCCACCAGGGCGACGACGAGGATCGTTACCGAGAGGCCGGCGGCGACGAAGAGGTTCCAGATGACCTCGCTAGAGGTGGCCAGAACAGGGCTCCGGTGAAGAGGAACAGCGAGACGTAGACGGCGGTGGCGCGGGCGTACGAGGCGTTCACGATCAGGTGCAGGTCATTGCGCTGCAGCGCGACCTGCGAGACGATCGTGACGGCGGCGGTCGAGCCGTTGTAGATGGCGATGGCGGGCAGCGTCCACCCCCAGTCGCTGCGAAGGACTGGCTGCGCGTCACCCATCGCGTGCGAGGCGAAGGCGATCAGCGCCCCGGTGAGTGCGAAGATGCAGACGGCCGGATACGCGACCGTCGAGAAGCTGTGCATCCCCTCGAACAGGTAGAAGCTGAGCGCCAGGCCGACGACTGACAGCACGAGCGCGATGTGCATCGCATTTCGCGGCACCGCGTTCGCTTGCCACTCCGCAAGCGCCTGCATCAGGAGAGCCGTACAGACCAGCAGGGACGCATTCAGCACGACGAGGTTCGAGGTCGGATCCACGAACCAGATCCAGAACCGACCGGCGGCGTCCGCGCCCATCATCGACACCAGCCATCCCGCCGTCCATTGCGAGGCCCGACTGATCCGGCGCCACCGCCCGAGGGCGATGACGACCGGGATCAGGAGGATCCAGACGGAGATGACGATGTAGAGGGGCGCCTTGAGATTCACCGCTCAGCGTGTCAGCGAGTTGTCGTCCGTGCACCAAGGCGGGCACGGCATGCCGATCTCGAGCAGGACGCCGTTCACCATGTCGTTGCCGTCCTTGTCCACTCCGACCAGCACCGTGGCCGACTCGCCGTCGGCCGTCATCCCGCGGTAGATGCGCATCCCCACGCACCCCGGCTGCGTGAGCAGCTCGATGACCTGCGGCTGGTTGAACGCGGTCGAATCGCCCTTCCGGTGATCCCCGCCGTCGCGATACTTGCGCGTGAGTTCCGCCGCGGCCTCAAGCGAGATGCGATGATTGTGCTTCGGATCGAGTGGAACGCCCATTGGATCTTCCGTGATCGAGGGTGAGGCGCAAAGAT
>CAZIDS010000114.1:0-9561 GCA_964537945.1 uncultured Gemmatimonas sp. | reverse complement strand
CCGAGAACACCGACGCGCTCCGCACCGCCATCACCGTCACCATCGACGGCGCGCCGAAGCACGGCGTGACGACGGGCATCTCCGCCTCCGACCAGGCGACGACGATCCGCCTCGCCGCGGCCGCGGGCACGCACCCGAGCGACCTCCGTCGGCCCGGCCACGTGCACCCCCTGCGCGCGCGCGAGGGCGGCGTGCTCCAGCGCGTCGGCCACACGGAAGCCGCCGTGGACCTGATGCGCCTCGCCGGGCTCCAGCCCGCCGGCGTCATCTGCGAGATCCTCACCGAGGACGGCAGCTCGGCCCGCCGCCCGCAGCTCGAGGCGTTCGCGAAGGCGCACGGCCTCGCGTTCATCACGGTCGCGCAGCTCGTCGCGCACCGGCTCCAGACGGAGCGGCTCGTGCACCGCGAGGCGGACGTGCGCCTCCCCACCGAGTACGGCGAGTTCCGCCTCGTCGGCTACCGCAACGACGTGGACGCGCGCGAGCACGTCGCGCTCGTGCACGGCGAGGTGTCGGGGAAGGAGGACGTGCTCGTCCGGATGCACTCGAAGTGCCTCACCGGCGACACCTTCCACTCGATGCGGTGCGACTGCCACTGGCAGCTGCACGAGGCGATGCGCCTCATCGTCGAGTCGGGGGCGGGCGTGATCGTCTACCTCGACCAGGAAGGGCGCGGGATCGGCCTGCTCAACAAGCTCAAGGCCTACGCGCTGCAGGACGCCGGCGCCGACACCGTCGAGGCGAACGAGGCGCTCGGCTTCGCGCCCGACCTGCGCAACTACGGCATCGGCGCGCAGATCCTGCTCGACCTCGGCCTCACCTCGATCCGCCCGATCACGAACAACCCGAAGAAGATGGTCGGCCTCGAGGGCTACGGGCTGCGCCTCGGCGAGCGCGTGCCGATCGTGTCGCCGGCGACCACGGAGAACGCCGAGTACCTCGAGACCAAGCGGACGAAGCTCGGTCACCTGCGGGCGATCTGATGGCCGAGTTCATCGGGGAGCCCGCCGGCGCGGGGCGCCGGGTCGTCATCGTCGCCGCGCGCTTCAACAACCACGTCACCGAGAAGCTCGTCGAGGGCGCGATTGACGCGTGCGTACGGCACGGCGTCGCATTCGCCGACGTGGACATCCTGTGGGTGCCGGGCGCGTGGGAGCTGCCGCCCGCGGTCGCGAAGGCGCTGCAGACCGAGCGCTACGACGCCTGCGTCGCGCTCGGCGCGGTCGTGCGCGGCGACACGCCGCACTTCGACTACGTCGCCGGCGAGGCGTCACGCGGCCTGTCGATGCTGCAGGGGGAGTTCGGCGTGCCGATCGGCTTCGGGCTGCTGACCTGCGACACGATGGAGCAGGCCGAGGCGCGCGCCGGCGGCGCGCACGGCAACAAGGGCTGGGACGCGGCGCTCGCCGCGCTCGAGATGGCCGACCTCTTCGGCCGCCTCGACAACGCCGACGCGGCGGGGGAATAGCGTGCCCGCCCGTCTCGAGACCCGCGGCCGCTCGCGGGCGCTGCAGGCGCTCTATGCGTGGGACGTGCGCGGCACGCCCCCCGACCTCCCGCGCGTCGCGACGCTCGTCTGGGACGACCTCGCGATCGCGCCCGACGAACGGGCGTTCGCGCTCGCGCTGGTGCAGCTCGTCGCCGCTGAGCGCCGCGACATCGACGCCGAGCTGAGCGAGGTCACGACGAACTGGCGCCTCGACCGCCTGGGCCACATCGAGCGGTCGGTGCTGCGCCTCGCCGCGGCCGAGCTGATGCAGGGCGGCACGCCGCCGCGCGTCGTGATCCAGGAGTGCGTCCGCCTCGCCGAGCGCTACGGCACGTCGCAGAGCGCGCGGTTCGTCAACGGCGTGATCGACGCGCTGGCGCGCCGCATGGGCCGGCTCGCGTGAGGATCTGCGCGGTCAACTGGCAGGACATCGAGAATCCCCTCGGCGGCGGCGCGGAGACGCACCTCCACGAGATCCTCGAGCGGCTCGCGGGCTGGGGACACGAGGTGACGCTGCTGTGCGGCGGCTGGCCGGGCTGCCCGCCGCGCGCGGCGAAGAATGGCGTCGAGATCCACCGCGTCGGCACGCGGCAGACGTTCGCGCTCGTCGCGCGGCGGTACTGGGAGCGCCATCTCGCGGCGCGCGGCTTCGACGTCCTCTACGAGGACATCAACAAGATGCCGCTCTTCACCACGCGGTGGAGCGGCGCGCAGAAGGTGGTCGTGGTGGTGCCGCACCTCTTCGGCAGCGCGGCCTTCCAGGAGCTGAACCCCGTGCTCGCGTCGGCGGTCTGGCTCTCCGAGCGGCCGATCCCGTGGATGTACCGGGGCGTGCCGTTCCAGGCGATCAGCGAGAGCACCGCCGACGACCTCGTCGCGCGCGGCATCGCGCGTGAGCGCACGGTGGTGATCCCGCCGGGCGTCTCGTTCGAGCACTACACGCCGGAGCCGTCGGCGCGGGCCGCCGTCCCGACCTTCAGCTACCTCGGCCGCCTGAAGAAGTACAAGGGCGTGGACCTCGTGATCCGGGCGTTCGCGCGCGTGCGGCGCCGTGACGCGATCCTCGAGATCGCCGGCGCCGGCGACTACCGGCCGCGCCTCGAGGCGCTGGCGCGTTCGCTTGACCTCGGCTCGCGCGTACGTTTCCTTGGCTTCGTGAGCGAGGCGGAGAAGCTCTCGCTGCTGCGCCGGTCCTGGGCAGTCGCACTCGCCTCGCCCAAGGAGGGCTGGGGGCTCACGAACGTCGAGGCGGAGGCCTGCGGGACGCCGGTCGTCGCCTCGGATTCGCCGGGGATCCGCGAGTCGGTGCGGAACGGCGAGACCGGCTTCCTCGTGCCGCACGGGGACGTCGCCGGACTCGCCGCCGCGATGGACCGCCTCGCGGAGTCGCCGGCACTGGTCGAGCAGATGGGCGAGCGCGCCCGTGCGTTCGCCGTGTCCTTCACGTGGGAGCGCTGCGCCCGCGAGACCGAGGCGCACCTCCGCCGCGTGACCAACCCGGGGGGATAGGGGCATGGAAGTCCACTTCCACACGCACCACGCCGAGGTCTCGGATCACATGCGCAAGCGCGCCGAGCGCGAAGTGCGCCGCGCGGCCGAGCGGATCCCGCGGATCGTCGAGGCGATCGTCCGCTTCGAGCAGGATGGGGCGCTGCATCGCGTCTCGCTCATCCTCCGCGCGCCGCGGAACCACGACCTCGTGGCGCGTGCGGAAGGGCGCTTCTTCGGGCCGGCCCTCGTCCAGGCGCTCGGCCGCATCCGCGCGCAGGCGACGCGAGAGCGGCAGGGCCACGCGAAGGAGCGCGCCCGCCGTTTCGCGCGGGCCCGACCGCGCGTCTAAGGGGACCATGGCCCCCCTCACCGTCGGCGCGTTCTTCGAGCGCACCAAGGACCTGCTCGAGCTCACGCTCCTCGGGAGCCCGGAGGGACTGACCCGCGAGATCCCGACGCCCGACGCGTCGGGGCCCGGACTCGTCCTCGCCGGCTACACCGGACGCTTCGTCCCCCAGCGCCTCCAGGTGCTCGGCGAGACCGAGGTGAGCTACCTCCGCTCCCTCGGCGACGCCGAGCGCCAGCGCATCCTCGACACGTTCCTCGGCTATCCCATCCCCTGCCTGATGGTCACCAAGGGGCAGGACCTGCCCGAGGGGATGGACGCGATCGCGAAGGCCCACGGCATCTCGATCCTGGTCTCGGCGCTGAAGACGCTCGAGTTCTACAACCGGATCACGCCGTTCCTGCTCGACGCGTTCGCGCCGCAGACCTCGCTGCATGGCTCGCTCGCCGACGTCTACGGCGTCGGGCTGCTGTTCACCGGCGCGAGCGGCATCGGCAAGTCCGAGTGCGTGCTCGACCTCGTGGAGCGCGGCCACCGCCTCGTCGCCGACGACCTCGTGATCACGCGCCGCAAGGGCGCCGACGTGCTCATCGGCACCGGGCACCCGCTCCAGCGCCACTACATGGAGATCCGCGGCATCGGGCTGATCGACGTCCGCTCGATCTTCGGCGTGCGCTCCGTACGCCAGCAGAAGCGCATCGAGGTCGTCGTCGTGTTGCAGGAGTGGAAGGAGGGGATGACCATCGAGCGCACCGGCCTCGAGACCGAGTCGACGACGATCCTCGGCGTCGAGATCCCGCGGATCACGGTGCCGCTGAACCCCGGCAAGAACATCACGGTCATCGCCGAGGTCATCGCGATGAACCACCTGATGCGCTACAGCGGCCAGGACCCCGCGCAGGTCTTCAACGAGCGCCTGAAGAGCCACATGCGCGACAAGGCGCAGGTGCAGCGCTACCTCCTCGACGACGATGAGTGAGGCGCCGGCCGGCCCGAAGGCGATCGTCGCGGGGCACGGCAGCTTCGCGGAGGGGATCCGCTCGGCCGTCGAGCAGATCTCGGGGCGCGGCGACTGCTTCGTCGCCATCACCAACGCCGGGCTGGGGCCGGGCGAGATCGAACAGCGGCTGCGCGAGGCGCTCGACGCGACCGGCGCGCACCTCATCTTCACCGACCTGCCGGCCGGCAGCTGCACCATCGCCGCGCGCAAGCTGCAGCGCGAGCGGCCCGACCTCGTGGTCGTGACCGGCGCCGCGCTGCCGACGATCCTCAGCTACGCCTGCGGCGGCGACATCGGCAAGGCCGCCGAGCAGGGACGCGCCGCGCTCACCGTGCTCGAGGGCAAGCGTGACGCTTGAGCTCTTCCGGATCGACGACCGGCTGATCCACGGACAGGTCGTCGTCGGCTGGGGCCAGCCCTGCGCCCTCGGGTTCCTCGTGCTCGTGGACGACGTGGTCGCGGCCTCCGAGTGGGAGCAGGAGCTCTATCGGATGGGTGTGCCGCCGGAGATGGACATCCATTTCGACTCCGTCGCATCGGCCGCCGAGAAGCTGCCGGCCTACCGCGCCGACAAGCGCACCGGGATGCTCCTCACCGGCGACATCGCCACGATGCGGCGCCTCGTCGCGGCCGCGCCGGGCATCACGCAGGTCACCGTCGGCGGGATCCACCACAAGCCGGGCCGCGTCGCGCGCGAGCGCTACGTCTTCCTCACGCCCGACGAGGAGCACGAGCTGCAGGCGCTCGTCGCCGCCGGCGTGACCGTCGCCGCGCAGGACGTGCCGCAGGCCTCGGCGGTGCCGCTGGCCGAGCTGCTCGCGCAGGGGGGGCGGTGAGCCTCGCCGACCTCCTGCAGCTCCTGCCGCTGGTCGTGCTCGGCGCGGTGATCGGGCTCGACGTCGTCTCGTTCCCGCAGGCGATGATCTCGCGGCCGATCGTCGCGGCGACGCTCGCGGGCGCGCTGATCGGCGAGCCGGCCCGCGGACTCACGATGGGCGTCGCGATCGAGTTCTTCGCGCTCGAGTCGATGCCGTTCGGCGCCTCGCGCTACCCCGAGTGGGGGTCGGCCTCCGTCGTCGGTGGCTACCTCTTCGCGCACGTGCCCGACGGGACGGCCGCCGCGATGAGCGTCGCGCTGCTCTCGGCCCTCGTGACGGCCGGCATCGGCGGCTACTCGATGATCTGGCTGCGCAAGTGGAATGCGCTCTGGGCGCGCCAGCAGCAGGCGCGGATCGCGCGCGGCTCCGGCAGCGCGGTCATCGCGCTGCAGCTGGGCGGGATGAGTTCCGATCTCCTGCGCGGCGGGCTGCTGACGTTCGCCGCCCTGCTCGTCTTCGAGCCGATCCACGAGGTGGTCATCGGAACGGTCGCGATCTCGCCGACGCTGAGCCGCGCCGTCGTCGTGTCGGTCGCATCGGCGGTCGGGCTCGCCGCGGTCTGGAAGGTCGTGCGGACCACGACGGGGGCGCGCTGGTACCTCGCGGCCGGGCTCGTGCTCGGCTTCGCCCTCGCGGGGGCGCTGGGATGAACGCACCCGAGGCCCGTACACGGCTGCCGCTCCGCGTGGAGGCGGCGATGCTCCTGCGCATGCTCGCGATCCAGGGCGTCTGGAACTACGAGACGATGCTCGGCAACGGCATCGCGTTCTCGCTCGAGCCGGCGCTGAAGCTCCTGCCCGGCGGGCGGCGCGGCGATGCCTACAAGCAGGCGATGGCCCGCCACAGCGGGTACTTCAACGCCCACCCGTACCTCGCGGCGGTCGCGGTGGGGGCGCTCGCCCGGGCCGAGCTCGACGGGGTCCCCGCGGACCAGATCGAGCGCTTCCGGATCGCCGCGCCGGGCCCCCTCGGCTCGGTGGGGGACCGGCTGGTCTGGGCCGGCTGGGTCCCGCTCTGCTCGGCCATCGCGCTCCTCGCGTTCGGGCTCGGGGCGCGTCCGCTTGCCGTGGTGCTGATATTCCTCGGGACGTACAATGTCCTGCATGTCGGCCTCCGCATCTGGGGGCTTCGCGCGGGGTGGGAGCACGGGCTGCGGATGGCGCAGGCGCTCGGGAACCCCCTGCTGCGGCAGGGCCCGGCGCACGTGGCGCGGGCGACGGCGCTGGTGGCGGGGATCGCCCTCCCGGTGGCGGCGGCGGGCATCATCGGGCCGGGGCGGGCACTCCTCGGCGGGGTCCTCGCGGCGGTCACGGCGGGGGCGGTGCTGGTGACGTTGCTGCACGGCCGGATCGAAGGGTGGCGCCTCGCCACCATCGGGCTGGCCGCCTTCATCCTCTACGCGATGGTGGGCTGATGCCGGAACGCGCCGTCCTGGTCGTGAACGCCAACGGGATCCACGCCCGCCCCGCCGCCGAGATCGTGAAGACGGCGGGGAAGTTCAGGGCCGACATCACCATCGCCCGCGACGACCTCGAAGTGAACGCGAAGAGCATCATGGGCGTGATGATGCTCGCGGCGGAGTGCGGCTCCACGGTCCGGCTGCGCGCCGAGGGCGACGACGCCGACGGCGCGCTCGACGCGCTCGCGACGCTCATCGCGAACAAGTTCGGGGAACAGTAGCGGCGTGCCGGTCACCCTCCACGGCGTCTCCGCCTCGCCCGGCATCGTCGTCGGGCCGGCGCACCTCCTCCGCTGGGAGGTGCCCGAGGTGAAGTCGCGCGTGATCGAGGACGCGGAGATCGAGGGCGAGATCGCCCGGCTCCGGCTCTCGATCGACGGCGCGGTGGAGCGCCTGCGCGGCGTGAAGACGCGCGCCGAGGAGAAGGCCGGGTCCGCCGAGGCCGCGATCTTCGACGTGCAGGTCGCGATCCTGCAGGACGGCGAGCTCCGCGCCCGCGTCGAGACGCTCGTCCGGCAGAACCTCGCGGCGGAGAAGGCGTTCGACCTCGTGATGCTCGAGTGGCGCGAGCACTTCGGCCGTTCGACGAACCCGATGATGCGCGAGCGCGTCGGCGACCTCGTGGACGTGCACATCCGCCTGCTGTCGCTGCTCCTGGACCTGCCCGACCACGACCCGGTCGACCTCGAGCCGGGCTCGAACGCGATCCTCGTCACGCACGACCTGACGCCGAGCCTCACGATCCAGCTCGACCGGCGCGCGATCGCCGGCATCGCGACCGACGCGGGCACGCGCACGTCGCACGTCGCGATCCTCGCGCGCTCGCTCGGGCTGCCGGCGGTCGTCGGCCTGATCGATGCGACCAGCAAGATCGTCACCGGTGACCGCGTGATCCTCGACGGCACGAACGGGACGCTGATCCCGCGCCCGACCGCCGCGGTGCTGCAGCAGTTCGCCGACCGCGCGCGGCGCGAGGCGGCCGCGCAGGCCGAGCTCGCGACGCTCGCCGACGCCGAAGCCGTGATGACCGACGGGACGCGCGTGACGCTCCGCGCCAATGTCGACCTCCCCGACGAGGCGGTGAAGGCGGCCGAGAGCGGCGCGGAAGGCGTCGGGCTCATGCGCACCGAGTTCCTCGTCGTCGGACGCACCGCGATGCCGAGCGAGGACGAGCAGGAGGAGGCGTACGCGAAGGTCGTGAAGGCCTTCGCCGGCCATCCGGTGGTGATCCGCACCTACGACGTGGGCGGCGACAAGCTCCCGATCGGCGGATTCCCGCACGAGCCGAACCCGTTCCTCGGCTGGCGCGCGATCCGCATGTGCCTCGACGAGCCGGAGCTGTTCAAGGTCCAGCTGCGCGCGCTGCTGCGCGCCGCGGTGCACGGCGACGTGCGGATCATGCTCCCGCTCGTCGTGTCTGTGGACGAGGTGCGGCAGGCGCGCTACCTGATGCAGGAAGCGGCGGCCGAGCTGGAGCGTCGCGGCGTTCCGCACCGGTCCGACGTCCCGCTCGGCGTGATGGTCGAGACCCCCGCGGCCGCGGTGAGCGCCGACTCGTTCGCGGGCGACGTCAGCTTCTTCTCGATCGGCACCAACGATCTCGTGCAGTACACGCTGGCGGTGGACCGGGGCAATGCGTCGCTGGTGACGCGCTACACGCCGCTGCATCCGGCGGTGCTGCGCCTCATCGCGCGGACGGTGGACGTCGCGAAGGGCGCGAAGCTCGAGGTGAGCGTGTGCGGCGAGATGGCCTCGCAGCCGCTGATGGCGTTCGCCCTCCTCGGGCTCGGGGTGCATACGCTGAGCGTGGCGGCCAGCGGCCTGCCGGCCGTGAAGCGGCTGGTGCGGGGGGTGAGCCAGGCGGCGGCGCGGGACGCGGCGCAGGCGGCGCTCGCCGCGGCCGCGGCGCGCGAGGCGGAGCAGGTCCTGCGCGAGGCCCTCGGCCACCAGCTCGGCGACGAACTCCTCGACGGGTTGCTGGGGCTCGCGTAAGGGCATTACTGTTCGGGGCGTGATTCTTGCGGCTGGCGTGGGTCGCCAGCCGCATTGCTATCCCCCAAACTCCGACCCCTTCTCCAGTGCTGCATCGCCATCTCTTCACCTCCGAGTCGGTCACCGAAGGCCACCCGGACAAGGTCGCCGACCAGATCTCCGACGCGGTCCTCGACACGCTCCTCGCGCAGGACCCGCTCTCGCGCGTCGCGTGCGAGACGATGGTCACGACGGGCCTCGCGACGATCTTCGGCGAGGTGACGACGGCGGCCTGGGCCGACCTGCGTGGCCTCGTGCGCGAGACCATCAAGGGCATCGGCTACACCGAGGCCGGGATCGGCTTCGACGCCGACAGCTGCGCCGTGCTGAACGCGCTCGGACAGCAGTCGCGCGACATCGGCCAGGGCGTGGACACCGGCGGCGCCGGCGACCAGGGCATGATGTTCGGGTTCGCCTGCGACGAGACGGAGGAGCTGATGCCGCTCCCGATCACGCTCGCGCACAAGCTCACCCACGCACTCGCCGACCGCCGCAAGGACGGGACGCTCCCGTGGCTCCGCCCCGACGGCAAGTCGCAGGTCTCGGTGGTGTACGAGGACGGCCGCCCGGTGGAGGTGGACACGGTCGTCATCTCGACGCAGCACGCCGACTCGGTGAAGAACAAGGCGATCCACGAGGCGGTCACGCGCGACATCATCCACGCGGTGATCCCCGAGGAGCTCCGCGCGTCGAAGATGAAGGTCCACATCAATCCGACCGGACGCTTCGTCGTCGGCGGCCCCCACGGCGACGCGGGCCTCACCGGCCGCAAGATCATCGTCGACACGTACGGCGGCTACGGCCGCCACGGGGGCGGCGCGTTCTCGGGCAAGGACCCGTCGAAGGTCGACCGCTCGGCCGCGTACG
>CAZIDS010000113.1:5164-9602 GCA_964537945.1 uncultured Gemmatimonas sp. | reverse complement strand
CCTGCGTCTACTGCGGCAACTGCATCGCCGTCTGCCCCACCGGCGCGCTGATGTTCAAGAGCGAGCACGACCTGCGCGCGACGGAGCAGTGGGACGAGTCGCGGCAGACGCAGACCGACACCATCTGCCCGTACTGCGGCGTCGGCTGCGCTCTCACGCTGCACGTGCAGGACGAGCGGATCGTGCGCGTGACCTCCCCGCTCGACCACAGCGTCACCGAGGGGAACCTCTGCATCAAGGGGCGCTTCGGCTGGCGCTTCGTCGAGCTCCGCCGGAACAAGGGAGATGGCCCCTCCTGACGATCGCGGGCTCCCCGGGCACCTCGACCCGGCGCACCCGCTCCACCACCTCGGCTACGCGAAGCCGTCGACCGTCCGCCGCTTCACGCGTCTCGACGGCGATGCGGCCGGCGAGGGCATCGCGCCGGTGGCGGAGGAGGTGCCGGTCGCGCTCGTCTACAATCAGTCGCCCCACGTCGTGATGATGGCGACGCCGCAGGACCTCGAGGACTTCGGGCGCGGCTTCACGGTCACCGAGGGGATCGCGGCGCGGGACCAGCTGCGCGGCGTGCGCGCGGTGCCGCACGCGCGCGGCATCGACCTCGAGATCGAGATCGACCCCGCAGCCGCCGAGCGGCTCAAGGAGCGCCGCCGCGGGCTCGTCGGCCGCACGGGATGCGGGCTCTGCGGCGTGGAGAGCATCGAGGAGGCGCTGCGCGCACTCGCGCCGGTGCACACGACGATGCGCGTGACGCCGCAGGCGCTCTGGCGCGCCGAGCGTGAGCTCTCGGAGGACCAGCCGCTCAACCGCGACCTCGCGACGCTGCACGCGGCGGCCTGGGCGCGGCCCGACGGCGCGCTCGAGTTCGTGCGCGAGGACGTCGGCCGGCACAACGCGCTCGACAAGGTGATCGGTGCGGCGCTGGCCGCCGGCGTCGAGCCGGCCGAGGGATTCCTGGTGGTCACGAGCCGCGCGAGCTACGAGCTCGTGCAGAAGGCCGCGGCGGCCGGCGTGCCGCTGCTCGCGGCGGTCTCGCGCGCGACCGGGCTCGCGGTGCGCGCGGCCGACGCGACCGGCGTCACGCTCGTCGCGCTGCTGCGCGACGGGACGGCGAACGTCTACACGCATCACGAGCGGATCGCCCGGAAGCCCTAGGCCGTCGCCGCGTGCTCCACCCGGTGCGCGATGAGGTCCGCCCCGGTCTTCAGGAGCACCACGGTCACGCCGAAGGCGGCCGAGACGCCGAGCGCGGGCAGGAAGTGCGCCGCCACGAGCCCCGCCGCGAGCGTCACCATCACGAGCCACATCCGCACGTACGGATGGATCATCAGGTAGAGCAGGTTCGTGCGTTCGTACTCGCGGCCGGCGACGAAGTTGACGGCGAACGAGATGCCATGGCTGACGACCAGCACGCTAGCCGCGAGCAGTGCAGTCGCTCCGACCGACGAGAGCGCGCGCAGCACGCCCGTGCCCTCGGCCGTGCCAAGGAAGGCCGGCACCATCACCACCAGCAGTCCCATCCCGATCGCGAACGCGCCGTACTTCACGACGAAGAACCCGACCCCGAAGATGAGGAGGAAGATCCGGGTGAGCGGCGCGCTCGCGTCGATCCACGTGCCAAGGGGCGCCCCGAGCGTCGCGACGACCGCCATCCGCGCGACCGTGAAGACGCCGACCACGAGCGCCTCGAGCCAGTAGACGAGGATCACCTCGTAGTAGCCCCATCCGCGCAGGACGACGAGCAGCGCGATGGCGAGGTTCGCGCCGATGAGCGCGCCGACCGCGTGGCGCGGCGGCATGTGTGGTCAGCCGCGGCGCTTCTCGAGCGCCGAGTCCACGCTGAGCGGACCCGCGCCCCAGGCGGAATACACGAGGAAGATGAACGAGAAGAGCATCACGGTCTCACCGCGGTTCTGCCACCAGAAGAGATTCCCGCTGCTCCCCATGTGCATCCAGAAGTAGGCCACGGCCATCTCGCCGCTCGCGATGAAGGCCGCGTAGCGCGTGCCGGCGCCAAGCATGATGAGCAGGCCGCACGTGAACTCGATCACCCCCGCGGCACCGAAGCGCGACATCAGCGGCGCCGTCCCGGCCTGCCCGAATCCACCGAACCATCCGAGCAGCTTCTGGGCACCGTGCGTCCAGAAGGCCGCGCCGGCGGCGATGCGGAGGGCGGCCTGCGTGGCCGGGAGATACTTCGGGGGGATCGCCATCTCATGCTCCGGGTGGAAGTCGCATTCGTTGGATGCTTAACAGGTCATGGATGTTAAGCCCCACCACCACGTTTCCGTTCCCGGCGCGATCGAACGCCTGCGACCGGGCTCAGCCCCCGCAGCGCCAGGCCGCCTCGACCGCCGCGTACCCGATTCGCGGCAGCAGCTGTTCGGCTGCGAGCACGATCCCCCAGAAGACCACGAGCAGCGAGAGGGCGTGCGCCACCGCGAGGTGCAGCCGCCACGCGCTCCACGTCGCCCAGAAGCCGCTCACGAGGACCGCCGCCACGACGCCGAGGTAGAGATGGAGGAAGAGGCCGCAGTCGTGCGCGTACGGCCAGAAGAGCACGGCGGCCGACAGCCCGAGCGCGGCGAAGGTGCGCAGCCACGCGCCGATGAACTCGTTGCGCCGCGCGATCGCGGCGCGGTCGGCCGGGGTGCTCGCCGTCGCCCCGCCCGCCGCCGCGCCGGCACCCGCCTGGACACCGGTCGGCGAGACGGTGCGCGAGCCGAAGAAGGTCTTCTCCTCATCCTGCGGGTCGCCGCGGAGCTTCGGGTCCGCGCCCGGGAGCGTCTTGATCAGCCGGTCGATCTCGAGGCCGAGCGAGTCAGTGAACTTGCTCAGCCGGCTTCGCCGTTCCGCCATCGGTCTCTCCCCGTCGCATCGGTCCCGCGGCTGGCGCCGCAGGGTAGCGACGACTGGGGCGCGCCCTGGGCGCGCAGGTCGTCACATCGTGGCGTGGCGTCTCGCCATACCAGCGTGCCCCCTACGCTAGCGGCAACGCTTCACGAGCGCGAGCGCGTTCCCGACCGGCCGCTCCCCGGTCGCGTCGCTCGGCCGGTTCATCAGCCGCAGCGAGTCGGCGGTGCGGTAGACCATCGCGGTCGAGCCGCCGCCGTCGAGATTGATCGCGTCGCGCGCGCCGAGGCGGAGCATCAGCGCCGCGAGCTCGCGCAGCGTCATCCCGGCGCTCCAGCCCTCGCGCCGCCCATCGACGACGACGAAGAGCAGCTTGCGTCCGCCGTCGGCGACGCCGACCAGCGTGCGCGGATGGCGCACCGGCCCGAAGTTCGCCCCGCCGACCGCGTCGAGCCCCGGCACCTCGGCCGAGTCCTTCACGAGCACCGGGTTGCCGCCGACGGCTTCCTGCGGAGTCGGGATGGCGAGCGAGGCCGACCAGCTCACGCTGCCCGAGTACGCGGCGAGTCGCTCGCGCAGCTCGCGCGGCGCGGTCGAGTCCATCTGGATGACGATGCCGCGCGCGGGGATCGGCACGCCGGCCGCCAGCGTGTCCACGCGCGCGACCCTGCCGCCGTCCACGACGAGCTCGAGCATCCTCGGCGTGGCGTTCGTCGAGTCGCCCCAGCCGCGGTCGATGATGCGCACCGCACCGTCGCGCCGGTTCCACGAATCGACGCGGATCTCCTCGCGGCCGAGCCGGAGGGTGAGCTTCGCCGCGAGCGTGCCCATCGTCGCGCGACCGTCGCGGTCGAACCAGATCGCGGCGCGGTTGCTGGGACCCGTGATCACGCGGCCGTCGTGGATGAACGCGCCCGTCGGGACGCCGGGCGGCGCGAAGAGGAAGAAGTCGGCGTTCACGCCGCCGCCGACGGGCAGCTTCGACGTGTCCGCGAGGGCGCGCACGATCGCCGACGTGGTCGTGCGGCCGACGGCGCCGGCGTTCCCCTTCACCGCCACCGGACGCCAGCAGGCGCGCAGGTCGGCCTCCATCACGTCGATGGCCCACGGCCCCGCGGGGTCGTCGATGTGGCGATACGTGAGGCCCGCCATCGGGTCGGCGGCGACGCCGGTGCGTGGGGCGTTCGTCGCGCAGGCGCCGAGCGCCGCGAGAGCGAGGAACGAGAAGAGCCGCATGCGGTCGCGCATGCGGCTCAATCTACGTGAGGGCGTGCCGGCGGCGACTACTTCTTGCCGGAGACCCAGCGGAAGTTGACGCCCACCGAGCCGCCACTGAACGACGTGCCCGCGGCATCCTTGTAGTCGATCGCGTTGAACGTCAGCGCCGCCCAGCGCCAGCCGAGCTCGAAGGTCGCGCCGGTGGCCGCGTCGAAGTCGGCATTCGGGACGAACCCGTCTCCGTCGAGATGGATGCTGTTATGGCTCACGAGCCCGGCGCCGACGAACCAGTCCTGGTTCAGCTTGTAGCGCCCGACGATCTCGACCGGGATGCGCGTGAACATGATGTCGGCGTTCTCGGCCGCCG
>CAZIDS010000113.1:0-5064 GCA_964537945.1 uncultured Gemmatimonas sp. | reverse complement strand
GCGCGCATGGCGCGCGACAGCATCCCCGCCGTGCAGGTCGCGGTGGTCTCGGGCGGCCGGATCACGTTCAGCCGCGCGTTCGGGCGCATCGGCTTCCGCGAGGGCCGAGCCGTCACGGTCGAGACGCGCTTCCCGATGGCGTCGGTGAGCAAGCCGGTCACCGCGACGGCGCTGATGGTGCTCGCCGCACGCGGCGCGGTGGACCTCGACGCGCCCGTGAACCGCTATCTCCCGGTGAAGGTGGCCACGTACGTCGGCGACAGTGCGCGCGTGACGCTGCGTGCGCTGGCGAGCCATTCGTCCGGCATCGCACGGCACGACCTGTACGCGTACGCCGGCGACCCGCCGATCCCGTCGGTGGATGAGCGGATCCGGCGCTACGGCCGCGTCTCGCGCCCCGCCGGGAGCCGCTATGAGTACTCGAACCTCAACTACAACATCCTCGCGCGCGTGATCGAGCTGCGCTTCGGCGAGCGCTTCGCGGATGCGCTCCACGGCGCGGTGCTGCAGCCCCTCGGCATGACCCACACGACCGTCGGCGCACCTCGGTCGCGCGCGGCGCGGGACGGCGTCGTCCGTTCATACGACGCGGCGCGACGGGCGATGGACTTCGTCGAGGAGGAGAGTCCGGGCGCCGGCGGGCTCTTCTCGACCGCCGAGGACCTGGCGCGCTTCTGTGCGCCGCACGTCGGCGCCCCGCTCGCGGGCTCACGACCCGTGCTCGGTGCGGAGGCGCTCGCCGAGACGCGCCGCGGCGTCGTCGCCAGCGCCTCGTCCGAGACGTACGGACTCGGCTGGCGCACCGAGCGCGAGATCCTCGAGGCGCCGTTCGTCTTCCACACCGGCAGCAACGGCGCGTCGTCGTCCATCGTGATGATGTTCCCGGCGCGCGGGCTCTGCGTGGTCGCCGTCGCGAACGTCGCGACCGACCTGCCGGGATGGATCGCGACCGACGTCGCCCGGCTGCACGGGATCCGGCGGACCATCAATGTGCGAAGGGAGGGCGATGTCGTGCCGCCCGACCCGTTCGCCGTCCGTCCGCTGCGGGCGAGCGATGGCTACGCCGGCTCGTGGAGCGGCGTGCTCGAGACCGACGAGGGCGAGATCCCGGTCCGCGTCGTGATCGACGATTCGGCGCGCGTCACCGTGCAGATGCGCACCGGCGCGCCCGTGACCGCCACCGGCGTGCGCCTCGACGCCGGCGACCTCCGTGCCTCGTTCGACGGCGACGTCGCGCCGGCGCGGACCTACGGGCGGCGCTACCGACTCCATTTGCGGGTCGCGCGCCACGACGGCCAGCTGATCGGCACCGTGACCGCGGCCTCGGTCCCGGGCGAGAAGGTCATCACGCTGAGCTGGTTCATCCGCCTGCTGCCCGCGGCCCGCTAGCGGGACGGCCCGACGGCACGGCACCCGCCGCCCCGCCTATCTTTGAGGCATGTCGCTCTCGCTCCGTTTCCTCGGCACGTCGGCGTCGCGCCCCACGGTGGAGCGCGGCCTGTCGTCGCTCGCGCTCACGCGCGAGGGGGAGACGATGCTCTTCGACTGCGGCGAGGGCACGCAGCGGCAGATGATGCGCTGGAACGTCGGCTTCACCTTCGGCGACATCTTCTTCACGCACTTCCACACCGACCACTTCCTGGGCGCGCTCGGGCTGCTGAAGACGCTCGCGCTGCAGGGGCGCACCGAGCCGCTCCGCGTCTGGGGCCCGAAGGGCGCCATCGCGCTCTTCAAGCGCGCCGAGGGGCTCGGCAACGAGAAGCTCACCTTCCCGATGACCGTGACGGAGGTCGAGCCCGGCACGCCCATCAAGCGGAAGGACTACGAGATCCGTCCCTTCCAGGTCGAGCACCGGAACGGCGCGGCGGTCGGCTACGCGCTCGTCGAGTTCGAGCGGCGCGGGCGCTTCGACCCCGACCTCGCGCGCGAGATGGGGATCCCCGAGGGCCCGCTCTGGGGCCGCATCCACAAGGGCGAGGCCGTGACGCTCGAGGACGGCCGCGTGATCGCGCCGTCGGTGCTCGTCGGCCCCACGCGGCCGGGCCGCACGATCGTCGTCACCGGCGACACGCGCCCCTGTGCCGCCACGATCGAGATGTCGGTGGATGCCGACCTCCTCGTGCACGAGGCGACCTTCGGCGACGAGGAGCAGGCGCGCGCGGCCGAGACGATGCACAGCACCGCGCGCGAGGCGGCGACGGTGGGCAAGATGGCGAACGTGCGCACGCTCGTGCTCACGCACTTCTCGGCGCGTTACTCGCGCGACCCCGGCGACCTGCAGCGCGAGGCGCGCGAGGTGTACGCGGGGAATCTCGTGATGGCGAAGGACGGCCTCGAGATCGAGGTGCCGTACCGCGACGCGGTGCCGGCGCCGGTCGGCTAGCGCGTCGCCGGCTCGGGCGCGATCGGCTGGCGCCCGGCGAAGCCCGCGTCGAGCTCGTGCCAGTGGGTCACGGCGCGCTCGCCGCGCAGCCAGCAGAGGTAGACCGGGCGGCCGTCCCGGATCGCGGGGAAGTCGAAGAGCCCCTGCTCGAGCGACTTGCACTCGACGCCGAGTTCGCCGAGCTCGCCCATGAACCCCTCGATCTCGTGCGCGGTGCGCTGCACCTCGCGCTGCAGCCGCTCGGCCTCGGCGCCCGGCTGCGCGACCGACGCGATCTCGAAGCGCGCCACGAGCTCGCGCCACTCGCCGTAGGTGCGCACGAGGTCGTCGGCGATGCGGCGGACGAGTGGCAGCGCCGCCGTCGCGCGCTCGGCCGTCCAGGGCGGGAGCTTTCGCGAGCTCATGCGCCGGCCCTCGCGCGCGCGCGGCGGAGGACGCGCCGGGCGACGGGTTGGGTGCGCTGCGCCTTCGCCGGCGCCGCCTGCAGCTCGCGCGCGAGTGGCGAGCGGGCGCCCCATGCGAGCGACGCGTTCCGCACCAGTGGGTTCCCGCGCGTCGCGCGGGGTTCGTGCCGCACGATCCGGTTCTCTCCGGAATACATCGCCGCCTCGTTGAAGGCCTTCGTGAGCGCCGCGCGCGTGCCCGGCGCCTCCGTGCTGTCCGGCACCCACATCACGCGCAGGACCGGAGAAGGAACCGAGCCGAGCCGCCACTCGTTCCCCGACTCGTCCTTCAGCGACAGCGCGACGCGCGCGCGCGGCTCGTCCGCCGGCCGGCCGACCAGCGTGAAGCCTGGACGCGGCCAGGTGCGCTCGTCGGCGTTCTCGTCGATCGGGTACTCGATCCGCAGCTGTTCCCACCAGCTCGGCTGGTCCACCGCCATCGGGTCGAGCTCGACCACGTTCGCCTCGGCCTCGGCCCCCACCTCCGGGACGGCGAAGCGGACGTGCAGCACGCGGTCGGCCACGCCGAGCGAGAAGGAGCGCGGGTCGAAGATGTAGCGCTCGCCGAGCGGCGCGACGGCGGTCGCGGAGTCGGCGGCGATGCCCATCAGCGTGTCGCGCAGCGCGGTCCAGTGGCTGCGCGCCTCGGCGATCGCGCGACGCGCCGGCGCCGCGCCGAGGATCGCGTCGAGCGGCGCCTGGACCGCCGTGCGCAGGTCCACCACGCCGCGCCGCGCGCCGTGCGCCGACGTCCCGCCCACGACGTCCACGTCGGTGCGATACTCGAAGGAGAGCCAGGGTCCGTGCGTCTCGAGCACGAGCAGGTCGGCGGTCGCGACGGTCCGTGGGTCCTCGGTGCCGTGCTCGTCCGGCTCGAGCGGCCGCTCGTCGGGATTCGCCGCGGCGTAGGCGCGCGCCAATGCCGGCATCAGGGTATCGGCGACGAGCTGCACCGAGTCGCCGCTGATCAGGTCGCGCTTGTAGAGGCGCTGCCCGATGAAGACCGCGTCGTAGAAGGAGTAGTCGTCGTCGGCGACGTAGATCTCGGCGAACCGGCCCGCGACCTGCGCGAGCACCATCGGCGCGCCGCGCACGCGGATGCCGTCGGTGTCGGAGCGCACCCAGAAGACCGAATCCGCCGCGGCGACGATGAACTCGGTCCGCGGCGCGGGCGCCGGCGGCTCCGGCTTGTCGCAGGCGACGAGCAGGAGCGGGGCGAGCAGCAGGAGGCGCGCGCGCGGCATCATCTGAATATAGGACGCCCTCCGCGGGGTCCCCGTGACACGCCCCGCCCGCAGTGCTCGGTCTCCTGTCGGTGCGCTACTTCGCCACAGCGGGTTCACCCGCCCCGTGCGATCTCCCGGACGCCCGCGACGAGCCGCTCCACCTCTTCGGCGGTCGTGTAGCAGGCCGCCCCCGCCCGGACGAGCCCCTCCTTCGCCAGCCCGAGCCGGTCGACGATCGTCTGCGCGTAGAAGTCGCCGTGCGACGTGAAGACTCCGCGCTCGACGAGCCGCTTCGTGACCGACTCGGAGTCCAGGCCCTTCACCGTGAACGCGATGGTCGGGGTGCGCGGCTGGTCGGGCCCCGGTCCGTACCGGGTGACGCCCTGGATGGCGCCGAGTCCGTCCCAGAGCCGCGTGAAGAGCGCCATGCCCTCGGCGTGCAGCGCCCTGAACGCGCTCTCGAGCCGCTCCCGGCGTGTCGCGCCGCTCCCGAGCGAGGCGAGGAATTCCACCGCGGCCCCCGTCCCGACGATCCCCTCGTGGTTCTGCGTGCCCGTCTCCATCCGCTCGGGCGCCTCGTCAGGCGCCGGATCGAGCTTCGGCACGTCGATCGTCCCGAGCAGCGCGCGCTTGCCGTAGATGACGCCCGCGTGCGGGCCGTAGAACTTGTAGCTCGAGCAGGCGAGGAAGTCGCAGTCGAACGCGCGCACGTCCACGAGGTGGTGCGGCGCGTAGTGGACGGCGTCCACGAAGACGAGCGCGCCCGCCTTGTGCGCGAGCCGCCCCGCCTCGGCCACGTCGGTAATCGTGCCCAGCGCGTTCGAGGCCGCGCCGATCGCGAGGAGCCGCGTGCGCGGCGAGAGGGCCGCCTTGAGCGTGGCGAAGTCGAGCTGGCCGCGCGCGGCGTCCACCGTCACGTGCCGGATGACGATCCCGCGCTCGCGCTCGATCGCACGCCAGGGCGCGACGTTCGCGGGGTGGTCGAGCTCGGTGACGATCACCTCGTCGCCGG
>CAZIDS010000112.1:0-9603 GCA_964537945.1 uncultured Gemmatimonas sp. | reverse complement strand
CTGCGCGCTGGTGTTGATGCCCGCCTCGCGCAGCGCGAGCACGAGCTCGCGCGCGACCCGGCCGCGGACCGTGAAGGTCGCGATGGCGCCGAGGCGCGGCCCGCGGTCGAGCCCGCGCACGCCGTCGATCGCGCTGAAGCGCGCGCGGGCGCGCGCCGCGAGCGCGGCGGCACGATCGGCGCCGCGCGCGATGCCGACCTCGCGCGCATAGCGCGCGGCGGCGCCCATCCCGAGCACGAGCGCCGCGGACGTCTCCCAGTGCTCGAAGCGCCGCGCCCCATCGAAGAGCGCGAAGTCGTCGGCCGCGACCCAGTCGGCGCCGCGCATGTCGAGCAGCAGCGGGTGCAGCCCGCGCGCGAGGACGCCGTCGGACACGGCGAGGAAGCCGATGCCACGCGGGCCGCGGAGGAACTTGCGCGCCGTCGCGGCGAGGAAGTCGCAGTGGATCGCGTCCATCTCGACGACCACCTGGCCGACCGCCTGGCAGCCGTCGACGAGGAACGGGACGCCGGCCTCCCGCGCGAGGCGGCCCGCCTCGGCCACCGGCTGCACGAGCCCGCTGTTCGTCGGGATCCAGGTCAGCGCCGCGAGCTTCGGCCGCTCCTCGCGCAGCCGTCGCGACCAGTCGGCGAGATCGATGCCGCCCTCGGGCGCGTCGGCGCAGCGGACGAGGCGCACGCCTTGCCGTCGCGCGAGCGAGAGGTACATCAGCTGGTTGCTGATGTAGTCGTCGGTGCTGGTGAGGAGGACGTCGCCCGGCGCGAAGTCGAAGGACGCGAGGGCGAGCGCGAAGGCGTCGGTCGCGCTCGGCGCGACCGCGATGTTGCGCGGCTTCGTGCCGACCACGGTCGCGACGTCATCGTACGCCTCGGCGAGCGCGGCGGCGGCGGCGTCGAACGCTTCGTACCCGCCGATGGCGGCCTCGCGGTCGAGGTGCGCACGGATCGCCTGCTGCACCGGCAGCGGCATCAGCGATGCGCCGGCGTTGTTGAGATGGACGCGCGCCTCGCAGGCGGGCGTCGCGGCGCGCCAGCGCGCGACGAGCGCGGCGTCGGCGGGCTCGGCGCTCATCGCCCGCTCACCGCGTGGCGCACTGCGGGCGCTGCGGCGGCAGGCCCGCACACCGGATAGATTCGTCCATCCCCTGCGTGAGGGGCCCGCAGGCGGTGTTGACGGCGGTGCGGAGCGCCTCGAGCGAGTCCTTCCCCGACGCCTTCGCGCAGTTGGCCGTGCCGTTGAACGTGATGCAGGCCGTGCACTCGACGGCCTGGCCCTTCAGCGTCGAGTAGAGCAGGAGCGCGGCGAAGCCGGCCGCGAGGAGCAGGGTCACGATCGTGCTGCGTCTCATCCAGGGATCCCGTTGATGTCGCGGTTCGCAAGATACGGATGGGCGGTCCTCGCATTCAACCTGCTGGTGATCCTGTGGGGCGCCTACGTGCGCGCCTCCGGGTCCGGCGCGGGGTGCGGCGCGCACTGGCCGCTCTGCAACGGCGAGGTCCTCCCGCGCGCGCCGCGGCTGGAGACGCTGATCGAGCTGACCCACCGGCTCACGTCGGGGATCGCGCTGCTGCTCGTGGTGCTCCAGCTCGCGTGGGCCCGCCGCGCCCGCCCCGCGGGCGACCCGGCGCGGCGGATGGCCCACGTCGCGATGGCGTTGATGCTCACCGAGGCGCTCGTGGGCGCGGGGCTGGTGCTCTTCGAGATGGTGGCGCAGAACCAGAGCGTCGCGCGCGCGTACTGGCTGTCGGCGCACCTGCTGAACACCTTCGCGCTCATCGCCTCGCTTGCGCTCGTGCCGTGGCTCGCCCAGACCGGCCAGCGCCCGCGCCTCGCGCCGCTCGGCCGCGAAGGGCGACTGCTCCTCGCCGCGCTGCTCGGCACGCTCCTGCTCGGCATGACCGGCGCCGTCACCGCGCTCGGCGACACGCTCTTCCCGGCCGGCTCGCTCGCCGAGGGGCTGCGGCAGGACTTCTCGCCGACCGCGCACCTGCTGCTGCGGCTGCGCGTGCTGCACCCGACGCTCGCGGTGCTCGTCTTCTTCCTGCTGCTGCTCGCGGCGGGGGTGAGCTGGAAGCTGCGCCCGTCGGCGCTGACGACGCGGCTCGCGATGGCGGTGGCCGCGCTCGGCGCGGCGCAGCTGCTCGCGGGGCTCGTGAACCTCGTGCTGCTCGCCCCGGTACCGATGCAGCTCCTGCACCTCTTCCTCGCCGACGCGCTGTGGCTGTCGCTCGTGCTGCTGACCGCGACCGCGCTCGCTACCTCGGCGGCCCCGCGGGATTGATCCGCATCGAGCCCGGCAGCCGGGCGAGGAGCGGGTTGAGGTCGGAGGCGCGGTCGAGGGTCGTCACGAACGTGAGCCCGTCGAGCGTCACGACGAGCATCTTCGACACGCCGTAGAGCACGACCGTCCCGCGCTCGGCGTGGACGACGTTGCAGTCGGCGTCGATGAAATGCACCGGGCCGCTGGCGCCGTTCCCGTCGTCGTCGAGCTCGCGCGCGCGCCGCAGCGACGCCCACGTGCCGACGTCGTCCCAGCCGAAGTCGCCGAGCATCACGAGCAGGCGGTCGGTGCGCTCGAGGAGCCCGCGCTCGAGCGACGTCGCCCGCACCATCCCGACGAAGCCCGGCAGGTTGCCGTTCGCGAGCGGATCGAGCGCGTCGCGCACCTCCGGCGTGTGCTGGCGCAGCTGCGCGAGCACCGTCTGCGCGTCGCCGACGAGGATCCCGCCGTGCCAGAGCGCGCCGTCCTCGATCCGCGACTCGGCCTCGGCTTCGCTCGGCTTCTCGACGTAGCCGCGCGTGACGGCGGCGCCGCCCTTGTGCAGCGGGGCGTCGGCGTCGAGCGCGGCGCCGGGCATCACGTAGCCGAAGCCGGTCTCCGGCCGAGACGGCCGGATGCCGATCGAGACGAGCGCCCGTTCGCGTGCGGCATAGGCGGCCGCACGCCGCAGCGTGCGGCGGTACTCCTCGGGGAAGTCCACGGCGAGGTCGGCGTGGACGGCGCAGAACATCGCGCTCGGGCCGGCGCGGCGCTGCAGCTCCTGCGCCGCCCACGCGAGCGCGGCCGCGGTGCCCAGCGGCCGCGGCTCCACGAGCACGTTCGCCTCGGGCACGTCGCGCGTGACCGCGCGGATCGCCGGCGCGATGTCGCGGCTGGTCAGGATCAGCACGCGCTCGGGCGGAACCGCAGGCTGGAGCCGGCCCACCGCGTCCTCGATCAGCGTCTGTTCCGAGACGAGCGCGAGTACCGGCTTCGGGCGCGCGGGCGTCGACAGCGGCCAGAAGCGCGAGCCGATGCCTCCCGCGAAGACGACCGCCCAGAGGGCGACGTCGGTCTCGGGTTCACCGGCCGTGAGGGGGTGTTCCTGGGGCAGCGTCCCCGCGGCGGACCCGCTGCCGGTCCCGCCGAGACTGATCCCGCGCGGCTCCTTCATCGCTTGCGAAGGTACGTGCGCAGGGAGATCATCGCCACCGCGCCGACGATCGTCGCCATCGCGAGGAAGAGGCGCGCGTTCAGCACCTCGCCGGCGAAGGCCCAGCCGAGCAGGATCGCGACCACGGGATTCACGAACGCGTACGTGCCGGCGAGCGCCGGCCGTACGTTCGCGAGCAGCCACTTGTATGCCGTGAAGCCGAGGATCGAGCCGAAACACACGAGGTACGCGAGCGCGATCACCGCCCGCGGGGTGAAGCTCGCGACGCTCACGCGCCCCCACTCGCCGGCGATCCCCGAGACGCCGAGCAGCACGAGCCCACCCATCAGCATCTCCATCCCCGAGCCGAGCAGCGGCACCGGGAGCGGCTCGAGCGTGCGCGAGTAGATCGACCCGCCGGCCCAGCAGAGCGTGCTCGCGAGCAGCACGCCGAGCCCGAGCGCCGAGACCGACGCGCCGCCCTCGTGCGGGACGACGAGCAATGCGATGCCCGCCAGGCCGAGCAGCACGCCGGCCACCTCGTACGCCGCCGGCCTCACCCCCTTCGCGCCGAACCAGCCGAAGACGAGGAGCCAGAGCGGCACGAGCGAGACGATGAGCGCGACGACGCCGGAGGGTTCGCGGTGCGCGGCCCAGGTGACCGCGCCATTGCCGCCGGCGAGCAGCGCGGTGCCCACCGCGAGCGCATCGCGCCATTGTCTCGCCGTGGGGCGCGCGGCACCGCGCGCGCGCAGCGCGAGGTAGAGGATCAGCCCCGCCGCGACGTTGCGCAGCCCGGCGACGAAGAAGGGCGGCAGGTCGCGGACCGCGATCGCGACGCCGAGGTAGGTGGAGCCCCAGATGAGCCAGGTCGCGGCGACGGCGAGGAGGATCCTGGTTCGCACGATTCAATAGTAACGGGGTGCGTCGCGTGGCATATTCCGTCCGCGATGCGCTTCCCCGCCCTCCTCGGCCTGCTCCTGTTCCCGCTCGCGCGCGGCGACGCGCAGGAGGCCGCGCCGAACGCCGTGTGCTCCCCCGCGCGCACCGCGCTCGTGCTCTCCGGCGGCGGCGCGAAGGGCCTCGCGCACGTCGGCGTGCTCGAGGTGCTCGACTCCCTCGGCATCGTGCCCGACCTCGTGGTCGGCACCTCGATGGGCGCGATCGTCGGCGCGCTCTACGCGAGCGGCGACACGCCGGCCGAGGTGCGCGCACGGCTCGACGCGGCGCAGTTCGACCGGCTGATCCGCCGCTACGAGCCGCAGGTGTCGGCGTCGCTCGGCGCGCTGAAGCCCGCACTCGTGTGGGAACGCGAGCCGGCGCACTGGGTGCTGCAGATGGGCGCCGCGCGCGAGGCGGAGGTGAGCGCCGCGATGTCGAAGCTGCTGCTGCGTGCGAACCTCTCGGCGCTCGGCGACTTCGACTCCCTGCCGATCCCCTTCCGCGCAGTCGCCACCGATCTCGACAGCCGGCAGGTGGTGCCGCTCGCGCGCGGCGACCTCGCGCGCGCCGAGCGGGCCAGCATGGCGATCCCGCTGCTGCTGCGGCCGGTCGAGATCGATGGCCATTCGCTCGTCGACGGCGGGCTCTCGTCGAACGTGCCCGTCGGCGTGGCGCGCGCGCTCGGCGCGCAGCGCCTCATCGTCTCGGTGGTCGCCTCGCCGCGGCCCGACCCCGCGGCGTTCGACGACCCGCTGACGGTCACGACGCAGCTCTTCGAGTACCTGTTCGTGCAGGACTCGATCGACCCGGGCGCGTTCGACGTGGTCATCCAGCAGCCCACCGAGGCGTACGGGATGATGGACTTCCGCGCGGTCACGGTGGACTCGCTCGTCGCCCTCGGGCACCGGACCGCGGCACGCGCCTTCGCCGGCGCCGCCTGCGTGCGCACGGAGCGCAGCGGCCGGCCGGCGGCGCGCACGCTCGCGATCCGCGCCGGCCGCGTGTCGATCGACACCGCGGTGCGCGGCCGCGACGTGATCCAGCGCGAGCTGCACCTGCGCACCAACGGCGTGCTCGACCCCACGTTCCTCGCGCAGGGCCTCACCTGGCTCGCATCGCAGGAGCGCTACCGCGGCGTCTGGCTCGAGCCGAGTGGCGAGGCCGCGCGTCCCGACTTCGCGCTGCGCGTGGACGACGCGCCGAGCCGGGCCTTCGGCCTCGGCGTGGCGTTCGACCACACCATGTCGGGGCGGCTCTGGATCGCGGCGGTGGATCGCCAGCTCGGCGCGCGCGACCTCGAGGGCTCGGCGCTGCTCGGTGTCGGCACCTGGCGGCGCGACCTCGCGCTGACGGCGCGGCGCCGCGCGCGCATCGGGGCGTGGAGCGTTCCCGTCGGCGGCTCGCTCCAGCTCCTGAGCGAGGAGGTGCGCCTGTGGGACGGCGACACCGAGCTGCCGGCGGTCCGCGTCGAGGAGGCGTCGCTCTCGGTCGGCATGCAGCCGCTCTATCAGCCCGGATGGAGCAACGCGCTCGGCATCGAGCATCGCGTCTGGCGTGACGGCGGCATCCGTCGCCGCGGCACCGTCGGCGCGCACTATGCGCTGCGCTTCCGCGAGGCGGGCTCCCCGGTGCCGATCGTGAGCATCGAGGCGACCGCACTGCAGGCGTGGCAGCGCGTGGCGGTGGACCTCGCGGCGACCGAGGAGGTCGGCAGGCTCGAGGTGCGGCCGCGCCTGCGCGCCGGCTGGGGCCGCGACCTGCCGGTGCACCAGACCTTCACGCTGGGCGGCCAGGAGGGCTTCGCCGGCGTGCAGATGCTCGAGCAGCGCGGCGACCGCGAGCTCTACGCGTCGCTGCTGCTCCGCTGGCCCATCGTGCGGCAGCTGCACGCGCGGCTCGAGCCGATGGCGGGCGTGACCGGCGTCGGCGACTTCCTCGACGGGCCCGGGCCGCTCGACGGGACGATCCTCGTCGGCGTGCGCGCGGGGATCGACCTCGAAACGCCCATCGGGCCGATCCGGATCGAGGAGGGCTTCAACAACCAGGGCCGCCGACAGGCGCTGGTGCGCGTCGGGCTCTGGTTCTAGCCGCGCTGCAGCGCGCCAGAGCGCGCTAGAGCGAGCCGCGCATCCCGCGCGCCCAGCGCGCGGCGGCGGTCACGAGGGGCTGGATCTCCTCCGTCGGCAGCCCGACCGACGCGGCCTGCTGGGCCGCCGCCTCCCAGAGGCCGAGCTCGACCGCCTCGGCGAGGAGGATCGGGCCCGCGAGGGGGCCGAGGCGATCCATCAGCGCCGACCGCACATCCTCCGACACGTTGACCATCGCGAGCACCTCGTCGAGCGGCGCGCCGAGGACGACATCGAGCATCGAGAGGAGGCCGGCGAGGAAGGCCGGCGGCCCCTTGCGGCGGTCCACCCGCTCGGCGACGAGCTCGGCGAAGCGCGCGCGCTCGAGCGCCACGCGGAAGCGCTCCGTGTCCTCGCCGCGCGCCTGCGGGCCGCAGGCCGCGAGGAGCACTGCGAGCCAGCGCTGCAGCGCCGCGCGTCCCACGAGCGCGATCGCCTTGCGCACGGAGTCCACGCCGCCGTTGCCGTTGGCCGCGGAGTTCGCGATGCGCAGCAGCCGGAAGGTGAGCGACGGATCGGCCGCGAACACCTGCTCGACCTCGCGCGCCGTGGCGTCCTCGTCGCCCAGCCGGTTCATCGCCTCGGCGATGACCGCGACCTGTGGCGAGATGTGGCGGCCCTTCACGATCTCCGGGCGCGCGAAGTAGTAGCCCTGGAACAGGTCGAAGCCGGCGGCGCGGCACGCCTCGTACACCTGCTGGTTCTCGATCCGCTCGGCGAGGACGGTGAGCCCGCGCTGCTTGTAGCGCTTCACCTCGGCGACGAAGCTGAGCGGCTCCTTCCCGAGCACGTCCACCTTCACGACACGGGCGAGCTTCAGGAACGGCTCGAACTGCGGCTGGTCGATGAAGTCGTCGAGCGCCACGTCATACCCGGAGCGCACGAGGCGCTCCACCGCGGCCTGCGTCTCCGGCGTGGCCGGGACGGTCTCGAGCACCTCGATCACGCAGCTCGACTTGTCGAGCAGCGACCAGTCATCGGCGACGAGCGCGCGCTCGGGGACGTTGATCCACGCACGCGTCGTCCCGACGAGCTCACTCAGGCCGATGTCCACGATGGCCGAGACGATGGTCCGGGCGGACATCGTGGCCGTGTCCGTGTTCCCGGCCGAGATCGCGGTCTCGGCCTCACGGTAGAGCAGTTCGTAACCGACGACGGCTCCGAGCGAATTGAAGATCGGCTGGCGTGCAACGAGGGCGTCCATGCACGGGAGTGTCGGCAGGTCCTGCCGATTCCTTCACCCCGCTCTATAAGAGGGGGTTGGCACCGTCACTTCGTGGCGCGGGAGGGCTCGCGGTCGGCCAGCAGCTCCGAGATGGCCCCAAGGAGGCGGGCGCGTTCGATCGGCTTCCCCAGCTGGATCAGGGCCGATCCGTCGGCGGCGAGACGGTCGAGCCGGTGCGGCTCCGGCGCATACCCGCTCAGGAAGACCGCGCTCAGTCCGGGGCGGATCGCCTGCATCCGCTCGAAGGCGGTCGGGCCGTCCATCACCGGCATGACGACGTCGCTGACGAGGAGGTCGTAGGCGCTCGGGTGCCGCGTGAAGAGCGCCAGCGCCTGCTCGCCGTCCTTCGCCTCGGTCACCTGGTAGCCCGCACGGCGCAGCGTCGTCGCGAGGACGCGGCGGACGTCGGGTTCGTCCTCGGCGAGCAGGAGGTGCGCGCTCGCCGCGATCGAGGTCGCGACCGTGCGCACGGCCGGCGCCGGATGGAGCGCCTCGAGCAGCGGCAGGTGGACCTGGAAGGTGGTCCCCTTCCCGGGATCGCTGTGCACCGTGGCGAAGCCCCGCATCTGGCGGATCGCGCCGTGGACGATGGCGAGCCCGAGCCCGGAGCCGAGCTCGCGGGTCGTGAAGAACGGCTCCCAGATCCGGGCCGCGGTCTCCTTCGTCATGCCGACGCCGGAGTCGGCGACGGTGATCCGCGCGTACCCCTTCGCCGAGCCGCTGGAGACGTCCGGCGCGATCGTGTCCGGCGGCGCCTGTTCCACCGAGAGCACGAGCGTGCCGCCGTCGGGCATCGCCTGCCGCGCGTTCACGACGAGGTTCAGCAGCATCTGCTGCAGCAGCGGCTCATCGCCGAGGACGTGGATGGGCCGCTCGGCGTGGCGCACCACGACCGAGACTGCCTCGCCCGCGGCGCGCCGCGCCAGGCCCTCGAAGTCGATCAGCACCGCGTTCACGTCCACCGGCGCGATCGAGACCGGTCGCTGGCGCGCGAAGGAGAGCAGCTTGTGGGTGAGCCCGGCGCCGGTGCGCGCCGAGTCGCGGATCGCGGTGATCCCTTCGCGCAGGACGCCCTGCGGCGCGAAGTCCTCGAGCAGCTCGGCCTCGCCGAGGACGACGTTCAGCATGTCGTTCACGTCGTGCGCGATGCCGCCGGCCAGGTGACCCAGCAGCTCCATCTTCTGCGACTGCCGGAGCTGGTCCTCGAGGGAGCGCTGCCGCTCGAGCGTGAAGGCGATGGCGAGCATGGCGGCCGCCGCGGTCATCAGTTCGGCCTCGTCCTCGCTCCAGCGCCGCGGTGCGCCCACCTGCTCGGCGCAGATGACGCCGATCGCCTCGCCCGCGACGGTGATGCCGGCGTCGATCATCGCCGTGATGCCCAGCGGCTGCAGGTACCCGTCCCGGAACTCGCGCGTGCGGGGGTCGCCGCACGCGTCGTCGGAGACGATCGTGCGCTGGGTGCGGAGCGCGGCGAAGTAGCGGGGGTGCGAGGCGCCGTCGAGGACCAGCGGGTCGATCGAGTAGATCCCCTGGTGCATCAGCCCGCGGCACTGGATCGCCGTGTGGTCGCGGTCATAGACCCAGACCCCCGCGCGCGCGACGCCCAGCGCTTCGGCGACGAGGCGCACCGTCGTGGCGATGGCCACCGGCAGGTCGCCGTGGTCCATCACCGCGAGGGCGTGCACCGCCCGATGGTGGCGGCGGAGGGCGTCGTCGGTCACGAGGGCGGGACGTCGGTCTGGAGTGGGTCGGGCGGAACGGGCTATTCTGCGATTCGGCGCTCGCCCACGCAAGTCGGGCGGTTCGTCCCCGGCGCGCGTGCCGGACCCGCCCCGAGGCGGCGCTGGCCGGCCTGCGGCACGCGTCCCAGATTGCGGTAGAGCGTCGTCGCCATGCA
>CAZIDS010000111.1:5410-9817 GCA_964537945.1 uncultured Gemmatimonas sp. | reverse complement strand
AAGGTCACGTGGGCGAAGGGCTTCGGGACCCTGAAGGCCGGCAACGTCGTCGAAGTGAAGGGCCACGACGGCGCCGTCACCAGCTACCGCGCGAAGCACGTCATCATCGCGACCGGCTCCGTGCCGGTCGAGCTCCCCTTCCTCAAGTTCGACGAGGAGCGCGTCCTCTCGAACGTCGGCGCGCTGAAGCTCCCCGAGGTGCCCAAGCACCTCGTCGTCATCGGCGGCGGAGTCATCGGCCTCGAACTCGGCTCCGTCTGGCGTCGCCTCGGCGCCATGGTCACCGTGATCGAGTACGCCCCGACCATCCTCCCCGGCAACGACGCCGACATCGTCAAGGAAGCGACGAGGATCCTCGCCAGGCAGGGCCTCGAGATCCTCACCGGGACCAAGGTGACCGGCGGCAGCCGCGAGGGCTCTCGCGTCACCATCTCCGTTGAGAAGGACGGGGCGGCGCGTACCTTCGGCGCCGACTGCGTGCTCGTCTCGATCGGCCGGCGGCCGTCGCTCAGCGGGATCGACGCCGCCGCGCTCGGCCTCGCGCTCGGCACGCGCGGCGAGATCCTCGTCGACGACCGGATGCGCACCAACCTCCCGAACGTCTACGCCATCGGCGACGCCGTCGGCGGGAAGCTCCTCGCGCACAAGGCCGAGGACGAGGGCGTGATCGCGGCCGAGGTGATCGCGGGGAAGCCGGCGCACATGCACTACCACAACATGCCGGGCGTGGTGTACACATGGCCCGAGGTCGCCACCTGCGGCCTCACCGAGGACGAGGTGAAGGCGAGCGGGCGGGCCTACAAGGTGGGGAAGTTCCCGTTCAGCGCGAACGGCCGCGCGCGGACGATGGGGAACACCGACGGCTTCGTGAAGTTCGTGACCGACGCGAGGACCGACGAGATCCTCGGCTGCCACATGATCGGCCCGAACGTGAGCGACCTGCTGAGCGAGGTCGTGCTCGCGATGGAGTACCGCGGCACCGCGGACGACATCGGCGCGACGGTGCACTCGCACCCGACGCTGAGCGAGGTGGTGAAGGAAGCGGCCCTCGGCGCACTGGGGCGCGCGCTGCACTTCTGAGCGGCGCCGCGGCGCCGGGGACTCAGCCCTCGGCGCCCACCATCAGGTAGCGCTCCTGCAGGATCCCGAGGTGGTGGAGCAGGTGGCCCGCGCAGATCCAGGCGAGCGCGCGCACCGTGACTTCCTTCCCGTTCGAGATCCCCTTCCGGTCCCACGCGTCGGCCGGGAGCCCCTCGAAGAGCGTCACCGTCGCGTTGCGCACCGACTCGAGCTCGTCGAGCAGCGAGTCGAGCGAGCGCGCCGGCGCGCCGCTCATCGGCGCGTACGCGTTCTCGTCCCAGCCCGGCAGCGGTGTCTGGTCGCCGCGCGCGATCCGCAGCGCGCGATAGGCGAAGATGCGCTCGGCGTCGGCGCAGTGGAGGAGCACCTCCTTCAGCGTCCACTTGCCGGGCGCGTACGCGAAGTTCGCGCGCTCGTCGTCGACGTCGTGCAGCAGCGCCGCCATGATCTCGGCCCCGCCGATGAGCGCCTCGATCACGTCCCCGTCGGGGACCTTCTCGACGTAACCCGCGAAGTGCGGCGGGAAGTCGGCGGGGGCGGGGCGCTTGCTGCGGTTCGACGGCATGGGAGGCTCGGGGAGGGTCGGTGCGCTCAATCTACAACGCAAAAGGGCCGCCCCGAGGGACGGCCCTTCCAAGCGAGTCCGACGACGTCAGTCGTCCGCGAGCTTCGCCAGGATCTGCGCGGGGAGATGCGCCGGCGTCACCATGCGGCGACGGCGGCCCGTCTCACTGCTGATCCGCTTCCACAGCTCCAGCTCGCGCTGGGCGGCGGAGAGCGCGTTCTCGCTCACCTGCTCGCCGTCGAGGAAGGCGTGCACGACGGGCGGGATGTCCGCGCCGGCGGGCGTCACCTCACGATCGGCCGCGACCGGCTCGGCCTGCTGCGCAGGGCGGGCGTCGGTCGCCGGCTGGCGGACCGCATCACGGGGGTCGAGCGAATCTTGCATCACGAGTATCGATCCTCCAGGAGCTTCTGCAGCGCCTCGCGGGCGCGATGGACACGCATCTTCAGGGCACCGACCGTCGCGTCGAGCAGCTCGGCCATCTCCTCATAGGAGCGACCCTCGACGTGCTTCATCACGAACGCTTCCCGCAGTGAGGAGGGGAGAGCCGAGAGCGCCCCATCGAGGTCGCGTCGCATCTCACCCCGGTCCAGCTCTTCCTCGGGTGTCTCCAATCCAGACGGCTGATCGTCCTCTTCGTAACTGAGGTGCGTCCGCCGGATATTCTTGAGCCAGTCCTTGCACCCGTTCGCCACGATCCGGAACACCCAGGCATCGAACCGGCCCCGGACCTCGCCAAGGTGGTGGTACGCCTTGATGAACGAGACCTGGAGGATGTCCTCGGCGACGTCCGCACTCCCCGTCATCCCGTAGGCGTGGCGGTACAGCGGGTCGCTGTAACGCTCGATCAGGATGCCGAAGGCATTGCGGTCACCGGCGAGCACGCGGTCGATGACCGCCTGATCGGCGTCGAACGATTCGTCAGGAGCTTGTGGTTCGGTCGTGGGCTGAGGCACGACGCTAGGATAACCCACGCGCCCCCCTGCGGACAGGTCCAGAAACGCACGATTCCCCGGCGGGAGCCGGTTCATCGCATTCAGAGGACGAGCCGGTCCCCGGCAGGTCACGCGTGCGGCGCGGCGACCCCCGAATGGGACCCGGCGTCAGTCGAAGGCCGACCAGCCGCGCGCGCGCACCAGCGCGCCGTGCTCGTCGAGACGCGGCGGCGGACGGCGCACCGCGCCCGGACGCTGCGGCGCGACGCCCGTGAGCGCCGAGGCTTCCACCGCCTGCAGCGCCTCGAGGACCGGTTTCACGACGCCGCAGGGAACGCCCGCCCCATCGAGCAGCGCGAGCCACTCCGCGGCGCTGCGCGTCCGCACCCGCGCCGCGATCGCGCCGACCACGCGCTCGCGTGCGGCGAGCCGTCCTGCGTTCGTCGCTAGCGTCGCGTCCTGCGCGAGCGCATCGAGTCCGAGTGCGCGCGCGCAGGCGGCGAACTGTGCGTCACTGCCGACGGCGATGACGATCGCGCGGTCGCTCGCGTCGAAGAGCTCGTAGGGCACCAGGTTCGGGTGCGCGTTCCCCCACCGTCGCGCATCGTGTCCGCTCACGAGCGCGTTCTGCGCGACGTTCACGAGCGCGGCGGTGGCGCTGTGCGCGAGCGAGATGGCGAGGCGTCGCGTCGCGCGCCCGCGCCCCGCGAGCGCACCGAGGATCGCGATCGCCGCGTCCTTTCCCGCGAGCACATCGGCGAGCGCGACGCCGACCTTCATCGGCGCGCCGTCGGGCTCGCCGGTGATCGCCATCCACCCGCTCTCCGCCTGCACGACGAAGTCGTAGCCGGGCCGCGCGCGCTCGAGCCCGAAGCCGGTGATGGTGCACCAAACCAGCCGCTCGTGCCGGTCGAGCATCTGCTCCGCGCCGAGCCCGCGACGCTCGAGCGTGCCGGGCCGGAAGTTCTCGATGACGACGTCGGCGCCGGCGATGAGCCGGGCGAGCAGCGCGTGATCGTCGTCGCGGCCCAGGTCGGCGGCGACGCTGAGCTTGTTGCGGTTGGCCGAGAGGTAGTAGGCGCTCTCGCCGCGGTCGTCGAACGGCGGTCCCCATCCGCGGGTCTCGTCTCCGGCCCCCGGGCGTTCGATCTTGATGACGTCCGCGCCCAAGTCGCCGAGGATCATCGCGGCGAGCGGTCCCGCGAGGACGCGCGACAGGTCGAGTATTTTGACTCCGGAGAGCGGTAGAGTGCTCATACTGTCTTTATGGTGCGCTTGTAGGGGCGTATTAATCTGGCAGTTTCTGCGAGTGAACTCGCTCGAAATTCAGCACTTGTACGACTTGCGTACAAGCTGAAAAATCATATACTTGCGGCCGTTCAGCTAGCGCAGAACCTTGCAACGGAAGATTGACATGACCGAGAACGCGAAGCCGGCCGAGAACGCCGCGCCTGCCACCCCTCCCAAGCGCCACCCCGGCCATCGTGGCCAGGACGTCCGCGACACCGTCGCGGAGATGGCTGCGAAGGCCCACGAGATCTCCCTCGAAGCCGGTTCGAAGATGGCCGCCGCGATGAAGGACGTCGTCGGCGCCGCCGCCGGACTGGTCGCTTTCTCCATCGAGTCCGCCCGCGACCTCGTGCAGTACATGGTCCGCCGCGGGCAGATGACGCAGGACGAAGCCGACAAGCTGGTGCGTGAAGCCGAGGAGGCGTGGCTCAAGAAGAACAAGGGCAAGTCGCTCCCGAAGGTCGCCAGCGCGGCCCCGGCCGCCAAGCCCGTCGTCGCCGTCGCGAAGCCTGCGCCGAAGCCGGCGTCCAAGCCGGC
>CAZIDS010000111.1:0-5310 GCA_964537945.1 uncultured Gemmatimonas sp. | reverse complement strand
CCAAGCCCGTCGTCGCCGTCGCGAAGCCTGCGCCGAAGCCGGCGTCCAAGCCGGCCGCGAAGCCCGCGGCGAAGAAGCCCGCGCCCAAGAAGCCAGCCGCGAAGAAGCCGGCCGCGAAGAAGCCCGCCGCACACAAGTAATCCGCCGCGTCAAGCGGTCCCGTTCCGACTCGCGAGAGCGCACCTTTCCGGTGCGCTCTCGTTTTTTCGCCCCCGCCCGATGACCACCATCCCCCGCGGCGACGCCGTCGCCCTCACTCGCGCCCTCGTGGCCGTCGACTCGCGCAACCCGGCCCTCGCGCCCGGCGCGCCGGCCGAGCGCGCGGTCGCCGAGCTGCTCGCGTCGGTGCTCACCGACTGGGGCTTCGCGGTGGACCTGATCGAGGCGGCGCCGGGCCGGCACAACGTGCTCGCGCGCATCGGAGGCGGCGCGGGCGGCTACTCGCTGATGCTCAACGGCCACCTCGACACGGTCGGCGTCGAGGGGATGACGCACGCGCCGTTCACGCCGGACGTCCGCGACGGCCGCCTCTACGGGCGCGGCGCGGCCGACATGAAGTCGGGCGTCGCCGCGATGTGCGCGGCCGCGGCGCGCGCCGGCCACGCCCGCGCGCTCGGCGGCGAGGTCGTCCTCGCCGCGGTGATCGACGAGGAGTACGAGAGCGCCGGCACGCGCGCCTTCCTCGAGATGGGCGTCACCGCGCACGCGGCGATCGTCACCGAGCCGACGCGGCTCGCGATCTGCCCCGCGCACCGCGGCTTCGCCTGGGCCGACGTCACGGTGCACGGCCGCGCCGCGCACGGCTCGCGCTATGACGTCGGCGTGGACGCGATCACGCACGCGGCGCTGCTGCTCGCCGAGCTCGAGCAGTACCAGCGCGACGTGCTCGCGCAGCGCGTGCACCCGCTCCTCGGCCACGCGTCGCTGCACGCGGGCACCATCGGCGGCGGGATCGGCATCTCCACCTATCCCGACCGCTGCACGCTCTCGCTCGAGCGCCGCACGCTCCCCGGCGAGCGCGGCCGGCAGTTCGCCGACGAGATCGCCGCCGCCGCCGCGCGCGTCGCCGAGCGGACGCCGCACTTCCGCGCCGACGTCGCGCTCGGGCTCGTGCAGGAGCCGAACGACGTGAAGCTGGACCATGCCGTCGTGCGCGCGCTCGAGCAGGCGTGCGCGGCCGAGCAGCTGGCGGCGCCCGTCGAGGGGCTCTCCTGCTGGACCGACGCCGCGCTGCTCACGGCGAAGGGGATCCCCGCGGTCTGCTTCGGGCCGGGCGACATCGCGGTCGCGCACGCGGCCGAGGAGTACGTGCCGGTGGAGGAGATCGAGCGCGCGGCCGACGTGCTCACGCGCGTCGTCGCCGACTGGTGCGGGCCCTCGGGGGTCGCGTGGGGCTGAGCGTGCGGCAGTACGACGCGCTCGAGCGCGCCATCGTCGATGCGGCGCGCATCGTGGTGCTGCGGCGCGGCACCGAGTTCATCGTGATCCCCGAGCGGCTCGTCACGCAGGGGCGCGGCGAGGCGATCGTCGCGCGGCACCCGACGACGGGCGCACGCCTGACGCTGCACCTCGACGAGGTGGACCGGCTCGAGGTGGTGCGATGAGCGCGCACCACCACCTCGTCGCCGTCTACGCCGACGAGTCCTGCCTCGGCAACGGCAAGGAGGGCGACAATCCCGGCGGCGCGGGCGTGCTCGTCGAGTACCGCCACGCCGACGGCCGCATCACGCGCCGCGACCTCTGGATCAGCGAGCCCGCGACGACGAACAACCGGATGGCGCTGCGCTCGGTGATCGAGGCGTTCCGCGGGCTGGGCGCGAAGGACGGGCGCTTCAGCGTGCGCTTCACCACCGACTCGCGCTACATCGTGGACGGGCTCACGAGCTGGGTGCACAGCTGGGCGCGCAACGGCTGGAAGCGGAAGACGGGCGCGATCGAGAACCTCTCGCTCTGGAAGGAGGCGATCGGCGCGGTGAACGGGCACGAGGCGAGCTGGCAGTGGGTGAAGGGGCACGCGGGCCATCCGCAGAACGAGTACGCGAACGACCTCGCCGTGCGCGCCGCGACCGAGCAGACGCAGTCGGGCGGCTACGTGGCGTCGGGATTCGACGAGTGGCTCGCCGCGCGGCGGAAGAAGGGCGGCGCGAAGGGCGAGGTCGCGCCCTTCCCCGATGGCGATGCGTTCCGCGCCTCGGCATCTTTGCCCCGTCCGGGCTGAGCACGGACCCGACCCCCGCCGACGTGGACGCCCTCGACCTCCTCTTCCGCCGCATCGTCCTCGCCGCCGGCGCGGCGGGCGCGCTCGAGCGCCCGGTGACCGTCGGCGAGATCCTCGACGCGTTCGCGCCCTACGCGGCGGCGAAGCGCGACGGCGCGCTCGACACGCACGACGACTACCTGCACGTGCTGATGCGCCTCTGCTCGGGCGAGCGCTCGCTCGCGTTCGGCGACGACCTGATGCAGGACGACCTGAAGGCCGAGCTCGAGACGCCGAACCCGGACCTCACGGTGATGCGCACGTACGCGCAGACGAAGCTCCGGCTCGCGACGGCGAGGGCGCAGGAGGTGCTCGCCGGCGACACGGAGATCGACCTCCGTCCGCCGACGCCGATGAATCCGCGGCGCTCGAGCGCCGGCGTGGCGCCGATGACGACGTCGCCGCGCGGGTCGAGCGCCGTCCCGATCACGGAGCCGATGACGGAACCAATCGGACGCGGTGCGCTACAAGAGGCCTTCGACGCGTACGCGGGGAGCCAGGACGCGGCGCCGGCGGCGACCGGCACCGCGCTCACCGGCTGTCCGTACTGTGCGCAGGCGCTCCCCACGGGGCGCACCATCAAGTTCTGCCCGTCCTGCGGGCTGAACCTCCTCGTGAGGCGCTGCCCCGGGTGCAGCGCGGAGATCGAATCGGGATGGAAGTTCTGCGTCACCTGCGGACGGAAGGCCTGACCGCGCGCCGCGCGCGCGCCGCCCTGCTCGTCGCCCTGCTCGCCGCCGGCTGCGCCGGCACCCAGCACACCGCCGAGCCGCTCCGCCCCGTCGTGCGCGGCCCGCAGTGGCCGGTGAAGACGCGCGAGCACGTGGACCTCTGGCTGCACGGCTTCGCCCTGCTGATGGACGACACCGCGCGCGTGCCGCTCTTCGCGCGCGACTACCGGCAGCGGATGACGATCCTGAAGAACCAGCGCGGGATCTACACGCGGCTCGACTCGCTGCACACGAACCTTGCGACACAGCTGCGCGTGCGGCCGCAGCTCGAGGGCGCGCAGTTCCTCGCGCTCTACTTCGCGAACTGGGAGGAGATGCAGCAGGCGTTCGAGTACTTCCAGCGCGCCGAGGGCGACCCGCGCTCGGCGACCAACCGCGAGGTGCAGGGCATCATCGCGTTCCTCGCCGAGGCCTTCCCGCGCAAGGAGGACCGCGAGTTCGCGCAACGCTTCGTCGCAGGGCTCGCCGACGAGCGCGAGAAGTTCCACCACGCGTGGTGGCTCGAGCAGCAGCGCGACCGCGCCGCGGCGCTCGCCGCGTTCGATACGCTCTGGCAGTCCGCGTGGCGCCCGGTGCTGCAGCCGCTGCTGAACCACACGCAGCAGGGGAACGGCGACCTCATCCTCTCGACCGTGCTGGGCGGCGAGGGCCGCGCGATCGCCGCGGGGAAGAACGTCGGGCAGGTCGCGGTCGGCTGGCCGGCGGGACGCGACTCGAGCGCCGTGCCGCTCTTCGTATTCGCGCACGAGGCATCGGGGGCGATCGCGGCGGTGGCGGTGAACGACAACCTCACGCCCGCGCAGCAGCGCGACGGCGCGGGCGCGCGGCTGATGGCCGCGGGCCTCGTGCGCGGCGGCGCGCTCGTCGTCGCGCGCCTCGCGCCCGACCTCGCCGAGCGCTACGCGCGCTACTACCTCGCGCAGGCGGGCCAGCCCGCCGGGACCGACCCGATCGCCGCGCTCGCGGCCGCCTTCCCGATGCCCGAGGAGATGGTCGCGTCGATGCGGCGGCAGGTGGACCTCGCCTTCACCGGGATCTGAGATGGCCGACCTCCCCGCCCCCATCCTCCCGCGCGCCGCGCTCGAGCGCGTGCTGCTGCGCGCGGCCGAGCTGCACGCGGCGAGCGGCGACGTGCCGGAGACGATGTCGGAGGCCGACCTGCTCGCGCTCGCGAAGGAGGTCGGCATCTCGCCGGTGGCGGTGAAGCAGGCGCTCGCCGAGGAGCGGATGCGGGTCACGCTGCCCGACGAGCGCGGCTTCAGCGCCGCGCTCGCGGGTCCGGCCAACTTCACGGCGTCGCGCGTCGTGCCCGGCGACGCGCGCGCGGTGCTCGAGCGGATCGACCGCAGCTTCCACGAGAACGAGAACCTCGTCGAGACGCGCCGGTTCCCCGACCGAATCGTGTGGGGGCCGCGGCGCGGCTTCGCCGGCGTCGCGCACGAGATGGCGGCCGGCCTCAGCGGGCGGCCGCTCGCGCTCGCGAAGGCGAACGAGGTGAGCGCGTCGGTCGTGCAGGTGGAGCCGGGGAAGGTGCACGTGCGGCTCGACGCGACGCTCGCGCCGCGGCGGGCGGTGGTGCTGCGCGTCGGGTTCGGCGGCCTCCTCGCGGGCGCCGCGGTCACGGCCGTGCTGGTGGCGCTCAACGTCTGGCCGTCGGTCGCGTTCGCCGCCGGCGCCGCGCTCGGCGTGCTGCCGTGGGTGATCGCGCGCGCGATGTTCCGCAGCGCCGCCAACGGCACGCAGCTCGCCATCGAGCAGTCGCTCGACCGCCTCGAGTTCGGCGACGAGCCGCGACGGTCGTTGCTCGACAAGCTCCTCATCCCGTCGAAGAAGCCGGACCGCTAGCTTAGGGGGATGACGTCCGGCATGGCCCCATTCGCTCCCGCCGCGGATCCGCCGGAGCGGATCCGCGAGGCGTCGCGCTTCTCGGTCGCGATCCTCCCCGAGGTCTCGCGCACCTTCGCGATCAGCATCCGCTTCCTGCCCGGCACGCTCGGCGTCGCGGTGAACGTGGCCTACCTGCTCTGCCGGATCGCCGACACGATCGAGGACGACAACTCGACGCCGCCCGCACGGCGCGCCGAGCTGCTCGAGCGCTTCCTGCGCACGCTCGACGACCGCGACGCCGCTGACGGCTTCCCCGCCGTCGCCGCGGGACTGCAGGGCGACCCGGCGCACCTCGAGCTCGTCCGGCACAGCGACCTCGTGCTCGTGCTCTTCCGCACGCTGCCGCCCCGCACCCGCGACCGCGTGGCGCACTGGGTGCGCGAGATGGGGCTCGGGATGGCGAAGTTCGTGCGGAGCTACCCGGCGGGGATCCGC
>CAZIDS010000110.1:0-9861 GCA_964537945.1 uncultured Gemmatimonas sp. | reverse complement strand
GCTCCCGCGCGAGGTGCGAATGGAGGACCTTCACCGCAAGGGGCCGGTCGAGCAGGTGGTGGCGCGCCTCGTAGACGTCGGCCATCCCACCCGAGCCGATGCGGCGCACGATGCGGTAGCGCTGCCCCGTCGCCTGGCGGAGCGACGTGATCAGGTGGTCGGGCGCGTCGATCTCGACCGGGAGGGCCGGGAGCTCGAGCGAGCAGTTGGCGCAGGTGCGCGCCGCGCTCCGGTTCCAGGTGCCGCAGTCAGGGCAGAACACGGATGGGAATCTACAGCCAGCCGCGGCGGCGCAGCACCCAGATGAGCATCCCGCCGAGCCCGAGCTGCAGGGCGAGCATCAGCCAGAAGCCGTGCGGGTACGAGCCGAGCGGGATGTCGGCGAAGTTCATCCCCCACATCCCGCTCACCACGACGAACGGCACCGAGAGCGTCGCGACGATGGTGAGGCCTTTCGTCACGACGCCCATCCGGTTCGACACCTGCGTCAGGTACGCGTCGAGCGTGCTCGAGAGCAGGTCACGGTAGGTGTCGAGCGCCTCGTTCAGCCGGATGACGTGGTCGTAGATGTCGCGGAACCAGATCTGCGAGTCGGCCGGCAGCAGCGTGCAGGGGCGGTTCTGCATGATGTTGAACACCTCGCGCATCGGCGAGAGGTGGCGCTTGAGCTGCAGCACGAGCCGTTTCACGGCGAAGATGTCGCGCAGCGATTCCTGGTCGAACGCGACGAACACGCGCTCCTCGAGCCCGTCCACGAAGGCGTCGAGCTGCTCGACGATCGGGAAGTACGCATCCACCGTCGCGTCGAGGATGTGGTGCAGCAGCCGGCTCGGGCCGCGCGTGAGGATGTCGGTGTCGCGCTGCAGCCGGTCGACCGCCTTGTCCACGCCCGGCGCGTGCGGCCCGTGCACCGTGACGAGGACGTTGTGCCCGAGGAAGCAGTAGAGGTTGAAGGTCTCGATGTCGTAGAGGTCGGCCGTCTCCTCGACGAAGCGCACCGCGCGCACCACGGCGAACGCGTACTTCGGGAACTCCTCGAACTTCACGCGCCCCTCGGGCGACGTGACGTCCTCGATGCTCAGCGGGTGGAACTGGAAGGCGTCCTTGAGGAGCGCCAGCTGTCCCGTGCTCCGGTTGTCGATGTCCACCCAGAGCATCCCGTGCCCCGAGGCGACGATGCCGGCGAACTCCTTCGGGTCGACGTCGCGGCGCACGGCACCCGCGGCGTCACGGAACCAGCTGCGGGGGCGCGACTCCTGCACGACGATCGGATGCTCGTCCGTGACCGGCCGCATCCGGAGGGCCTTGCTCGTCCGCTTCTTGCGCATGCGAGGAAACTACCGCAGCGCCTCGAGGTGTGCGACGACCGCCGCGCCCACGCGGTCGGGCTCGTAGCCCCCCTCGAGCGCGCTCACCACGCGGCCGCCGCACCAGCGCGCCGCGCGCGTGACCAGCTCGCGCGTGAGCGCGCGCACGTCGTCGAGCTCGAGCGTGAAGCCGCCGAGCGGGTCGCCGGCGAGCGAGTCGAAGCCGGCGGAGATCATCACGAGGTCGGGGGTCCAGCCCTTCGTCGCCGCGTCCACGGCGCCGAGCAGCGCCTCGCGGTACGACTGCGGTGCGAGCCCGGCCGGCATCGGCACGTTCCACACGGTGCCGAGCGGGCCGCGATCCTCCGCCGCGCCCGAGCCCGGATACCAGGGCCACTGGTGCATCGAGACGAAGCGGATCCCCTCGGTGCGCTCGACGAGCGCCTGCGTGCCGTTGCCGTGGTGCACGTCCCAGTCCACGATCACCACGCGCTTCGCGCCGAGCTGGAGCGCGCGCAGCGCACCGATCGCGACGCTCCCGAAGAGGCAGAAGCCCATCGCCTGGTCGCGGAGCGCGTGATGGCCCGGCGGGCGCACCGCGGCGAAGGACCGCGGGTTGCGCCCGTCGAGGGCGCGCTCGACTCCCATCAGCACGCAGCCGGCGGCGGCGGTCGCGGCGCCCCACGAACCCGCGCTCGCGACGGTGTCCGCGTCGAAGCGGCCGCCGCCGGCCTCGCTGAGCTCGCGCACGCGGCGGATGTAGTCGCGATCATGCGCGAGGGCGAGCTCGTCCTCGGTGGCGTGCCGGCCGTCGAGATGCTCGAGCGCCATGAAGAGCTCGGGTGCGTAGCGCAGCGCGCGGGTGATCGCGCGGATGCGGCCGACGTGCTCGGGGTGACCCCAGCCGTTGTCGTGGAAGCCGATGTCCGAGTGCGAGATGAAGGCGAGCGTCACGCGGCACCCCGGGCGCGGCGGGAGGCCCATTCGCCGAGGAGGAGCGCGAGGGCGGCGAGGCCGAGCCAGGCGGGGAGCGCCGGCGTGGCGGGAGGAGTCGCGGCGCGCCCGGGCATCGCGGGACCGAGGCGCTGCACGAGCGAGGCGAGCGGGGCGCCATCGGTGCCTTGATCGCCCGTCGCGTCCGTCGGCGGCGGCGCGGCGGCGGGAGCCGCGGCCGCGGCGGCCACGAGCGCGTTCCAGAACTCGCGATGCCCGCGCGGCCCGTCCCGCTCGGCCTGCATCCGCCAGCGCCAGCTCTCGACGAGCGGCGTCATCACCACGCGGCCGGCGGCGACCCGGCGGGCGAGTGCGATGGGGCGACCGTCCGCCGTGAGGAGCGGCACCGCATCCGTGCGCAGCGCGCTCAGTCGCAGGTGCGCGATGGCGGCCATCGGCTCGCCGCGCTCGAATGCGCCCGCGTCCGCCTCCACGAGCGCGCCCGCACGTGCGGGCGCCAGCGATCCGAGCGCACGGGACGCTGCGCCGCCGCCCGCGAGCACGAGGCCGCCGCCGCCGCGCACGAACGCATCGAGCGCACCGGCCGGGATCGCCGTCACCGAATCGAGCGCCACCACTGCCGCGTGCGTCGCGCGGGTCGGCGTGCCCGCGCGCCCCTGCGTGATGAAGAGCGTGTCGGCGAGTCGGAGCCTCGCGTCCACGAGCCACCCCGATTCCTCGAGCGCGGCGATCACGAACTTCGCCTCCCACCCCACGCGGCCGCTCACGAACACACGGCCCGGCGCGGCGCCCACGGTCGCGCGGGCGAGTGCGTCGGTCGTGCCGAGCGCCTCCGCGGCCGGCCGCGCGCTCACGCGCACGAGTCCCGCGACGCCGGCCGTCGTGTACGTCCCCGCACTCGCAAGCGAGTCAAGCGGGCCGAGCGAATCGGCGAGCGCCGCGCTGCCGGCGCCCGCGACGAGCAGTCGCGACCGCGCCGACGGATCCCGCACCGGCTCCACCGCGAGCGCGAGCGGGGAGACCGGCCCGCTCCACTCGATCCGGTCGCCCGCGCGTGCGAGTGCGACGAGCGAATCGCGCGACGCGGGCGCGAGCCCGCCCTCCACGCGCACGTGCCGCGGCGCGGCGTCGCCGCCGCGCGCGTCGAGCACGAGCCGCACGAGCGCGAGCAGGAGCGCCGCGAGCGCGACGAGCCGCGCCGCGAGCTCGAGCCGGCCCCGCACGTCAGCGACTGAGGGCATAGACCACCAGGTTCACGCCGAACTTCGTGTTGTCCACCGAGAAGTAGCGCTTGTTGTCGGGATGGTAGTTCCACTCCGAGCTGTAGTCCTTGCTCGAGTAGAGCACCGCGATCCGGTCGCCCTGCAGCACCGCCTGCAGGTGCTTGTGCACGAGGTTGTCGCCCCAGCCGTTCAGCTCGTGGCTCGTCGTCGGCGGGCCGTCAGGGAACGGGAAGAAGCTCCGGTAGAGCGCGTGGTCGTTCGGCAGGTCCTTCAGCGGGCCCACCGCGCGCGCGATCTCCTCGGTCGCCGTCTTGTGGAACTGCCCGTCCACATCGTGGTTGTGGTCATCCACGAAGAGCAGCCCGCCGCGCGCGCAGTACTCGCGCAACGTCGTCCGTTCGGCGTCGCTGAATCGCACCGGGAGATGGCCGGTGAGGTACACGAGCGGATACTTGAAGAGGTCGCGCGAGCCAAGTGGGACCGTCACGCCCGTCGGGGCCACATCGATGCCCGTGTAGCGCGCGATCGAGTCGATGATGTTCGCGGGGACGAGCGGGGCCGAGTCCCAGTCGCCGGAATCGTACTGCGCGGTGGCGAAGATGAAGTCGGCCATCAGTCGCCCCAGGGTCCGAGCGCGTCGCGCCGTTCGGCGTCGCCCACGAGGGCGCGGCGCGCGCGCTGCAGCGGCGCGGTCACGTCGCCGCCGCGGCGGAGCGCATCGGCGGCTCCGGTGAGCGCCTCGGCCGCCACGCGTTCGTCGGCCGGCAGGCGCAGGCGCAGCAGCAAGAGGGCATCCGCGGCCGCGAGTGGATCGGTGACGACGGTGTCGAGCACCGCATCGAACCGCGCGATCCTCGCAGCGCGCTCGGGGTCGAGGGCGGGCCTCGCGAGCCGGACGCCGGGCGCGCCCTTCTCCTTCCCCGTCCCGCGCACCTTCGCGAGATCGATCACCACCCGCGGAGGACGCCCCCTCAGATAGATGCGCTCGGCCGACCGCGCCCGCTGCAGCGCGGCGATCGCGCGCTCCATCCACGGGATCGCCGCGCCGGGCTGCCCCGTCTCGAGCTCTGACGACGCACGCCACATGTGGTTGTAGGCCTCGAGCAGCGGCTTGTTGATCGCGACGATCGGCGTCTCGTCCCCTTCCGACTCGAGCGCGCGATTGGCGCTCGCGTTCGCCGCCGCTTCCGCCGCCGCGAGCACCGCGTCGGGGTCGACGAGGCCCGCGGGACTGTGGTCGTGCCCGTCGCCCGTGAAGTGCTCGTGCTCGCCGTCGTTCTCGCCGAGTCGCGTGAAGACGATCTCGCCGACCTTCTTGCGCAGCTTCGTCTGCTCGATCGCGATCCGCCGCGCCTCGGCCGTGGTCGCCGCCGGGCCGATGCGTCGCTCCCGGCCGCGGAGCTCCTGCGTCATCATCAGGATCATCCGCTGCGAGAGCGCGTTCTTCTCCGGCTCGGTGGGCGGCATCGGGTCCACGCTCACCGAGTCGTACTCGTCGGGGCGCGCGATGCGCAGCGTGCGCGTCTCGCTCGCGCCGGTGCCGGGGCCGGTGACGTCGTTGCGGTCGCGCGCCACGGCGCGCAGGTGCACGAGGTCGCCCGGCGCGAGCTTGAGCGTGTCGAGCCGGAGCGCGCCGGTGATGCGCGCGGCGCGCGTGCCGGCGGGATACGCCGCGGCCGCGAGCCGGCCGCCGCGGAAGGTGAACGCCTCGCCGCTGCCGCTGCTCACGATGAACTCGAAGGCCGCGTCGGCGAGGCCGTGGTCGTCGCGCAGTCCGGCCCTCAGTTCGATGGTGCCGGTGGCGGCGCGAAGCACCGTGTCGCGCGTGGGCTCGTCGAGACGGATCGCGGGCGCCGAGTCCACGACGGGCTCGAGCACGAGCACGCGTTCCCGCGCGGGGCCGCGCAGCCGGACGCCCGTCGGCTCCTTCGGCATCGGCAGGGTGAGCGACCAGCGATCGCCCCCCGAGCGTACCGCGCGCGCGGAATCGCCGACCACGGCGCGCACATCGCGCCCGCGCCCCTCGACCACCACCTCGCTCCCCACGAGCCCGCGCACCGATGACGGATCGTCGAACGCCTCGACGGCGAGTCCGGCGTATGCGGGCGGGCGCAGTCGCACGACGATCGTCGCGAGCGGGTCGGCGGCGGCGCGGCCGGCGGCGCCCGGGCGTTCGAGCAGATCGCCCGCGCGCGGCGCGGTCACGCGGGCGACCGCGCCGTCGGGAAGCACGGCGATGAGCACCGCCGCGATCACCGTGAGCAGCAGCGGCTTCGTGAGCGCCGTCCGGGTCGCCGAACGCACGTGAGCTTCGAGGGGCGCGCCCTCGACGGCGGCGAGCAGCGCGCCCTCCGTCGCGCGCGCGTCGGAGGTGTCGACGGCTCGGCGACCGCCCGAGGCACCGAGGTCCGCGAAGGTGACGAGCGCATAGCGCAAGGACGGGATGCGTTCCTCGAACCAGAGTGCGACCTGCTCGAACGGCGCCCTGAACGCTGGGCCGACGTGGCGGAACCAGTCGCGCAGGAGGACGGCACCAGTCGCCGCGAGCGCCAGGAGTCCGCCCGCGCCGCGCACGGCCGCGGGCAGCGCGACGACCAGGTCCACGAACGCGAGCGCCACGACCACCGCGATGCCCACGGTGATGGCGACGAGCGCGGTCCGCAGCGCCATCGCGAGCGCGAGACTGCGCCGCGCATCGGCGAGCCGGGCGGTGAGCTGCTCGCGACTCACGCGCGCCTCCGCCCGCGCAGCGCCCACTCGATGACGAGCAGCGCGAGCGCCGCGGCGAGCAGCCAGGCGGCGAGGCGCGGATCGGTCGCGCCGGCGGCCGTCAGCGTGCGCGCCGCGACCGCGCCCGGCGGGCCTGCGAGCTCAGCCGCGATCGAGTCGGAGATCGCGACGCCGCGAGCGCCGCCGCAGGGCTCGACGAGTACGCCGAGGAAGGCCTGGAACGCCGGCCGCAGCGTGAGGTCGCCCGCCGAAGGGACGCCCACGCCGATCTCGCGCACGCAGCCATCGCCGAGCGGGCGCTCGATGGCGGCCAGCGCTCCGTCGCGCCAGCGCGCGACCGCGCGCCCCGTCGGGTCCGCGCCGAGCGGGAGTCGGACGAGCGGCGCGACGATCGTCGCGGCGCGCGCACCGAAGGCCGTCGCGCCGTCTGGCGACGGCGCGCGGTCGGTCGTCGGCCAGACCAGCAGCACGCGGCCCCGCACGGCGTTCAGCCACGCCGAGTCCGCGGCCGAAGGCGGTTCGGGCCGCGCGGAGGAGAGGGACGCGGTGAGCTCGGTGCGCACGATCCGCACGTCGTGCGCGCCGCGCGTCGCTTCGAGCGCGGCGATCGCAGGGGCGATCGGATCATCGGCGAGTCGCGTCACGAGCGCCGGCCGCGGAGCGCGCATCGTATCGGCGACGCCGGCGACGCGCACGATCTCGACGCCGCCGGGCCACGACGCGCGCGCGGTCCGCGTGGCCGCATCGATCTCCTCCCCCGTGAGCGGCGACACGATCGCGAGCCGCACCGAGTCCGCGCCGCGCGCGACCTCCCGCGCCGCGCGGATGCCGGCCACGAACGCGGAGGAGAGGATCCCGTGCGATGGCCGCGCCCGCGCGGCGTCGGCCGCGCGCGCACCGGCCTCCTGCGCGAGTCCCGCGATGCCGGCCTCATCGAGCCGCCGCGCCGTCGTGTCGAACATGACGATCGCTCCGCCCTCGCCCGCGAGCCGCGTCGCCTCGCGCGCGGCAGCGCCCGCATCCTCGACGACCGCCGAGCGATCGAGCAGCACCACGGTCCTCACGCTCGGCCCGGGCGCATCGGGCAGCGGCCGCGCGAACGCCGCGCCGACGAGCAGCACTGCCAGCGCCCGCAGTGCGAGCAGCAGCAGATCGGTCGGCTTCGACGACCGCGAGACCGCGCGCGCCTCGCTCTCGGGCACGAAGCGCGCGGTGGGCAGCGGCGCCGGCGGCGGCCGCCTCGTGGAGAGCAGATGCAGCACGACGATCCCGAGCGCCGCCGCCGCGCCCGCCGCGAGCAGCATCGGCGCGCCGAAGGTCATCGCCGCGCCTCCGCGCCCGGCGGGGTCACGATGCGGCGCACGAGCTGGTCCACCGCCGCGTCGTCCACCACTTCGTGGAACGCGTTGCCGTCGGCGCGCACGCGGCGCGCGAGCTCCGCGCGCCACTCGGCGAACCGTGCGAGGTAACCATCACGCGTCGCCGCGACGAGCGGCCGCGCGATGCGCTCGTCCTCGGGGTCGGTCGCGAGCACGCCTTCCACGGGCGGCTCAATCTCCCGGCGCGCGACGACGTGCAGCAGGTGCCCTTCCCCGCCCTGCGCGCGGTGGCGGGCGAGTGCGGCGCGCAGCGCATCGGCGTCGCCGAGCGCGTCGGTCACCACCACGCAGCGCGCCGTGGATGTGGAGACGAACGGCGCGAGCGCGACGCTCCCCACGCACTGCGATTCATCGAGCGTCCGTGCCAGCTCGGCCACCACGCCGCCGCGCGCGCGCGGCGGCAGCCGCCGCACGCGCTCACCCGAGGCGAGCACCATCCCCACCGGATCGGCGCTCGCGTGCGCGACGGCCGCGAGCGCGACCACGAGCCGCCGTGCGAGCGCGAACTTCCCCTCGAAGCCCATCGACGCTGACGCATCCACGATGAAGGTCGTGCCGAGCGTGGCGTGGTCGGGTGCGAGCCGGATGAAGGCCTTGTCCGAGCGCGCGAGGAGCTTCCAGTCGATGCGGCGCGGGTCGTCGCCCTGGCGATAGGGCCGGTACTCCGCGAACTCGGGCGCGATCCCACGCGTGCGCGCCTGATGGGCGCCGGGCGCGCCCCCGGGCACCGGGCGTCGCGCAGGCCATCGCACGCCGCGCACGGCGTCGAGCAACGCGCCGTACGGGCCCACCGCCATGGGTTAGATCCCGGTGAGGCCGCGCGGCTCGGGCACGCGCGTGATCAGGTCCTCGACGATCCGCTCGCTGTCGATCCCCTCCGCCTCGGCGGCGAAGTTCGGCAGCACGCGGTGGCGCAGCACCGGCCGCGCGACACGGCGGATGTCCTCCGGCGCTACGGCGTGCCGCCCAGCAAGGAGCGCGGCGGCCTTGGCGCCGAGGATGAGCGCCTGTCCCGCGCGCGGGCCGGCGCCCCAGCGCACGTACTGCTCGACGAGCGCCGTCGCCTCGCCGCCCTTGGGTCGAGTCGCGCGCGCGAGCGCGGCCGCGTAGCGCAGCGCCGCATCCGCCGCGGGGATCTCGCGCGTCATCCGCTGCAGTGCTCTCGCCTGCGTCGCGTCGATGATCGGCTTGAGCGCGGCCTCGCCCACGCCCGTCGTCGCGCGCAGGATCGCGATCTCCTCATCCGCGCCCGGATAGCCGATGCGGATGTCGAAGAGGAAGCGGTCGAGCTGCGCCTCGGGGAGCGGATACGTGCCTTCCTGTTCGATCGGGTTCTGCGTCGCGAGGACGAAGAACGGCTCGGGCAGCGGCATCGTCTGGCCGGCGGCCGTGACGCGATGCTCCTGCATCGCCTCGAGGAGCGCCGACTGGGTGCGCGGCGGCGCGCGGTTGATCTCGTCGGCGAGGACGATGTTCGCGAAGACCGGCCCGCGCACGAAGCGGAAGGAGCGGTGGCCGCTCTGCGCGTCCTCCTCGAGCAGCTCGGTGCCGGTGATGTCGCTCGGCACGAGGTCGGGCGTGAACTGGATGCGCCGGAACTCGAGGTCCATCGCTTCCGCGACGGACCGGATCATGAGGGTCTTCGCGAGCCCGGGGACGCCGACCAGCAGCGCGTGGCCGCCGGCGACGAGCGCCATCAGGATCTCGTCGAGCACCTGCTCCTGCCCGACGATCCTGCGGCCGACCTCCGCGCGCAGGCGGGCCGCAGCAGCCAGGAGGGCGTCGCGGTCGGTCTGGGCGGGAGCGCTGGCCGCGGTGCTCAGCGGACCGGCCGCCGGAGGCGGTAGGTGAGGAGGAAGGTCGAACCCTCCCGCGCGCCGGCGTCCGTCACCGCCGCGTGCTCGTCGAACACCTCGAAGCCGCGGAGCTTCATCACGTAGTCCTCGGCCGGATGATGCCGCTCGCCGAAGGCCTCGAGCGCGGCCTGCTCGAGCGCGAGCACCGACGTGCCCTCGCCGCAGCGCACCGCGACCGCGTCCCACAGCTCCGGGACCTGCACGCGGACCGTGATCGCGTTCTCGGCCGAGCCGAGCGCGAGGACTCCTGGGCGCGCGCGAAGGCCGTTCACCAGCGCGCTCACGCGACCGCCTGCGACGCGGCGGCCGGCGGCAGCGTCGAGAGGAAGAGTGCGACCTGCGCGTCGAACATGTAGGAGCTGCCGCTCACCATCGTGCCGCCGTTCTCCTGGCTGGCCGCGATGACCACTTC
>CAZIDS010000109.1:0-9864 GCA_964537945.1 uncultured Gemmatimonas sp. | reverse complement strand
ACGGCGTGGTGACCACGCCCCCGGGCTTCAGGGAGGCCTACCACCAGTTCGTGGACCTACGGCTCGGACGAGCTCTACCTCCTCGCCGGCCGCGAGCTCCCCGCCGCCGCGCACTATCGCGATTTCGCGCAGATCGAGAACGGCGTCGGCGCGGTCACCTCGCTGCGCGACCGCGTGCGCGACGGCGTGTCGCGGCTCCCGCGCCTCGACGGCAAGCGGATCGGGGTCGTGACGGGGAAGGCGATGTCCACGCTGATGCCCGCGCTCCTCGAGCAGCTCAGCGCCGCGACCGGCGCGCAGTTCGACCTGATCCCCACCGTCAACTCGCTCTTCGGCCCCACCGTCACCACCGCGGGCCTTCTCGTCGGCGCGGACATCACCGGCGCGCTCGCCGGCCGCACCGACCTCGACCTCGCGCTGATCCCGGCCGAGACGATCAACGACGCCGGCGTCTTCCTCGACGACCAGCCCTTCGTCGCCGTGCGCGAGGCGCTGCCGATGCCGGTCTATCCGTCCTACGATTTCATCGACGTGCTCGAACATGAAGGTTCTTCTCTCCGCCCCGCCCTCGCGGGGAGCGGCCGTGGCTGACATCCCCGTCGTCGCGCTCGTCGGCCGGCCGAACGTCGGCAAGTCGGCCCTCTTCAACCGCCTCATCGGCGACGACACCGCCATCGTGAGCGACGAGGCGGGGACGACGCGCGACCGCCATTTCGCGCTCGCGCAGTGGAACGGCCGCGACTTCTGGCTCGTCGACACCGGCGGCCTCGTCGAGGATTCCGACCTCCCGATGGACCTCGCGATCAAGCACCAGGTGAAGGAGGCGATCGCCGAGGCGGACCTGATGTTGCTCGTCATGGACGCGAAGGCGGGCCTCCACCCGAGCGACGCGCGGATTGTCGACCTGCTGCGCGCCGCGCGGAAGCCGTGGGTGCTCGTCGCGAACAAGGTCGACGATCCCAAGAGCACCGACCACTTCGAGTTCTACAACCTCGGCGCCGGCGACGTGGTGCCCGTGTCGGCGGCGAATGGCAAGAACTCGGGCGACCTGCTCGACGTCGTCGTCGAGCAGCTCCCGGAGACCGACGGCGACGGGAAGGTGGACGCGCTCCGCGTCGCCGTCATCGGCCGGCCGAACGTCGGCAAGTCGTCGTTCATCAACCGGCTGCTGGGCGAGGAGCGGCTCGTCGTCTCCGATGTCGCGGGCACCACGCGCGACTCGATCGACACGCCGTTCACCTACCACGGGCGGCCGTTCATCTTCGTCGACACCGCCGGCCTGCGCCGGCAGAGCAAGGTGGACGACGGCGTCGAGTTCTACTCGGCGCTGCGCACGCGCCGCGCGATCGACCGCGCCGACATCTGCATCCTGATGATCGACGCCGTCGAGGGGCTCCACAACCAGGACCTCAAGATCGCGACGCTCGCCTGGGACGCCGGGCGCGCGCTCATCATCGTCGTCAACAAGTGGGACCTGAAGGAGAAGGACGACAAGACGGCGGGGAAGTTCGAGAAGGAGGCCGCCGAGAAGGTCCCGCACTTCAAGTGGGTGCCGTTCCTGTTCAGCTCGGCCCTCACCGGCCAGCGCGTGAACAGGGTCCTCGACCTCATCCTCGAGGTGGAGCGCGAGCGCGCCAAGCGGATCAGCACGAGCGACGTGAACGAGGCGCTCCAGGAGCTCCTCGCGCGGCGCCAGCCGCCGCAGGCCGCCGGCAACGAGGTCAAGCTCAACTACGCGACGCAGGTCGAGACCGCACCGCCCACCTTCGCCGTCTTCGGCAACAACCCGGACCTCGTCGCCGAGCACTACATCCGGTACCTGCACAACGGCTTCCGCGAGAAGTGGGGCTTCACCGGCAACCCGCTGCGGATCCTGATGCGGCGCAAGGGCGGCCGCGACTGATGCACCCGGCCTTCGGCCTCCTCGTCGCGTACGTCGCGGGCTCGATCCCGTCGGCGTACCTCGCGGGACGGATCCTCAAGGGGATCGACCTGCGGACGGTGGGGTCGGGCAACCTGGGTGCGACGAACGTGCTGCGCACGCTCGGGCCCGAGGCGGCGGCGGTGGTCTTCCTGTGCGACGCGCTCAAGGGCGCGCTGCCGGTCGCGCTGCTGCCGGGGATGATCGATCCGGCGTTCGTGCACGCGCCGCAAACGACGCTCTGGTGGGGACTCGCCTACGGCATCGCAGCGATCGTCGGGCACGCGAGGCCGGTCTTCCTGCTCTGGAACGGGGGCGGGAAGGGCGTCGCGACGGCGGCCGGCGTGTTCGGCGCACTCGCACCCGCCGCGCTCGGCGTCGCGCTCGCGATCTTCGCGCTCGTCGTCTGGCGCTCGCGCATCGTCTCGCTCGCGTCGATCAGCGCCGCGCTCGTGCTGCCGCTCGCGGTCGCCGTCACGCTCGGCCCCGGCTCGCCCGTGTTCGCGGCGGCGTGCGCGATCGGGCTGTTCGTGATCTGGTCGCACCGGGCCAACATCTCGCGCCTGCGGGCCGGCACCGAGCCGCGCCTCTCGCTGGCGAAGAAGGAGGGGTCGCGATGAAGTGCGCCGTCGTCGGCGCGGGAGCCTGGGGCACCGCGCTCGCCAACCTGCTCGCCGAGAACGGGCACGACGCGACGCTTTGGGCGTACGAGCCCGACGTCGCCGAGTCGGTGAACGGGCACCAGGAGAACCGTCGCTTCCTCGCGGGCATCCCGCTCCATCCGGGGCTGAAGGCGACGACCGAGTACGACCGCGCCTGCGCCGGCGCGGAGCTCGTGCTCTTCGCGCCGCCCTCGCACGTGCTGCGGAACGTCGCGTCCTCGGCGGCCCGTTCGATCCCCTCCGGTGCGCTCCTCGTCGTCGCGACGAAGGGCATCGACCGCGAGCGCCTGGCGCTCATGACGGACGTGGTGGAGCAGGAAGTGCCCGGGCGGCCGATCGTCGCGCTCTCGGGCCCGAGCTTCGCGATCGAGGTCGCGCAGCACCTGCCGACGGCGATCGTCGCGGCATCGACCGATCCCGCGGCGGCCCTCAAGACCCAGCAGGTGCTCGCGACCTCGGCCTTCCGCGTCTACACGCAGCGCGACGTCATCGGCGTGGAGCTCGGCGGTGCGCTCAAGAACGTGATGGCGGTCGCGACCGGCATCGCCGACGGGCTGCAGCTGGGATTCAACGCCCGCGCGGCGCTGATCACGCGCGGCCTCGCCGAGATGACGCGGCTCGGCGTGAAGCTCGGCGCCGACCCGCTCACCTTCGCCGGCCTCGCCGGCATGGGCGACCTCGTGCTCACCTGCACCGGCTCGCTCTCGCGCAATCGCTCCGTGGGGCTCGAGATCGGGCGCGGCGCGACGCTCAGCGAGGTGCTGCACGGCCGCGAGACCGTCGCCGAGGGCGTGACGACGACCGAGAGCGCGAAGCTGCTCGCCGCGCGCGAAGGCGTCGAGATGCCGATCGTAAACGCGGTGCACCGCGTGCTCTTCGAGAAGCAGCCGGCCCGCTGGGCACTCGTCGAGCTGATGACGCGCGACCTCAAGGGAGAGCACGAGTGAGCGCGCCCAAGGGCGAGCCGGTCCGCGAGTTCTTCTCGATCGGCGACGTGTGCGAGCTGACCGACCTCAAGCCGCACGTGCTCCGGTACTGGGAGAGCCAGTTCCGCGTGCTCAGCCCGGCGAAGAACCGCTCCGGCAACCGCGTCTACACGCGGCGCGAGGTCGAGTTCGTCCAGCTCATCAAGCACCTGCTCTACACGGAGAAGTACACGATCGAGGGCGCGAAGCAGAAGATCGAGGAGGCGCGGAAGGGCGGGGGCGTGAAGCCCGCCGCGCGGAAGGGCCTCGACGCCGAGACCGTGCAGGCACTCGAGCGCGACCTCAAGGCGATCCTCAAGATCCTCAGCGCGGAGGGATGAAGGCGCGCCCTTCACCCTTCCGCCTTCATCCTTCGACATTGATGCGCCTCCTCCTCAGCAACGACGACGGCATCCTCGCCCGCGGCCTCGACTGCCTCGAGCGCGCCGCGCGCCCCCTCGGCGACGTGTGGGTCGTCGCGCCCGACCGCGAGCAGAGCGCGACGAGCCATTCGCTCACGCTCCACCACCCGCTGCGCCCCGTGCGGCTCGGCGCCCAGCGCTGGCAGGTGGACGGCACGCCGACCGACTGCGTGATGGTGGCGATCGAGGCGCTGCTCCCCGCGCGCCCCGATTTCGTGCTGAGCGGCATCAACCACGGCCCGAACATGGGCGAGGACGTCCTGTACTCGGGGACGGTCGCCGCGGCGATGGAAGGCCTCGCACTCGGCGTGCCGAGCATCGCGGTCTCGTTCGCGGGTCGCGTGCTGCGCTCGGACGACTCGCTGCTCGAAGAGCACATCCCGACGCTCACGGCGCTCCTGCAGCACCTCACCACGCTCCCGCAGTTCCCGCCGGACACCCTGCTGAACGTGAACCTGCCCGCCGTGCCGGCCAACGAGGTGAAGGGGATCCGGCTCACCCGGCTCGGACGGCGCGTCTTCTCCGACTCGCTGAAGAAGATGCACGACCCGTGGGGCCGCGAGATCCTCTGGATCGGCGGCGGATCGGTGGCCTGGAGCGGCACCGAGGACTCCGATTTCCGCGCCGTCAGGGACGGCTACGTGTCCGTCACGCCGCTGCACCTCGACCTGACCGCGCACGACCGCCTCGTGGACCCGGCGCGCTGGTGGCGCCAGCCCTGAGCGCGCGATGATCCGCAACTTCGCCGGCGCCCGCCGGCGGCTCATCGAGGAACTGCAGGCGAAGGGGATCCGCGACCTCTCCGTGCTGCAGGCCTTCGATGCGGTACCGCGCCACGCCTTCGTCCCGTCGGGCGTTCAGCACCGCGCCTACGAGGACGCGCCGCTCCCCATCGGCCACGGCCAGACGATCAGCCAGCCGTGGGTGCACGCGAAATACCTCGAACTCCTCGCGCTCACAGGCAGGGAGCGCGTGCTCGAGATCGGCACGGGCTCCGGATTCCAGACAGCGCTGCTCACGCGGCTCGCCGGCGAAGTGTTCACGATCGAGCGCGTGCCGGCGCTGGCGGAGGACGCGAAGCGGGCCCTGGAGGCCTGCGGCATCACCGGCGTCGTCCAACGCACCGGCGACGGGACCTTGGGCTGGCCGGAGGCGGCCCCCTTCGATGCGATCCTCGTCGGGGCCGCGTCGCCGGACGTGCCGAAGCCGCTGCTCGAGCAGCTCGCGGTCGGTGGGCAGCTCCTCGTCCCGGTCGGGTCGCGGGAGGAACAGGCGCTCGTGCGCGTGCGCCGCACCCCGACCGGCTTCGAGCGCACCCGTCTCGACGCGATGCGGTTCGTGCCCCTCATCGGCGCGCACGGCTACGAGGCCTGATCCGATGACCGACGCGACCCTCGCCGTCGACCTCGCAAAGGCGATCCTCGAAGTGCCGGACTTCCCCAAGCCCGGCATCGGGTTCAAGGACATCACGCCGGTGCTGAAGGACCCGACGCTCGCGCGACGCGTGACCGCGGCCTTCGCCGCGGAGTGGAGCGCGAAGGGGATCACCGACGTGCTGGCGATCGAGAGCCGGGGCTTCCTGTTCGGCGCGCCACTCGCCCAGGCGCTCGGCGTCGGGCTCGTCCTGGCGCGGAAGCCGGGAAAGCTCCCGCGCCCGCGCGTGTCGGAACGGTACGCCCTGGAGTACGGCAGCGATGCCCTCGAGGTCCACGCCGACGCCCTGTCTTCGAAGTCGCGCGTCCTCGTCGTGGACGACGTCCTCGCGACCGGCGGGACGGCCGCCGCTGCGGCGCGGCTGGTGGAACGGTGCGGGGGCGAGGTCGCCGGCGTGGCGGTCGTCATCGACCTCAGCTTCCTCCCGTGGCGCCAGGCGCTCGAGGGGCGTAACGTGCAGGCATTGGTGCGTTACTGAGCCGCGGACGGCCGCGGAGCAGGTGCGGAACTTTGTCAGAGTGCCTCTGTAGAAGGGGCACACCCCTACCTCGGGACGGGCACATGAGCATTGGCAAGCCCGCAAGCCGCGCAGCGTTCGCCGCCGCGCTCATCGCGATCGCCGCGGCGCCAGCGGCCGCGCAGCAGCACTCCGGCGACGGCTTCCTGTTCCGCCCGCCCCCGGGTGCGATCACCCTCCGCGGCGGCGCCGCGATGGCCTCCGCCAGCGGCGGCGTCTTCACGCTCGTGCGCGACCGGCTCACGCTCGATCCGTCCGACTTCACGGCCGGCAGCTGGGGCGTGGACCTCGCGATCACGATGCGTCCGCGCGTGGACTTCATCTTCTCGTTCGACCGTGCGACGTCGCTCGCGAAGTCCGAGTACCGCGACTACGTCGACAACAACGACATGCCGATCGAGCAGTACACGCGGCTGCACCGCACGCCGGTGATGGGCGCGATCCGCTACTACCTGGCTGACCGCGGCCGCCAGCTCGGCAACGCCGCATGGATCCCGGCGAGTGGCGTGACCACCTTCGTCGAAGCCGGCGTGGGGTCGATGCGGTACCGCTTCGACCAGTTCGGCGATTTCGTGGACGACAGCTCGCTCGTCGTCTTCCCGGCGGTCCTCGCGAGCCGGGGATGGACACCGGCGTTCCGCGCCGGGGCGGGGGCCGAGTGGGCGATGGGTCCGCGCTTCGTCCTCACCGGGCAGGCGCGGTACCTTCATGCGAAGGGTGACGGCGACTCGCCGAATGGCGACTTCGCCGGCTACGACATCAACCTCTCGGGCGTGAGCACCTTCGTGGGCCTCACGATCCGATTCTGACGGGGAACCGAACGATGCGCATCCATTCGATCCTCGCACTCTCCGGTGGGCTCCTGCTCGCCGCCGCACCCGCCCGCGCCCAGCAGGCGCCGGCCCGCGGCCTCCAGTTCGTCGGCTGCTGGATCGCCAACGAGGGGACGTCGCTCAGCACCCGCACCTGCATCTATCCGGGCGAGGGCCCGTCGCTCCACATCGTGAACCTCGGCACCGCGATGTCGAAGACCGAGTCGACACTGCGTCTCGACGGCGAGAAGTCGCCGATCGACAATGAGGGCTGCACGGGCTGGGAGCAGGCGCGCTTCACCGGCGACGGCGAGCGGCTGATCGTGAACGCCGAGATCACCTGCGCGAACAACCCGGTGCAGAAGGTGATCACCGCGTTCACCATCACGCCCAACGGCAACCTCGTGCAGACGAGCGGCACCGGCATCGCGATCATCGCGTCGGCCGGGCTGCGCGTCCTCGCGCCCGTGAAGAGCTATCTCGAGGTGCCGGCCGAGACGCGCAGTGCGACGCTGCCGTACCTCGCCGAGGCCGAGTACGAGCGCGCGCGGCTGCTCTCGCACCGCGTCTCGGCGCGCGACCTGCTCGAGCTCGAGCGGATGGGCGTCGCGACGCCGGTGATCGACGTGCTCGTCGCGGCCTCGTATCCCGAGGACTTCGTGATCGACGCCTCCGGCGGTGTCGCCGTGCAGGCGCAGGGGCAGGCGCCGAACCTGGACCGGAGCAGCGCCTACCCGATGTTCATGAACGGTTACCCGCTGCTGTCGATGTACGACTGGCAGGTGATGCAGGACTGCGCGCGGTTCGCCGCGCTCTGCCCGATGGAGTACCGCAACCGGTTCGTTTACGGCGGCTACCTCGGCTACAACGCGTTCGGTTACCCGTACGGCTATCCGTACAACAACTGGGGCTGGCCGGGCTACGGCTACCCGGTCGTCGTCCGTCCGGTCACGTCGCTCCCGCCGAGCCAGCAGCCCGGCGTCGGTGGCGGGCGCGCCACGCGCGGCCGCGGTTACGAAGCCGACGGCGCGGGCACCGGCACGGCGCAGCCGCGAGTGACGACCACCACCACGAGCTCGACGAGCACCGGCAGCAGCACCGGTTCGTCCTCCGGCGGCTCGTCGTCCGGCGGCACGCAGAGGACCGCGAAGCCGCGCAGCCCGTGACGGCAGGGTAGACCCGAGCATCGCGAGGGGGCCCATCCGCACGGATGGACCCCCTCGTTACTTTCAGGCGCATCGCCCCCGTAGCTCAGGTGGATAGAGCGACGGTTTCCTAAACCGCAGGTCGGCGGTTCGAGTCCGCCCGGGGGCATTGGCCGCCTTCTATGAAGGCGCCCGCACGACTAGGTTTCCACGTTCGTCGCGCGGCGCTGGGCCGCGGGCGGTGGACCTCACGCAGACTGACGCAATGACGAAGACCGGAGCGGCGCGCCCGAGCACGCCGAACATCGAGCCCGAGACCCTCGCCGAGACGTGGGTCCTCTACCAGCGCCAGATCATCATCGGCGCGATTGTGGTCGGCCTCGCCGGCGGCAGCTGGTGGCTGTGGAGCAGCACCGCGGCCAAGAAGGAGGAGAAGGGCGGCGCCGCGTTCGCGGCGGCGGAGGCCTCCTTCATGTCCGGCAACCAGGCGCTGGCGGTGACCGAGCTCGAGAAGATCGTCACCCGGTACGCTGGCACCACGGCCGGCGCGCAGGCCGCGATGCTGATCGCCCAGGCGCAGATGGAGCAGGGCAAGTTCACGGAAGCCCAGGCGACCCTGCAGGCCGCCCTCGGGAAGGCCCCGAAGCGCCTCCGGGCCGGCGTCCTCTCCTTGACCGCCGCCGCGCAGGAAGGTCTGGGCAAGCCGGCCGACGCCGCGGCTTCCTACGGCCGGGCCGCCGCCGAGGCGCAGTTCCCGGTCGACCGGGACATGCACCTGATGGAGCAGGCCCGGACCTTGGTGGCCGCTGGCGATCTGGCTGCGGCGGCCAAGATCTACGCCGAGGTCGCTGGCCGCGAGGACTCCGCCTTCGCCGGCGAGGCGAAGGTGCGGCTCGGCGAGGTCAGCGCGAAGAAGTAGGGCACCTCAAGTATCACTTGAGGTCAGAGGGCCCGGCGAGCAGCCGGGCCCTTCGTCGTTCCGGCGGGGGCAGTGTCGGCCTGCTGTCGCAGAATCTGGACGAAGCACCGACAGTTCGCGCCTCGCTCAGCCTTTCTTATAATATGTATTATGTCAACTAAAACTCGGTGGAGACTGTGGATTCACGGCTCAAAGCTCCCGCAGAGCGCCCTCGAACACGATTCGACCCTCCCCTGACAAGGACGGGATCGTCCCGCCGGGTCCCGGCCGCAGCGTGACGGTCAGCGTGCGGCCTGAACGGGTCCGGAGCTTGGTCACCCCGCCCGCCTCGCCCCAGGCCCCAAGTACGACCGCGCACGCGACCGACCCGGTCCCACAAGCCAGCGTCTCGGCCTCCACTCCGCGTTCATAGGTCCGCATACGCCAGCCGCCCTCGGCGTCCGGCGAGACCCAGTTCACGTTGGCGCCGGCCCTGAGGCTCTCGTGGTACCTGAGCTCCGGGCCGCGGCTTCCCAGCTCGATCACCTCGACGTCGGGCGTCCGGACGACCAGATGCGGCACCCCGACGGTCACGAAACCCATCCTCATCTCATCGTGGAGGCGGCTGATTCCCGCATCCGCCCTCAGTTCCTGGGGCGGCTGGAGGTCGACCTCAGGCTGCCCGTCCCGCAGGCGCCCCGTCACGGTGCCGGCGTCGGTCCCGAAGGTCAGTCCGGCCGACTGGGCGATCCCCAGTTCGACGGCGAGCCGCGTCGCGCAGAGCGACGCATTGCCGCAGAGCTCGCCATAGCTCCCGTCCCGGTTGAGGTACGTGAGCGTAAAGTCATGTGCGTGCGCGTCTTGGATGATGCCAACTCCATCGGCGCCTACGCCCGTATGGGGGGCGCAGACCGCCCGCACCCAGGCCGGATCCGAGGCCCGCTTGGCCGTCACGGCATCGCCGCGGGCGTCGAGGAAGACGAAATCGTTCCCCGAGCCCGACATCTTCCAGAACTTCATAGACGGCCCGTCAGGCCCCACCACCGGAGCCGCCAGACCATCAGGATCGCCTCGCGGACGATGTGGCC
>CAZIDS010000108.1:0-9985 GCA_964537945.1 uncultured Gemmatimonas sp. | reverse complement strand
GGTTCGGGGATCTCGTCGTCGCCGCGATCGATCGAAATGCCGTCGTGCTCCTCTTTGGGGACACGACGTGGACCGTCCGTCTCGAACGCACTCCCTGATGCCCCGTTCATCGCTCGTCGCCCTCCTCTGCGTCGCTCTCGCCTCCTCGAAGGGCGCGGGGCAAGTCGCACCTGCAGGCACCTCGCAGGACAGCGTGAGCATCCGGATCATCAACACCGAGGTAAGTGCGGCAGTGCAGATCCTCGCACAGTATCTCGATCGGCCGGTGATGGTCGCCGGCGGCGTCACCGGGACCGTGACACTGGAGAGCCCGGTGCCCGTACCGCGCGCGAGCGTGCTTCGCCTGCTGCGGGGGATGGTCGAAGGTCAGGGTCTCGAGTTCGTGGACGACACCGCCGCGGGACTCTACCGCGTGCGCCCTCGCGATGCCGCGCGCGTCGTCGCCTCGCAGAGCGGCGGCTCTCCGCGACCATCGCAGTCGCTCGAGTTCTTCGTCATCCCGCTGCAGCACGCGCGCGCCATCGATGTCGCATCCACCATCAACGCGCTCTACGGCCGCGGCAGCGGCGTGGGTGGCGAGAGCGCCTCGCGGCCGTCGACCCTCTCGGACGAACTGCGGGGAAACCTCGTCGCGCCGCCCGGCGCCCCGGCCGTTCCGAACGCCGTCGCCCCGCCGGCGGCTCGCTCGGCCACCTTGAGCGGCGAGCTCACCATCGTAGCCGACACACGCGGCAACGCGCTGCTGGTGCGCTCGAACCAGCAGGACGTCGCATTGATCCGCGAGGTCATCCGCGCGCTCGACGTTCGCCCGCTTCAGGTGCTGATCGAAGTCATCGTCGCGGAAGTGCGCCGCGACCGCTCACTCGGCCTCAGCACGGAGACTGCCCTCCAGCCGACCGGCGTCGGCCACAACGGCGCGAGCATTGAGGGCGCACTGGGCGCTGCCGGGCTCGGCGACTTCGCGATGCGTGTGATGAGGATCGGCGGGCTCGAGCTGGAGTCATCGCTGCGTGCCGCCGCTTCGCACGGCGATGTGCGCATCCTCACGCGTCCGGTGGTCCTCGCGACGAACAATCAGGCCGCCGAGATCAGCGTCGGCAGTCAGCGGCCGTTCGTGCAGGTCCAGCGGTCGCTGCCCACCGACGCGGCGTCGCGCGACCAGATCGTGCAGTACAAGGACGTCGGCACCAAGCTCACCGTGCGCCCGACGATCAGCCGCGATGGGTCGGTGCAGCTCGAGGTGACCCAGGAGGTCTCGACCGCGACCGCCGAAGTCGCGTTCAATGCACCCGTGATCTCCACGCGAAGCCTCAGTACTCAGCTCCTCGTTCGCGACGGCCAGACCGTCGCGCTGGGTGGGCTGACCGATCGTGTGAAGGAGGCGCGTCAGAGCGGCCTGCCGATCCTCTCCTCGATTCCGCTCTTTGGCGGCCTGTTCGGCGCCGCGTCTCGCGGGACCACGGAGACGGAGCTCTTCATCTTCCTGACGCCGAAGGTGATTCGCTCGGACGAGGACGCCGCTGCGGCAACGGCTCCCCTGCAGGAAAGGTCGAGGACCCTCCCCGCGCGCACACCGGAGTAGTCTCCACGCCTGCCGGACGCGCGACCTAGGCGACCGCTCTCGCCACGAGGTCAAGCAACTGCCCCGGATCGACCTGCTCGATCGCATGCCTGCTCCCCGGCAGCGGCTCCTGCCGCCCGCCCGACAGATGCGACGCCATGAGCGACGCCTCCCCGATCGTCATCGTGTCGTCGAGCGTCCCCACCGACACCGTCACGGCGCAGCGGACGCGCCCGAGCGCAGCCTCATCGAGCACGGGCGCGACACCCAGACCACGCACGAGCTCGGCCGTCGCGATCATGTTCGCCTCCCACCCGCCCGCGCCGCGATGCCTCGCCTCGAGCACCTCGGCGAACGCCAGCACCTTCGCACGGATCACGGCCGGGTCGAGCCGCTTCGCCGCCTTCACTCCTTCCTCCGGCGTCCAAAGGTACTTCGTGCCGAGCGTGACGATCGCCGCGAAGCTCCCGGGGTGCGCGCTCTCCAGCGCGAGCGCGACGTAGCCGCCCATCGAGTAGCCGAACACCGCCGGCGCCTCCGGCTCGGTCGCGACTGCTCCACGCAGCCAGTCAGCGAATCCTTGGACGGTGAACGGGGTCCCAGCGCTCGAGGTCTCGCCGTGCCCGGGCAGCTCCACCAGCTGGACCCTTGTCGGCGCCGCGAGCGGCGCGAGTGCCTCGGCCACCGGCCGCATCTGGGCAGCCGAGCCGAGCGCGCCGTGGATCACGAGAATCGAACGCGAAGGCATCGAGAGGCGTAGGATGGAGGACCACCCCGCGGACCGCAACGCCACGACTGTGCGCCACCGTCACCGCCGGACGATCCTCGTCACCGCGCTCCTCCTCGCCGCCGCGGCGCCGCTCGCGCTCGCGCAGTTCGGCCGCGTGTTCGTCGAACCGAACGCACCCTACGACGGGCGCTACACCTTCGTCCGGCTGCGCTACAACAACCCCGGGCGCGGCGGGTGGGCGTTCGACTACCCGGCGATGGAACGGAACTTCATGACCGTCCTCGCCGACCTCACGACGATGCGCCCGCATGTGCAGGAGAGCAACGTGCTCGACATGGACGACGCGACCCTCTTCAAGTACACGGTCGCCTACCTCTCCGAGCCGGGCTACTGGGACCCCGACCCGCAGGAAGCCGAGGGGCTGCGCCGCTGGATCCAGAAGGGCGGCTTCCTCATCGTCGACGACTTCTTCGGCAACCAGTGGTACAACTTCGAGCGCGCGATGAAGGAGGTCCTCCCCGAGGGCCGCATCATCCAGCTCGACGCGACGCATCCCGTCTTCCACTCCTTCTTCGACATCCGCTCGCTCGACGGGATGCACCACCCGCAGAACCCGTCGTACCGCGCCGTCTACTTCGGCATCTTCGAGGAGAACGATCCGACGCGTCGCCTGCAGGTGATCGTGAACTACAACAACGACATCGGCGATTACATGGAGTGGTCGGGCCAGGGCTGGTACCCGGTCAACTTCACGAACGACGCGTACAAGTTCGCGACGAACTACCTCGTCTACGGCGTCTCGCGCTGACCGGCGCCGCCCTCAGGGCTCCGAGCCGTCGCGCGTCCACACGACGAGCAGCCCGCATTCCGGCATCGCGAAGCTGTACATCGGCGGCACGGAACCGATCGCCAGATAGATCTCGAACGCGGCGATGTCCTTGAGCGACGGCAGGTCGGTGAGACTCACCGGCTCCGCCATCAGCGCGCCGTCGAGGATGATCCGCACCGGGCACCGGTCGTGCGCCGTCGTGTCGGTCATGCTGTTCCCGCCGCGCCCGTACGCGCGCACGTCGCCGGTCATCTGGCTCGTCTCGATCCTCAGCTGCGAGAAGCTGCGCAAGAGCACGGCGACCGTGCTCGCCTCGCGCGCGCGCACCTGCTCCGGCCCGATGAAGGTCCCGCCGCCGACGCGCGCTTGCCGGCGCTGCTCGAACCCGGCGAGGTTGAGCGACGAGATCCGCGCCTCCACGGTCACCGGCGCGAGCAGCTGCGGGTTCGGCTCGAGCTGCAGCGTGATGCTCGCGGTGTCGCCGGCCGCGACCTCGATCGCGACCATCTGCGGCGCGAAGCCCACGCGGCGCACGAAGAACTCCCGCAGGCCCGGCTCGGCACCGGACACGCTGAACGCGCCCGACGAGTCGGTGAAGACGCGCGAGTCTCCGGGGAGGATGCGCACCTCGGCCCGCGGCACCGGCCGCGAGTCGAGCCCGGTGATCCGGCCGCGGATGACGCCCTCCGACGGCGCCGCCGCGCGCGCGGCGGCCGTCAGCGCGATCGGCAACGCGGGCGCCGGCTGTCCCGACATCAGCGTGAGCCGCTGCCGGAACGAGCGCGCCTCCTCCTTCGACGCGCTCACCGCCAGTGACGAGCCGAGCGGCAGCGCGCAGAGCACGTAGCGGCCGAGCCCGTCGGCGTTCGTCTCGACCCACTGCTCTCGGAAGATCGCGCGCCCGCCCATGTTGACGCGCTGGTGCCAGGTCACGCGCACGCGCGCGCCACCCGCGTTGCGGCCGCGGGCATCCTTCACCTCCCCGTGGACGTCACCCATCCCCGGCGGCGTCACGCTGCACGACGGCGCTCCCGCGCTGCGCCGTGGCGGCGCATTCACGGTGGGCAGCGGCAGCGGCGGCGCGTCGAACGACCGCATCACGCCGCGCACCAGCTTCACGCCGGCGACCGTCTCGCGCCGCTCGGCGCGCACCAGCATCTGCGACGTCTGCCCCGAACGTGCGAGCCGGCCGTCGTCCGCCTCGGCGTAGATCGGCATCCGCAGCACCCAGTCGCGCACGACGAGGTGCCCGCTCGCGAGCCGCGTGAACTGCACGCGCCCGCCGAAGGTCGAGTCGGGGAAGTCGGCGCTGAGCAGCGGCTCGTAGCGGAACTCGACGCGGTCGATCGCATACGTCCTGCGGTCGATCCAGATCGTCCCCGCGACGTCGAGCTTGCCCGCCGCGAGCCCGACCGGCTGGAAGCCGAGGCCGATGCGCTGCACCGACGTCGGGTCGGTCGCGACGATCCGCAGGCAGTGCGTCCCCGCGAACTCGTCGGAGAGGAGCACGCGTGCGTCGGGCGCGAAGTAGGTCGAGACGGTGTCCACGCGCCGCGAGTAGCCGAGCGAACGGAGCGCGCGGGGGTCGTCACTGCGGAAGCCGCGGTCGGCGCGGCCGGCGGTCGTCGTGCGCGTCGCCGACCGGACGCGCAGGAAGGTGCTGTCGTACTCGATCTCGTCCACGTCCACCGCGACCGGCGGCGCCGACGCGGCCGAGGCCTGTGCGGCGAGGAGCGCCTTGCGCGCCTCGTCCCAGAGCAGGGCGACCTGCGTGCCCTCGGCCGGCCGGATGTCGCACGCGTTCCGGTCGCGGACCTGCACGGTGTTGAGGTCAGCCGTGCGGTTGCTGAGCATCACGCGCCGCACGAGCGTCTCGGTGGGCCCGAGCGTGAACGGAAAGGACGTCACGCGCGTGAAGCCGACCGCCTCGGTGCGGAGGAGCCAGGTGCCTCGGCGCGGCGCGCGCACGGCGAAGTAGCCCGTCTCGTCGGTGACCGCGGTGGCCGCGGTCGCGCCGGTGGAGTCGATGAGCGTGACGACGGCGCCGGCGACGGGGACCGTATCGGCGCGGAGGACGACGCCGCGCACGCCCTGGGCCGCGACGGAGGTGGCCGAGAATGCCGCGGCGAGCGCGCCGGCGGCGAGGAGGCGGAAGTGACGCATGCTCAAGTCTGCAGGGTGGGATGCCGACCGGCGAGGGCGATGCCGCGAGGGAGCCGCCGCGACGGCACCCGGGTGGCCTTAGCTTACCCAGCCGATGCCCGACGCGTTCCGCCTCGAGAGGATCCGCGCCGCCCTCCCCGCACTCTTCCGGCGGCTGCGGCGGTGGGCACTGGGGCTCGCGCTGGTGCTGCTCATCGCGCCATTCCTGCTTATCCTGCCGCTGAACTTCGTGCAGCCCGCCACGACGGCGGTGATGCTGCGGCGCGCGGTGCAGCGCACGATGGCCGGGAAGAAGCCGCGCTACCCGCGCCGCGACGTCGTCGCCCGCGAGCTGATCTCGCCCTACCTGCGCCGCGCCGTCCTCGCCGCGGAGGACGACCGCTTCTACCTCCACTGGGGCTTCGACGTGGAGGAGATCCAGAACGCGATCGAGCGCTCGCAGCGCGGCGGCCGGCTGCGCGGCGCGAGCACCATCACCCAGCAGGTCGCGAAGAACCTCTTCCTATGGGAAGGGCGGTCGTACGTCCGCAAGGCGTACGAGGCCTACCTCACGCTCGTGCTCGAGATCTGCCTGCCGAAGGACCGCATCCTCGACCTCTACCTGAACCTGGCCGAGTGGGGCGACGGGGTCTTCGGCGCGGAGATGGCGGCGCGGACGCACTTCGGGAAGCCGGCGCGCGCGCTGACGCAGGAGGAGGCGGCGCGGCTCGCGGCCGTGCTGCCGAGCCCGCTCCGCTGGTCGCCCGGCGGCGCGGTCGCGACGCGGCGGTCGGCGATCATCCTGGAGAAGATGCGCTATGCGGCGCCGCGGACCCGGGAGCCGGCCCGGGCGGCCGGGGGTCGCCGGACCGGTTGACCTGGTCGTGACGGGGGAGAAGCACGACGGGTAAAGCATTCGTCTCAGGCGACCCGGAACGCTTCTCCCACCCGTTCAGCGAGGCACCATGCGACTCGCTCGCCGCAGCATCGTCCCACTCCTGTTCACGGCGCTCGTGGCCCCCAGCTGCGGCGGAGGCGGCGATGGCGGCACGGAGCCGCCGACCGTCGCGTCGGTGCTCATCACCGCGCCCGCCGCACCGCCGTCCTTCGCGACGCTCACCCGCACCGTCCAGTTCTCGGCCGTCGCGCGCGACGCGTCGAGCGCGACGATCGCCGGCGCGACCATCACCTGGAACTCGACGAACACCGCCGCCGCGACCGTGAGCGGCAGCGGCCTCGTCACCGCCGTCGGCAACGGCACGACGACGATCACCGCGAACTCCGGTGGCATCGCCTCGACCGGGGTGCTCGTGACCGTCGCCCAGGTGGTGGCGAACGTGAATGTGACGCCGGGGACGGTCGCATTCGGCGCCATCGGCTCCACGCGCCAGCTCACCGCCGCGATCGTGGACTCGGCGAACCAGCCGGTCGCCGGCGTCGCGGCCGCGACCTGGACCCGCGCCGGCACCGGCGCGACTGCCACGGTCAGCGGCACGGGCCTCGTCACGGCGACCGCGGTCGGCGCCTCCGACACCGCCGTGGCGACGTCGGGCACGAAGACCGGCCGCGTCCCGATCGCCGTCACGCAGGTCGTCGCGACGGTGCAGGTGAGCCCCACCGGCACCGACACGCTGCGCACGACGGGGCGGCAGAAGCAGTACACCGCCGTCGCGCGCGACTCGCAGGCGAACGCGATGGGCGCGACGATCACGTGGTCGAGCTCGGTGCCCGGCGTCGCGTCGGTGGACGCGGGCACGGGCCTCGCGACGGCCGTCGCCGACGGTTCGACCAACATCGTCGCGACCGCGAACACGATCACCGGGCAGCGGGCGCTCGTCGTGCGGCGCTTCGCGGCGAACTTCTCGATGACGCCGCCGACGGCGACGATCACGACGGCGAACGGGACGCAGATCTTCCTCGGCACCGCCGAGGACTCCGTGCCGACGAACCTGCCGATCACGTGGGTGTCGCGGACGACGAGCGTGCTCACGCTGGCGCCGGGCACCGGCACGCAGACCACCGCGACCGCGCAGGGGAACGGCACGTCGTACGTGGTGATGAGCGCGGGCACACGGAGCGATTCGGCGCTCGTCACGGTGAGCGGGCAGGCGCAGGCGCCGCTGACGGCGACCGTGAACGTCGGCGCGGGGAACATCTTCACGAGCGTACTGAACAACTCGGTGAACCCTGCGGTCGACACGATCCGCGTCGGCGGCAGCATCACCTGGCAGGGGATCGGCGGCAACCACACGGTGCAGTCGCAGGGCTCACCGAGCTTCACGAGCAGCGGCACCCTCGGGACGGGGACCTACGTGTTCACGTTCAACGCGGCCGGGACCTACCAGTACGATTGCGCGATCCACGGGAACCAGATGACGGGGCGGATCGTCGTGCGCTAAGCGTTTCCGTTCCACGAAACGAGGGGCCAGTCCGTAGATGCACGGACTGGCCCCTCGTGCGTTCGGGGGGTCAATTGCGCCCGAGTCCGTTCCCCCCGCCCCCCGACGGAGTCCGTCCCGATGTGCACCAAGCTCCGCTGTGCCCTGCCCCTCGTCGCCGCCCTCGCGGCGCTCGCCACCGACGCGGCCGCGCAGTCGGCGACGCCGACCGCCGCGCCGACCGTCGCGACGACCGCGCCCGCCAGCACCTTCTCGTCCCTACGCTGGCGGATGGTGGGCCCCGCGCGCGGCGGCCGCGTCACGACGGTGACCGGGGTGGACCAGGAGCCGCACACCTTCTACTTCGGCTCCACCGGCGGCGGCATCTGGAAGACGACCGACGCGGGCCAGAGCTGGAACAACGTGAGCGACGGCCAGATCACCGTCGGTTCGATGGGCGACATCGACGTCGCGAACTCAGACCCGAACGTGATCTACGCCGGCACCGGCAGCGACGGATTCCGCTCGAACGTCTCGATCGGACGCGGCGTCTGGAAGTCGGCTGACGCCGGCAAGACGTGGAAGTTCGTCGGCCTGCGCGACGTCGGGAACATCGGCGCGGTGCGCGTGCATCCCACCAACCCGAACGTCGCGTTCGTCGCGGCGATCGGCGATCCGTTCCGCCCGACGAACGCGCGCGGGCTCTATCGCACGACCGACGGCGGCGCGAGCTGGCAGCGCGTCCTCTTCGTGAGTGATTCGACGGGCGCGGTGGACGTGGAGTTCAACGCCGGCGACCCGAACGTGCTCTACGCGTCGATGTGGCGCGCCGAACGGAAGCCGTGGACGATCATCTCGGGCGCGATGGAAGGCGGCATCTACCGGAGCACCGACGGCGGCTCCACCTGGAGCAAGCTCGCCGGCGGCCTGCCGAACGGCCTCATCGGCAAGTCGAACATTGCCGTGAGCCGCGCGAACCCGCGCCGCCTCTACGTGCTGCTCGAGGCGAAGCCGGGGATGGGGCTCTGGCGCTCCGAGGACGGGGGCGACTCCTTCGCGCTCGTCTCGCAGAACCCGCAGCTCACCACGCGCCCCTTCTATTACACGACCATCACCGCCGACCCGACGAACGCCGACGTGGTCTACGCAGGGGCCGAGGGCTACTTCAAGAGCATCGACGGCGGCCGCACGTGGGCGACGCTGCGCACGCCGCACGGCGACAACCACGACATGTGGATCAACCCGAACGACGGGCGGATCCTCATCCAGTCGAACGACGGCGGCGCGAACGTCTCGCTCAACGGCGGGCGCACGTGGAGCTCGCAGTACAACCAGCCGACGGCCGAGATCTACCAGGTGTACGTCGACAACCAGTTCCCGTACCGGCTCTACGGCGCGCAGCAGGACAACTCGACGCTGATCCTCCCGTCGCTGCCGGTGGACGCGGGCGGGCTCGACGACCCCATCCAGGGATGGCGCACCGGACCGGGCTGCGAGACGGGCCCGATCATGCCGCACCCCGTGAACCCCGACACCGTCTACGGCTCCTGCAAGGGCCAGTACTCGCGGATGTCGCTGCGCACCGGGCAGGAGAAGACCTACTGGGTGGGCGCGCAGTCGCTCTACGGGAACGCGGCGAAGGACATGATCTTCCGCATCCAGCGCGTCTCGCCGATGGAGGTCTCGCCGCACGACCCGCGCGTGGTCTACTACGGCTCGCAGTACGTGCACCGCACGCGCGACGAGGGCGTGACCTGGGAGATCATCTCCCCCGACCTCTCGTGGAATCCCGACGACAAGCGCGCGAACTATTCCGGCGGCCCGATCACGGTGGACAACACCGGCGAAGAGTTCTTCTCGGTCGTGTACGCGATCCGCGAGTCACCGCTCGAGCGCGGCGTGATCTGGGCGGGCGCGAATGACGGGCCCTTCCACGTCACGCGCGACGACGGCAAGACCTGGACGAAGATCACCCCGCCCGGCCTCGAGCTCGGCGGCCGCGTGCAGAACATCGAGCCCTCGCCGCATCGCCGCGGCTCGGCATTCTACACGGTACTGCGTTACCAGCTCGGCGACTGGAAGCCATACATCTTCAAGACCGACGACTACGGGAAGACGTGGGTGAACCTCGCCGACGGCACGAACGGCATCCCCGCCGACGAGCCGGTTCGCGTGGTGCGCGAGGACCCGAGCCGGCAGGGACTGCTCTACGCCGGCACCGAGTTCGGCATCTACGTCTCGTTCAACGGCGGCAAGCAGTGGCAGTCGCTGCAACTCAACCTGCCGAACACGCCGGTCACCGACCTGAAGGTGCACCGCAAGGACGTCGTGATCTCGACGCAGGG
>CAZIDS010000107.1:0-9987 GCA_964537945.1 uncultured Gemmatimonas sp. | reverse complement strand
GTTCGCCGTCTGGATGGTCGGGATCTTGTAGTAGCTCTCGAACTTCAGGCGCCGGTTCTCGATCGAGAAGATCGCGTCGGAGCCCCACTCCATCTTGTCGCCGGCACGGCACTTCGGGCCGCCACCGCCGCCCCACTCGTCCGAGAAGAGCAGCTTCGTGCCGTCGTTGTTGAAGGTCGCCGAGTGCCAGTAGGCGAAGTTCGAGTCGGCGACCGCGTCGAGCCGGACCGGCTGCGTCACGTTGCTGATGTCGAGCAGCAGGCCGTGGCCCTCGCAGGCGCCGCCAGCGAGGCCGAGCGCCGGGTAGACCGTGATGTCATGGCACTGCGACTGCGGGCTCACCGGACCGCCCGGCTGCGGCGATGAGCCGAAGAGGCGATTGAGGATCCCCTGGATCCCGTCGCGGAGCGCCGCCGAGTCGGCGGCCGAGGGCGTGCCCGTGCCGCCGCGCGCCTTCATGATCGAGTCGAGCTGCACCGCGGCGAACTGCGGCGGGATGACGATCTCCTGGCCCGACGTCGGGATCTTCGCCGTGTACATGCCGCGCGCACGCGCCGCCGCGGCCTCCTTCGCCGAGCGCTCCATGTCCTCGGCCGACTCCGCATGGCTGCTCTGCTGCGTGAGGCCGGCGAAGATGTTCGCGCGGTTCACGACCGCCGCCGCCGCCGGGTTGTTGAGCGGCACCTTGATGATCTCGATGCGCATCATCGAGGAGCTGGCGTTCTGGTCGGGACGCTCACGGACACAGCCGTCGAGCTCGTTCGGCGAGCGGATGCCGGCCGAGCCGGAGACGTAGATGTAGACGTTCTCCTTGTCGCGTGGGTCCTCGACCACCGTATGCGTGTGCGACCCGCGGCAGGTCTGCACGTTCGCGAGGAGCTTCGGGTTGCGGATGTCGGAGATGTCGAACACGCGCACGCCGCGCATGCGCTCCTTGCTCACCGTGTCGCGCACGCCGCCGGGGGCGCAGTCCACGCGGCCGTTGTTCGCCTCGGCCGACATGAACATCAGGTTGCGGTAGACGGAGACGTCGTTCTGCGAGGCGGGGCAGGTGTAGGCGACGACCAGCTGCGGGTTCGACGGGTTCGAGATGTCCCACACCACCGGGCCGTTGTAGTTGCCCTGGATGACGTAGTTGCCCGTGAACGCGAGGTCGGAGTTGGTGATGCCGAGGAAGCCCTGCGGCGACACGGCCTTCGCGACGACGCGGAGGTTCGAGGTCGCCTCGCCGGCGTTCATGAGGCCGGCGCCGAGGCCGACGCGCTTGTCCGCCTGGCGCGCTTCCATCGAGTTCGCCGGGGCGGGAGCGGCCGCGGGCGGCGTGTTGCCGGTGCAGGCCGCGGCGACGAGGGAGAGGAGGGCCGCGCCGGCGCGGCGCGAGAATGCGGGACGCATCAAGACCTCAGGGCTGGGTGGGTGAGGCTGGGGCCGCGGGCATCACGCCGCGGGTGAGGAGCATCTGGTACATGCGCTTGATCTCGGTCGACTGGTCGACCTCGACGTCCGCGGCGAACTTGAACACCTGCTCGTTCTGCGCGGCGCCGGTGCTGCCGAGGAGCGTCCGGACCATCGTCACGGCGCCCCGGTGGTGCTGGATCATGTACTGCAGGAACAGGATGTCGAACTGCTCGCCCCGCGCGCGGTCGAGCGAGTCCATCTGCACGTCGGTGAGCATCCCCGGCATCATCGTCTCGTGCATGCCGTGCATCGCGTGGTCCATGATCACGTTGCCGAGCGAGTCGAGGCGGGGCACCGGCTTGTTCCGCTCGTCGAGCCAGCCCTGCATCATCGCGATCTCGTCGGTCTGCGCGTTGATGATGCGGCCCGTCAGGCGGAGGAGCTCGTCGCTCGCGCCGCGCTCCGGGGCCCACTTCGACATCCGGATCGCCTGCGCGTGGTGATGGATCATCCCCGACATGAAGTCCACGTCGGCCTGCGTGTAGGGATAGCGGACCGAGTCGATGGCGGCGCGCTTGCGGGCGCCTTCGATCCCCATCTCGTAGGGGACGTTCGGCGTCGGGCGGGACGAAGAGGTGCCGCGGCCGGCGCAGGCCGCCAGGAGGAGCGTCGCGGCGGCGAACGACAGGGTTGGACGGGGCATGATAGGCGTGGGGGTCCGGTCTACGGTTTCGACAGCGCGTCGAGGGCCACGGTTGCCACGGGAATGTACTACGGGCCTCCGCGCGCGGGGTTGCGCGGCCGGGGTGTTGACAGGACGCGAACCGGAGCACATACTGAACCATATGGTTCAGCTTGCGAAGTCACTCGACCGCGCCTTCACCGCCCTCGGCGACCCGACCCGGCGGGGGATCCTCGAGCACCTCGGCCGCGCCGACGCGAGCATCACCGAGCTCGCGGACCGGTTCGCGATGACGCTCACCGGCGTGAAGAAGCACGTCGCGCTGCTCGAGAACGCCGGGCTCGTCCGCACCGAGAAGGTCGGGCGCGTCCGCACCTGCCGGCTCGGCCCGAAGCGCCTCGAGGACGAGCTCGAATGGATCACCAGACACCGGCGGCAGGTCGCCGCCCGCCTCGACGCGCTCGGGGCCTTCCTCGAATCCACCCCCGGAGATACCTGAGATGTCCACTGCCGCCCACGTCCGCGCGACGATCACGCCGCTCTCCGACCGTTCCGCGCGCATCGAACGCACCTTCAACGCGCCGCGCGACCGCGTCTGGCGCGCCTACACCGAGGCCGCGCTCGTCGCGCAATGGTGGGGGCGCGGCAACCGGCTGACCATCGAACGCTTCGACTGCCGCAAGGGCGGCCATTGGCGGTTCGTCGAGCACTCCGACCACGGCGACTTCGGCTTCGAGGGACGGTTCGCCGAGGTCGAGCCGAAGTCACGGATCGTGCAGACGTTCGAGTTCGACGGCTGGCCGGGCCACGTGATGCTCGATGACGCGACCTTCTCGGATCTGGACGGCGGCCGTACGAAGCTCACGGTCCTCTCGACGGCGATGGCCGCCGAGGACCTGAAGGGCATGCTGGAGAGCGGGATGGAGGAGGGCATGAACCAGAGCTACGCGGCGCTGGACCGCCTGCTCGAGCGGCTCGAGGCCGGTGACGCGGCGCCGGCCGCGAGCGATGCGCCGGCCACGGTGCGGCCGGCCGCGGCCGTGCCCATCGTCGAGGTGAAGGCCGGCAAGGGAACGGCGATGCACGTGCTGGTCGGGCCGCAGCAGGGGGAGACGGGCTTCGCGCTGCGCCGGTTCGTGATGCAGCCCGGCGGCGGGATGCCGCTGCACACGAACCTCGTGGAGCACCAGCAGTACGTGCTGCGCGGGAAGGCGCGCATCCGCATCGGGAACGAGGTGCACGCGGTCGCGGCGGACCACACGCTCTTCATCCCCGCGGGCGTGCCGCACGGCTACGAGGTCGTCGAGGGCCCGTTCGAGTTCATCTGCGTCGTGCCCGACCGGCCGGACCAGGTGTCGATCGTCGACTGCTGATCGCCGCGCCCCGGCCCGGCAGCGTCAGTAGCTGTCGGGCTCGAGATCGGCGGCATGCGCAGGCACCAGCGCCTCGTCTGCGTCGCGCTGCGCGACCGAGGGGTGAGCCGTGCCCGGCGTGGGGAGCGGCACGCGCACGGCCGGCACCTGCTTGAGGCCGCCCCAGTCCGCGCTGCCTGACGCCTTCTCCTTCCCTGCGGCGATCACGCGCCCGTCGCGCAGCGCCTTCACGCAGCCCGCGTTCAACACGAGGTCGCCGAACCGCTCACCGCCATGCGGACGCGCCGCGGCGAAGACCGGGATGAACCGCACGCAGCTCGCGAGGTAGTCGCTCAGTCGTTGGCGTTCGGCGAGCTGGATGCGGCCGTAGAGTCGCGTGCCGTCCTCCAGCAGGAAGTCGACCTCGCGCGTCGCGCTCGCACTCGTGAAGGTGCCGACGCGGAGGTCGGGATCCTTCGACACCGCCCACAGGATGTGATCCGCCTGCAGGACGGCGTGATGGTGCAGCATCCCCTCGCTCGCCCACGACACGTTCAGGAGGTTCGTCCAGCCGCCCTTTCGCGAGGCGAGGTAGGGCGCGAGCGCGCGTCCCTCGGTGAGGTGGATCGCTCCGGTCACCCAGTCGCCGTCCCGGAGCACGAGGCGGACCGGCCGCGGCTTCGACTGCGCGGCGACACTCGACATCTGCTGCATCATCTGCCTCAACCACTGGGAGTCGCGGGTCGCTTCCACCCGCTGCCAATAGTCTAGGCACTGCCCGGAAAAGGAACAGCTGCCCCGTCATCGTGTGACGGCGACAGGACGCCCGGTGCTCGGGCGGCTACCGGATGCGATCGAGCCCGGCCCTGGCAGAGTCCACCAACGGACGGAATTCCCGATCCGCGTTCGCGAGGATCTCCAGCACCTGCGAGTACCTCAGCCGCGCCTCGTCGCGCTGGCCGAGCTTCTCGAGCTGTTCGGCCGCGCGCAGCCGGGCCGGCGCGAGAAGGGGCAGGTCCCAGAAGGCGGGAATGATCAGATACCAGCGCAACGCCTCCTCGTCGCGGCCGAGCGCGCGCAGCAGTTCGGCGCGGGCGAAGCGCTCGCGACTCAAGGTGTGCGCGTACCGCACCGTGAACAGTTCGTACGGCATGCGTTCCGCGAGGGCGAGCGCCTCGCCGAACTTCCCGTCGGCGCGCAGGCGGGCGGACTCGTTCGACAGCACGAGCACCTGCACGGCGGTGCGCTCGGCCAGGGTCACGCGAGGCAGCAGGTCGCGCAGCGAATCGGTGTGGACGCGCGCCGCTGCCGAGTCGCCGAGCCGGAGGTCGAGCAGCGTGAGGAGGTGAAGGCGCATGGGCTCGCCGGCGCTGGGGTCGAGCGTCGCGCCCTGCTGCGCGAGCGGTACGTACGGACGGTCGGCGGCGATGGCGCGGCGCAGCGCGCGCACGCGTTCCAGCGGCACGTCGAGCGCGCGCTCGGCCGCCGCGAGGGCCATCGACTCCCGTCGCCAGCGCACGTCGCCGCCCGCCGCGATGCGCGCCGTGTCGGCCTCGCCCCACCGACCCATCGCGAGGCGCGTCTCCTCGATCATCCGGTCCATGTAGATGCCGATGAGCTTCGTCCGCGCGCGGCGGCGCACGCGGCGCGCGATGGCGCTCGCCGCGGGAAGGTCGAGCGCGTATGCGGCGTAGGTCGAGACGAGCCCGTAGTCGACCGTCTCGTCGGCGGTGACCGCTTCGTCGCGGATCTGGCGCGTCGACGCGGTGTCGCCCCGCGCCCACGCGAGCATCGCGCGCATCTCGATCGTTCGGTCCGCCTCGGCGTTCAGCGCGATCTGGCGCCCCGCGATCGTGGCGACCTCGTCGCGGCGTCCCTCGAGCGCCGCGATGCGCGCGAGATGGATGAGCGCGTGCGAGTTGTTCGGGTCGAGGGCCAGCGCGCGCTCGAACGACGTTCGCGCGTGCGTCGCCGGTTCGCCGTTCCACGGGCCATAGTGGAATTCCGATTCCGCCAGCATGTACCACGCCTCGAAGTTGTCCGGGTGCGACTGGACGATGGCGCGGTAGCGGTCGGTCGACCCGGGGAGCGTGAGCTTGTAGGCGCGGAACGCCTCGAGGAGGTCGCGGCCGAGGGGCGTGAGGCGCGTGCTGTGGCGCGTCGCGACCGCCGCCCACACCCCTGGATCCTCGATGCCCGGCACGGTGGTCCAGTTCGCGACGAGTGCGAGCCGGTACTGCGCGAGCGCGAACGTGGTGTCGAGCAGGGCGGCCTCGCGGAACGCGACGGCCGCGCGCGCATCGAGGCCGGCGCGCAGCGCGCGCTCGCCGCGCAGGTACGCCTTCAGCGCCGGCAGCGACGCGGTCGTCGCCGCGGCGAGCTGCGTGAGCGACGTGTCGCGCCCCACCACCACCGACGCGAGCAGGCGTCCCGCGAGCTCGTCGACGACGCCGAAGAGCGCGGCGGTGTCGCCGGTGACGCTCGCGCTCGCGAGGGCGCGTTCGGGGCGGCGCACGTCGTACAGCGCGCCGTTCACCTGGAGCTGGCCGGCGTGCTCGACGAGGTCGCCGAGGACGAAGTAGCGCGCGCCGAGCGTGCGGCCGAGCTCGGCGCCACGCGCGGGATCGGGAGTCGCGCCGGCTGCCGCGGTCACGCTGCTGCGCGGGTCGATCGCGCGCACTTCGTCGAGTCCGCCCAGCGTCGCGGCGAGGAGATCGGCCATCGCGTCGCCCGGGACGGCGATCGAGTCGCCTCCGCGCACGGTGAACGGGAAGACGGCGATGGCGCGCGTTGCCCCGGGGTCGGCGCCGCCGCCGCCGAGCCGTGCGCTGGCCGTGAATCCCCAGACGCCGATGAGCACGACTGCCACGGCCATGAGCACGGTGCGGCGCCGGCCGGGCGCCCTCCTCGGCGGTTCGCTGATCGCCGCGATGCCGGCGGGGGGACTCCGCCGTTCGAGCGACGCGCGCCGTTCGTCGCCCGCGCCGAGCTGCGCCGGCGCCTCCTCGCGCACCTGCGCCACGGCGGCGGAGCGCCGCCGCTTCATCTGCTCGACGAGCGCGACGGTCTCCGGCGACGGTTCCGTCTCGAGCTCGGCGCTGATGCGGCGCGCATACTCCGCGTAGAGCGCGAGCGCGCCGGTGAGGTCGCCGCCGCGGTCGATCGCGGCGAGATGGAGCCGCACGTCGCGCTCGTCCTCCGGGACGAGCGCCAGCGCGCGCCGCGCGATCCGCGCGGCGGTCGCGGTGTCACCGGCCTCGGTCGCGCGCCGCACTGCTTGGCGCGCGGCATCGTGCAGCCGCCGTCGCTGGTCGCGGCGCGTCGCGTCGACCCATTCCTCCACGGCCGCCGCACCGCTCACGAAGAGGGCGGGGCAGAACTCCCCCTTGTAGAGGTCGAGCGCGAGCTCGACCTCACCGCGCGCGAGCGCCTCGTCGAACACGACGGCGTCGCACCAGAGCGCGTCGGCCGCGACCGAGAGCGTGGTCCCCTGGCTCTCGACGAGGTCCGGGCCGATGCCCTGTCGGAGATGATAGAGTGCCTGCGACAGCGCATTGCGCGCGCGCGCCTCGTCCGACTCGGGCCAGAACATCGCGAGCACCTTGTCGCGCGGCACCGGGCCGCGTCGGCCCTCGAGCACGAGGTGCACGAGCAGGGCGATGCGCTTCGGCTGCGCGAGCAGGTCGCGCACCGGCTGGCCCACGCGGTCGCGCAGGTCGAGCGCGCCGAGCGTCGTGAGCCTCAGCATCCGATCCTCCGCGCAGCCCTTATCCCGGGTGTAAGAGTGCCAGGCAGAGCGGGATAAGCGGCGGGCGCTAGCATCGCCACAGAACATCGGACCACCGGGAGCGCCTGACAAGCGCCCCGCCAGCGACCGGAGCCGCCCTGCACCTGCCCCCGCCCGCCAGCCGCCCCGATCCGCACCCCGCCGGCGCGCACTTCGGCCACGGCGAGGGCGCGCTGCTCATCGGCAGCTGGGCCGCCGTGCGCTGGGAGTACGGGCGGCACGACGGCTCGCGCCGCGTCGACATCGTCGGCGACCTCGGCGGCACCGTCACCATCAGCATCGGCGACGGGACCTACGTGCTCAGCCACCAGCTCGCCGGCGGAGAGACGCGGAGCGCATCGGGCACGCTCGCCGAGACCGGCCAGGAGTGGATCGACTTCCACCCGGCCGAGGGAGCGCCGGAACGCGTCGGATTCCGTCGCGCCGCCGGCACGCTCGCGCTGCGCAGCGAGCACTCCTCGTGGGACTTCACCGGCGGCGGCGAGGAGTCAGCCGAGTTCACCGCGGTGCTCGTGCGCATCTGACAGAAGCGATCAGCCCGCCCCCGCGAGTGCGAGGACGGGCTGACCGGAACGCCGGCGGACTCGGCGTGCCGCCGACGGGACGGCGTCAGGGCGCCTGCGGCGTCTCCTCGGGGACCGTCGCCTCGGGCGCGGGTGCGGCGGGTGCGGCGGTGGCAGCGGCGTCGTCGGCGCGGGCGAAAAGCGCGTCCACGTCGATCGGGTCGAAGACCTGCCACTTCCCGGTGCCCCAGTCGATCAGGATCGACGTGAAGAAGCTGGGCGCGACGAGCAGCCAGTCGACGACCAGGTACTTCGCCGCGACATGCGGCCGCGCGACGACCACGGCCTCCCGCCCATCGGGGTGCACGACGCGCAGGCGGTGGATCTGCTTCTGCTTCAGGTAGACCGCGGGGGCGTACTCCATGTTGCGCGTGTAGCTCGCGGTGCCGGTCGGAGAGGCGCCGGCGCGCGCCTCGGCCGCCGACTGGCGGATCGCGTTGCCGAGCGCCGTCTTGAAGGACGGGTTCTCGACGATCACGACCTTGAGCGGTTCGGCCTGGCCTTCCCGGAAGATCCGCACCTGGCCGACCTTGCCGAAGAGGATCACGGGGGCGCCGGCGCGCACGCCCGCCTCGCGTGCCCACGGGTCGACGGTCGCGTTGATGGTCGCACAGCCCGCGAGGAGCAGCGGGAGCGCGAGAAGGAGCGGGCGGCGCGGCGAGCGGCGAACGGGCATGGCGGGTTCCTCTCGGAAGGGGACTGGAGGCGGCGAGGTCCCGGCCGGGACGTCATCCGCACGATCGTGGCGCCACGCTAGCCGCGACCGCTTATCCCGCTCTTCCCACCGCCTTACGCCGCAGGTAAGGCCCGCGCGCTACTCCTCGACGGCGCGCATCGTGCGCGATCCGCGGCGCGCGATCGGCAGCGGCGGCGCGGTCCCGACCTCGATCATCTCGCGCGCCTGCGCGAGCGCCTCCGGCGCGCCGGCGACCGCCAGCACGTCCCCTGCCTCGAGCACGTCCTTCGCCGTCGGCAGGATCGAGCGTCGCGCGCCCTCGGCGTCCTTCGTGATGGCGAGAACGGTCGCGCCGGTGAGTCCGCGGAGGTCGATCTCGCCGAGCGTGCGCCGGTCCGCCTTCGAGCCCGGCGCCACCGTCATCAGCACGGGCTCGCCGAGGCCGGGGAGCATCACCACCATCCGCTCCATCGTCCGGTTCAGGTCGTGGTCGTCGTCGTGCCGGGCGAGTTCCTGCGTCAGCGCGGTCGCGATCACCTCGGCGCCGGCCCGCGCGTGGCCCTCGAGATCTCGCGCCGCGAGCCAGACCGCGCCGACCAGCACGCCGAGGAAGCCGAGCACGAGCGCGACCGTGGAGTAGCGCGGGAGCATCGGCTGCAGCATCAGCACCGGGACGATGAGCGTGAGGTTGACCAGCCCGATGTGGATCGTGGCCGAGAGCGCACGGCGCGGGGCGCGCGCCGCGTCCACGCCGCGCGCGGGCTTCGGCAGCGCCTGCAGGGCGAGGTCGGCCGCGAGGTGGCGCGCCGCGAGGAACGCCGAGCCGACCACCGGCGCGCCCATCGCGATCGCGCCGAGCACGACGAAGAACGCGCCCTGGGCCGGATCCACGCCGGCCCACTTCTGCAGCAGCTCGGCGAAGCGCTCCCGCTCGACCGCGGCGCCGAGCACGATGGCACCGAGCAGCACGGAATCGAGCACGAGCCGGCGGCCGAGCCGGCGGCGGCGCGGCAGCTCGACGGGCGGCGCCGCGCGCAGCCGCGCGATCCAGGTCGCGTAGAGCGCCGCGTAGGTCTGGAGGCGGTGCGGCAGCTTCCGGTCCACGAACGCCGCGATCTGCCCGGCGCGCAGCACGAGCGTGGGCGTGGCGAGCGTCGTCAGCGTCGAGACGGCGACCGCGATGGTGAACAGCTCCGCCCGCGCGCCCGCCGCGACGCCCAGCGTCGCGATGAGGAACGAGAACTCGCCGATCTGCGAGAGGGAGAGGCCGGCCATCACCGCCGGGCGGAGCCCGGCGCCGCTGAGGAAGGCGCCCATCGACGCCGACACGGTCTTGCCGAGCAGCACGAGCAGGGTGAAGAGGCCGATCGTGGCCAGATGGGCGCGCATCACGCCGGGGTCGAGCAGCATGCCGACCGAGACGAAGAAGATCGCGGCGAAGACGTCGCGCACGGGCAGGACGAGGTGCTCGACGCGCTCCGCCTCGCCGCTCTCGGCCACGAGCGAGCCGGCGACGAAGGCGCCGAGCG
>CAZIDS010000106.1:0-10063 GCA_964537945.1 uncultured Gemmatimonas sp. | reverse complement strand
ATGACCGAGGGCGATCGCGCCGCCATTCGGGTTCACGCGCGGGTCGTCGTCGGCGACGCCGAGCTCGCGCAGGAAGGCGAGCACCTGCGCCGCGAACGCCTCGTTGATCTCGATCACGTCCATCTGCTTCATCGTGAGGCCGGCGCGCTCGAGCGCGAGCCGCGAACTCGGCACCGGGCCCATCCCCATGATCCGCGGCTCCACACCGGCGGCCGCCGCGGCGACGACCCGCGCGAGCGGCGCCGCGCCGAGCGCCTTCACGCCCGCCTCGCTGGCGAGCAGCAGCGCGGCCGCGCCGTCGTTCAATCCCGACGAATTCCCCGCGGTCACCGAGCCCTTGCCATCGTGGCGGAACGCGGGCTTCAGCTTCGCGAGGCCTTCGAGCGTCGAGTCGGGACGGATGAACTCGTCCTGCTCGACGCGCGTGGTGCCCTTCTTCCCCGCGATCTCGACCGCCACGATCTCCTCGCCCAGGCGGCCCTCGGCGCGCGCGGCCGTCGCCTTCTGCTGCGAGCGCAGCGCGAACGCGTCCTGGTCGCCGCGCGAGACGCCGTACCGCTCGGCCACGTTCTCCGCCGTCTCGCCCATCGAGTCGGTGCCGTGCATCGCCTTCATCTGCGGGTTCACGAAACGCCAGCCGAGCGACGTGTCGAAGAGCTGCATGTCGCGCGCGAACGGCGTCGCGCCCTTGGAGAGCACGTACGGCGCGCGCGTCATCGACTCCACACCGCCGGCGACGTAGAAGTCGCCCTCGCCCGAGCGGATCCCGCGGGCCGCGCTCGCCACGGCGCTCAGCCCCGACGCGCAGAGCCGGTTCACCGTCTCGCCCGGCACGCTCACGGGCAGCCCGGCGAGCAGCAGCGACATCCGCGCGACGTTGCGGTTGTCGTCGCCCGCCTGGTTCGCGCAGCCGAGGACGACGTCGGCGATCCGCGCGGGGTCGAGGTCGCCGTGGCGCGCGAGGAGCGACCGGATGACGTGGGCGCCGAGGTCGTCGGCGCGGACGGCGCTGAGTGCGCCGCCGAGGTTGCCGATCGGCGTGCGGATGCCGTCGATGATGAAGGCGTGGGTCATCAGGGGAGCGGCTTGCGGGTGCGGTAGACGGTGCCCTTGAAGAGGGCGACGACGGTGCCCTCCTGGTTCCTGATCACGATGTCGCTGAAGGCGAGCCGGTTGCTCTGCGTCCGCTGCTCGGCGGTCGCGGTGAGCACGTCGCCGACCTTGATCGCCGCGGGATAGCTGATGTGGCAGTCGGTGGCGACCGAGATCTCGCCGCGCGAGTTGGAGCAGAAGGCGTGCGCGCTGTCGCCGAACGCGAAGGCGATGCCGCCGTGCGCGTAGCCGAAGCCGTTCACCATCTCGGGACGGACGGTCATCCGGCAGGTCGCGAAGCCGTCGCGCACCTCGAGGAGCTCGATGCCGAGCCACTTGGAGAAGGCGTCGCGGCTCATCATCCGCTCGACCACCTCGCGGGCGGCGGCGGGCGACACGGCCTCGCTCACGTGAGCAGCCTCCCGCCGCTGCGCGCGATGCGCCGCAGCAGCGGGCTCGGGCGGTAGCGGTCCTCGCCGTACTCGAGCTGCAGCGCCTCGAGCGTCGCGAGCACGCTCGCCGGGCCGAGCTCGTCGCCCCAGGCGAGGAGCCCTTTCGGGTAGTTCACGCCCTTGGTCATCGCGATCTCGATGTCCTCCGGGCTCGCGATGCGCAGCTGCACCGCGTCCACGGCCTCGTTCACGAGCATCGCGAGCACGCGGTCCACGATCACGCGGCCGAGCGCGGGATCCTTCGTCGGCTCGGGCATCACGGCGCCGTCGCGATAATCGTAGTAGCCCCGTTTCGATTTGCGTCCGAGCAGTCCGGCCTCGACGAGGCGGCGCTGCGTGAGCGCGGGACGGTAGCGCGGGTCGTAGAACGTGGCCTCGAAGACCGACGAAGTGACCGCGAAGTTGACGTCGTTGCCGATGAAGTCCATCAGCTCGAACGGCCCCATCTTGAAGCCGCCGAGCTCCTTCATCGCCCAGTCGATCGTCGCGGCGTCGGCGAGGCGCTCCTCGAGGATGCGCAGCGCTTCTCCATAGAAGGGGCGCGCGATCCGGTTCACGATGAACCCCGGCGTGTCGGTCGCGACGACGGTGACCTTCCCCCAGACGTCGATCCGGCGGCGCGCGGCCGCCGTCACCTCGGGTGCGGTGGTGATCGCCGGGATGATCTCCACCAGCGGCATCACCGGCGCCGGATTGAAGAAGTGGATGCCGAGCACGCGCTCCGGCTTCGCGCAGGCGCCGGCGATCGCGGCGACCGAGAGCGAGCTGGTGTTGGTCGCGAGCACGGCGTCGGGTGCGACGATGCGCTCGAGCGACTTGAAGAGCGACTGCTTCGCGTCGAGCCGTTCGACGATCGCCTCGATGAGGAGGCCGCAGGGCGCGAAGGCCGCGAGCTCGGCCGGCGACGTGCCGCTCGCGTACGTGATGCGTGCGAGCGTGGCCTCGGCGTCGCCCTTCTCGAGCCGGCCCTTCTCCACCTCACGCGCCAGCGCCTTCGCGTGCCCGTCGCGCGCGCGGTCGAGCGCGGCCGGCGCGAAGTCGGCGAGGATCACCGCGTGCCCGCGCTGGGCGGCGACCTGCGCGATCCCGGCGCCCATCGCACCCGCCCCCACGACGCCGACGACCGTCTGCTTGTCGAGCGCCATCTCAGCGGCCGGTGTAATGCGGCTTCCGCTTCTCGAGGAAGGCGCGCACGCCCTCCTCGTAGTCGGCGGTGCGGCCCGCCTCCTGCATGCACTGCGCCTCCACCTCGAGCTGCTCGGCGATCGTGTTCCCCCACGACGCGTTCATCGCCCGCTTGGTGAGGCCGAAGCCGCGCGTCGCCTGAGTCGCGAGCTGCTTGGCGAGATGGAGCGCGACCTCGTAGAGCTGGCCGATCGGGACGACCTCCCAGATCAGCCCCCATTCCTTCGCCTTCATGGCGTGCATCTTGTCGGCGAGGAAGAACATCCCGGTCGCGCGCTGCGGCCCGACGAGCCGCGGCACGAAGAAGGTGCCGCTCGTGTCGGGGATCAGCCCCAGCTTCGCGAAGCTCTCGACGAAGGTCGCCTCCTCGGCCGCGATCGTGAGGTCGCAGGCGAAGGCGAGGTTCGCGCCGGCGCCCGCGGCCACGCCGTTCACGGCGCAGATCACCGGCTTCTCGAGGTTCCGGATCGCGAGGATCACCGGGTTGTACTGCTTGCGGACGAAGTCCGAGATGTCGGGCATCGGGCCACCGTCCTTCGGCAGCGCTTCCTGCAGGTCCTGGCCGGCGCAGAACCCGCGGCCGGCGCCGGTCAGCATCACCGCGCGCACCTCCGCGTCGGCGGCCGCGCGTTCGAGCGCCGTCCGCAGCTCGACCGACATCTGGCGGTTGAACGAGTTGAGGACGTCCGGCCGGTTCAGCGTGAGGACGAGGACGCCGTCGTGCAGCTCGATGAGGACGAGGGGCGTGGACATGGGCAGAAACATACCAGCCGCCCGCCCCGCACGGTTCCCCGCACGGTTCCCCGCACGGTTCCCCGCGATGGGCCGTCCGGCCATTTTTCAGGCAATGCCCCGCAAACCCCTCGCCGGCCTCGACTGGCGCCGCATCGCCTACCACGCCCTCTGCTCCCGCGCCCTTGACGACGTCGAGGAGGCGACCAACCGCAACCGCGCGGCGGTCCCGAAGGAGCACGTGGTGCTCTACCAGTTCTCGGCCCGCGGCCACGACGTCGCCCAGTGCATCCTCGGCGCGATGATCGACGGACGGCACGACGCGGCTGGCGCGTATTATCGGAGCCGGCCGCTGCTCCTCTCGCTCGGCCTCCCGCTCGACGATGCCCTCGGCTCGCCCCTCGGCCGCGCCGGCGGCTTCTCCGACGGCCGCGACATCGGCGTCGTCTGCAACCTGCCCAACGAGAACGGGCCGGTCGTCCTGCCGATGAGCGGCGACGTCGGCTCGCAGTACACGCCGACGGCGGGGTGGGCGCAGGCGATCACCTACCATCGCGACACCCTGAAGGACGCGACGTGGAAGGGGTCGATCGGCGTCGCGCTCGGCGGTGACGCGTCGGTCGCGACGAACGGCTTCTGGGCCGCGCTCACCATGGCGACGACGCTCAAGCTCCCGATGCTCTTCTACATCGAGGACAACGACCTCGGCATCTCGGTGAAGGGCGAGTTCCAGACGCCGGGCGGGAACATCGCGAAGAACCTCGCGTCCTTCGAGCACCTGCTCGTGAAGGACGGCGACGGGACCGACCCCGACGAGGCGGCGCGGCTCCTCAAGGAGTGCGTCGCGCACGTCCGCTCGGGCGAAGGGCCGGCACTCGTGCACCTCACCGTGCCGCGCCTCTCGAGCCACTCGGGACCCGACAACCAGAAGGGCTACCGCTCCGACGCCGAGATCGCGGCCGACCAGGCGCGCGACCCGCTGCCGCGGCTGCGCGAGTATCTCGTCCCGGCGCTGCTCTCCGAGAAGCAATGGAAGGAGCTCGAAGCCGAGGTCGCGCGCGACGTGGATGCCGCGCTCTCGGCCGCGCGCGCGCGCCCCGCGCCCGACCCCGCGAACGTGGGCGCACACATGCGCGCCGACGACCGCGATGGTTCGCCCGAAGCGTTCGGCGGGCTCCCGCGCGCGATCCGCCGCTCGCTCGGCGGCTCCTCCGCGGTCAAGGAGGACGGCGCGCTGCTCCGCTTCGCCGAGGCGGTGCGGCGCACACTCTGGCGCGAACTCGAGGTGAACCCGCGCGTCGTCGTCTTCGGCGAGGATGTCGGGAAGAAGGGCGGTGTGCACCTCGTCACCGAGGGCCTGCAGAAGCAGTTCGGCAAGGACCGCGTCTTCGACACGAGTCTCAGCGAGGAAGGGATCATCGGCCGCGCGAGCGGACTCGCGATCAGCGGGCTGATGCCGGTCGCCGAGATCCAGTTCCGCAAGTACGCCGACCCCGCGACCGAGCAGCTGAACAACACCGGCACCCTGCGCTGGCGCACGGCGAACCGTTTCGCGGCGCCGATGGTGGTCCGGATGCCGGGCGGATACGGCAAGGATGTGGGCGACCCGTGGCACTCGCTCAGCGACGAGGTCCGCTTCGCCCACGCGTACGGCTGGCAGGTCGCGATCCCGTCGAACGCGGCCGACGCGGTCGGCCTGTTGCGCGCCGCGATGCGTTCGCCCGACCCGACGGTCTTCTTCGAGCACCGGTCGCTGCTCATGACCGGCGACGGGAGCGCGCGCTATCCGGGCGACGACTACGTGCTGCCGTTCGGCGTCGCGCGGGTCGTGCAGAAGGGGTCGCGGCTCACGCTCGTGAGCTGGGGCGCGATGGTGCACCGGTGCGCCGAGGCGGCGGCGGAGTTCGCGGCCGAGGTGGAGCTTCTCGACCTGCGGACGGTGTCACCGTGGGACCGCGCGACGGTGCTGGCGTCGGTCACGAAGACGGGGCGATGCCTCGTGGTGCACGAGGACAACAGGACGGCGGGGTTCGGGGCGGAGGTCGCGGCGACGGTGACGCAGGAGGTGTTCTGGCACCTCGATGCACCGGTCGTGCGGCTCGCACCGGCTGACATCCCGATGCCGTACCATCCGGTGCTGCTCGAGGCAGTGTTGCCGGATGCGCGTCGGGTCTCCGCCGCCATTCGCGCATTGTTGGAGACGTGAGCTGACGGCTCAGTCCGTCCCCCGCCTTGACGCGGCGCCCCCCCGCCCGTTAGCCTCCGCAACCCGCCCCCAACCGTGGTGCATTGGTGAAGATCGTCTCCGCATACCTCCCGTCCCGTCGCGACCGCGCGGTGTCGAGCATGTGCTCGGCGACGCCTGTCCCGGGCACGGCTGTCGGAGCGGGGCTCCTCGGGTAGCAGCGACCGTTCGCGTCGCTCCTCGGGATCACGCCCTCCCTGCTCCGGTTCGCAGCGAGGGCGTTCTCTTTTCCAGTCGATCCTGAGGCAGCTGACCGATATGCATCCCCCTGACGAATCCCTCGCGGCGACGGCCGCCCCGACGCCCGCGGCGACGATGACCACCGCGGAGCACGAGGCGCACGGCTCCACCTGGCGCGACCTCTGGGACGCGCTCCGCGGCACGCACCACGACTACACCAGCGGCCCGCTCGGCCGCGCCATCTTCCTCCTCGCCGTCCCGATGGTCGTGGAGATGGCGATGGAGAGCATCTTCGCGGTCGTCGACGTCTTCTTCGTCGGCCGCCTCGGCGCGCACGCCGTCGCGACGGTCGGCCTGACCGAGTCGCTGATGATCGTCATCTACACGCTCGCCTTCGGCCTCTCGATCGGCGCGACGGCGACCGTGGCGCGGCGCATCGGCGAGAAGGACGCCGACGGCGCCGGCCGCGCGGCCGTGCAGGTCATCCTGCTCGGCCTGCTCATCGCCGGCACCATCGGCGCGCTCGGCGCGGCCTTCGCGCCGCAGCTGCTCGCGCTGATGGGGGCCGACGCCGAGGTGATCGCGCACGGCAGCACGTACGCGCGCGTGATGCTCGGCGGCTCGTTCACCGCCTTCTCGCTCTTCGTCGTCAACGCGGTCTTCCGCGGCGCCGGCGACCCGGCGGTGGCGATGCGCGTGCTCATCATGGCGAACTCGCTCAACATCATCCTCTGCCCGATGTTCATCTTCGGCATCGGCCCGTTCCCCGAGCTCGGCGTCACCGGTGCCGCGGTCGCGACGACCATCGGGCGCGGCACGGGACTGCTGATCGCGTGCGCGATGCTGGCGCGCGGCAGCGGGCACCTCGCCGTGAAGCGGCACCACCTCGGCGTCGAACCGGCGACGATGTGGAGGATCGCGCAGCTCTCCGGCCTCGGCACCTTCCAAGTGGCGATCGGCTCGATGAGCTGGATGGGCCTCGTGCGCGTGGTCTCGAGCTACGGCGCGACCGCGATGGCGGGCTACACCATCGCCATCCGCCTCATCATCTTCGCGATGATGCCCGCCTTCGGCATCGGCGGCGCCGCCGCGACGATGGTCGGCCAGTCACTCGGCGCGAAGAAGCCCGACCGCGCGGAGGCGGCGGTGTGGAAGGCCACGAAGTACGACGTGATCTTCCTCAGCGGCGTGGGGCTGGTGTTCCTCGTGCTCGGCGGGCCGATCGTCCATCTCTTCTCGCAGGACCCGGCGGTCGAGCAGGTCGCGGTCTACGGCCTGCGGATGATGGCGCTCGGCTTCCCCTTCTTCGCCGCCGGCATGGTGCTCGAACAGTCGTTCAACGGCGCCGGCGACACGTGGACGCCGACCTGGATCAACCTCGGCGTCTACTGGGTGCTGCAGATCCCGCTGGCCTGGCTGCTCGCGAGCCGGTTCGGACTGCACGAACGAGGGGTGTTCATCGCGGTCACGGTCTCGTATTCGGTGCTCGCGGTGGTCAGCGGATATCTGTTCAAGCGGGGGTCCTGGAAGCTCAAGCACGTCTAACCGCGAGGATCGAAGAGCGAGGGGAAGAGGAAGGGTGAAGGGGAAGGGGAAGGGGCGAGAGGGAGAGTGAGGATGCGGTCCTCTCACTCACTCTCGCCCCTTCCCCTTTCTCTCGCCCCTTCCCCTCTCCCTCGATCTTCGATCCTCAATCGTTGCCAAGGCTCCGCAACGCCGCCGAGATCTCAGCGGCCGTGGCCGCCCGCGGGTACCTGTCCCCCCGCCAGTTCTTCTCCATCACCTGCTCGATCCCCACGATCTTCCCCGCCGCGTCCACCTTCACCACCGACTCGGCCGTGCCGAACTGCGCGTGGTCGCCCTGCTTGATGGTGAACACGAGCACGTACGCGGTGCCCGCGTCCCACTGCTTCGTGACGGCGTAGTGGCCGGCCTCGCCGTAGCGGGCGAGGGTGAGCGGCTTCGAGACCTCCTGCCCGTTGCGCAGCGAGATGGCGCGCGCCGAGACGTCCTGCGGTTCGTCGGTGTGGTGGTGCGCCTCGACGAGCAGGACGGCGCCGGTCACGGGCGGCGTGCCCTGCACCTGGGTGACGGTGATGCGCGGCGGGCCGAAGACGAGGGCGGTGGCGAGCGCGGCGGCGGATGCGGCGAACAGCTTCATTGATCTCTCCGGATCGGGGTCGTCAGTGGGATGCCGTCCCCCGCCCCCGCGTTTACGCGGCCGATTGCGCCGGCGCGCCCGCCCCCCGAACTTCAGCGACGACCCGCACCGGCGAGCCATGCGCGCATCCTATATCGTCGCGGCCTTCGTCTTCGGCCTTCTCCTCTACGGGCTCGCGGCCGGCCCGCTGGTCGGCCTCCTCATTCCCATCGTCTCGCTCGCGTTCCTGATCGGCGTGCCGTTCGGGATCGGCTACCTCACGTCGAAGGGCGTGGGCTCCGCGTCGATGCTCGTCTCGATGTCCGTCGGCATCCTGCCGATGCTCGCGATCCTCGCCGTGCTCTACCTGATCGGCTCCGAAGGGGCGATCTGCATCCTGATGGCCTCCCCGCTGCTGCTCTGCGGCGCGATCACCGGCGGACTCGCCGAGCACGGGCGACGGAAGAAGCAGGCGGAGACGAGCCGGTTCGAGATCGGCCTCGTGCTCGCGGGGCCGCTCCTGCTCGCACCGCTCGAGCGCCGGATCGACCCCACGGCGCGGATCACCGACAGCGTCACATCGATCGAGATCGCCGCGCCGGCGGCGAACGTGTGGGACGAGATCGCGACGGTCGGCTCGATCGCGCCCGCGGAGCTCGGCCGCGCGCTCTACACCGCGATCGGCTTCCCGCGGCCGATCGCGGCGACGCTCGACCTCGCGCAGGAGGGCGGCGTGCGGCGCGCGTCGTTCGAGGGCGGCGTGCTCTTCAAGGAGACCGTCACCGAGTTCGAGCCGGAGCGCCGGCTCGCGTTCGAGATCGACCCGTCGTACGAGCAGGGCGAACCGCGGCTCGACCCGCACGTGCGGATCGGCAGCGAGTACTTCGACGTGCTTCGCGGCGCCTATGACATCGCGCCGGCCGATCCGGGGCGGGTGCGGCTCACGCTCACGAGCCGCCACCGCGTCACCACGCGCTTCAACCTCTACGCCGGCTGGTGGAGCGACCGCGTGATGCAGAGCGTGCAGCGGAACATCCTCGCGGTGATCAAGGCGCGGGCCGAGGACGCGGGCCGCGCGCCGAAGGCGCGCATCCGCGAGGCGACCGTCGCCCGGCTCGCGCGCGAGTCGGCGACGCCGCGCGAGGCCAGCTCGTTCGAGACCGGGTTCGGCGTCGTCGCCGACCTGCCCGGCCGCACCGACGTCTATCCCGACAGCATCGTCGTGCTCGTGCGCGACGGTCGCATCGCCTGGCCGCGGATGGAGGCCGGCGCGACGCACGACTCGACGACCGCGTCACTCGCGACGGCGTCTGGCCAGGCGTGGAACACCGGCCGGCCGAGCAACGCGATCGTCCTCGAACGGGGCGCGACCGCCGACACGCTCGCCCTCGGCCCGATGCTGCGCTTCACGATCCCGCGCGCACCCGGCGAGTCGCTCGACGGCACGTGGGTGGTGTTCACCCACCATCTCACCGTGCCCAAGACGGCCGACAATCCGTACGGGCTCGCCTGGACCTACACGCACGAGAAGCGCGCGCCCTGACCCGTGCGCCCCGAGTCGTGCGCCGTGCGTCAGTGCGCCTTGAACTCGTCGAACGGCTGCTTGCAGCTCCGGCACACGTGGATCGCCTTGCAGGCCGTGCTGCCGAACTCGCTCTTGAGCTCGGTGTCCTTCGAGCCGCACCAGGGGCACGCGACCGGCGTGCGCGCGCGCGTCAGCGTGATCAGCCCGCCCTGGTCCGCCTTTCCCGGCGGCGCGATGCCGTAGGCGCGCAGCTTCTCGCGCGCCTCGGGGGTGATCCAGTCCGTGGTCCACGCGGGTGAGAGCACCGTGCGGATGTCGACGCGCCGCGCGCCGGCCACCGTCAGCGCGTTGCGGATGTCCTTCTCGATCTCGAACATCGCCGGGCAGCCGCTGTAGGTCGGCGTGATGGTCACCTCGACGCCGCCGTCGGGCGAGACCGCTACGTCGCGCACGATGCCCAGCTCGACCACGGAGAAGACGGGCACTTCGGGGTCGGGGACGGTGCCGACCGC
>CAZIDS010000105.1:0-10066 GCA_964537945.1 uncultured Gemmatimonas sp. | reverse complement strand
CGCGGCATCCGCACCTTCGAGACCGCGACGCGCAACACGCTCGATCTCGGTGCGATCCCGGTGCTGAAGCGGGCGACCGGCCTCCCCGTGATCGTGGATCCGAGCCACGCCGCGGGCGCGGCGCACCTCGTCGCGCCGCTCGCGCTCGCCGCGGTCGCCGCCGGCGCCGACGGGCTCATCATCGAGGTACATCCGGACCCGGCGAACGCGATGTCCGACGGTCCGCAGTCGCTCACGCCGGCCGCCTTCGCCGCGCTCGCGCCGCAGCTGCGCGCGGTGTCGCGCACGATCCCGAGCGGCGATGCGGCCGACGGACCGCTCGATGATCGGGCGGCCGGATCAACGCCCGGCCGCGCCGCGTGACCGAACGCCCGATGGCCCGGCCGCGTAGTCAGGGGGTACCACTGCTGGCGTCACCGACTCTCGCTCGACAGACTTCGACCATGCGCTTCGCCCCAGCAACGCTCGCCCTCGCCGCCGCGCTCGCGCTCGCAGCGCCGGCGCGCGCGCAGGACCCCGCCCCCGCCGGCGGACCGAAGGTCGGCGACCTCGCCCCGGACTTCACGCTGCCCGCCTCCACGCGCGCCGGCCTGAACCCGAAGCCGGTCACGCTCTCGGAGCTGCGGGGACAGGTCGTCGTGATCGCCTTCTTCCCGAAGGCCCGAACACGAGGTTGAACGATCCAAATGGAGGCGTACCGTGATCAGTACGCCCAGCTCTTCAACGCCGGCAATGGCGTGACGGTCCTCGCCGTCAGCACGGACGAGGCCGATTTCCAGCAGAAGTGGGCCGCCGAGGCGAACTTCCCGGTGACCTTCGTGAGCGACGTCGCCGGCGCGCTGGCCGAGCCGTACGACGTGAAGTACCCGGCGATCAACATGTATCGCCGCGTGTTGTTCGTGATCGGCAAGGATGGGAAGGTCGCCCACGTCATGCGTCCGTTCCGCGAACTCTCGCAGGACGCCTACACCGAACTGGGCGAGGCCGTGAAGGCGGCCCTCGCCCGCTGAGGACCCGATGGCCGTGTCTGCCGCTCCGTGGCTCCGTCGCGCGCTCGCCGCGCTGATCCTCGTCTCCAGCGCCGCCGCGGCGCAGCAGCCGGCCTCCGGTGCCGCGCCCGCCACGCCGCCGGCGCCCGCGGGGCCCGCGGTCGGCGACATGGCGCCCGACTTCACGCTCCCCGCCGCGACCAAGGACGGCACGGGCAAGACCGTCACGCTCTCGTCGCTCCGCGGCAAGACGGTCGTGATCGCCTTCTTCCCGCGCGCGCGCACCTCCGGCTGCACCGCGCAGATGAAGGCCTACCGCGACCAGTGGACCTCGCTCTTCGGCGGCGGTGACAACGTGACGGTGCTCGCCGTGAGCACCGACGCCGACACCACGCAGGCGAACTGGGCGAAGGAGGAGGGCTTCCCCGTCACCTTCGTGAGCGACGTGAACAGCGTGACGGGCGCGCCCTATGGCGTAGGCGTCGAGCGCAACGGCACCAAGCTGATGCGCCGCGTGCTCTTCGTCGTCGGGCCGGACGGCCGCATCCAGCACATCATGCGCCCATTCAGCGAGCTCTCGGCCGACGCCTACACCGAGCTCTCCGCCGCGGTGAAGAAGGCGCGCGGCGGCTGATGGCCGGCGAGCGCGGCGCCGACGCGGCCGCGACGCTCCGGGCCTGCTACGAGGCCGCGCTCGCCGCGGCCGACCCGGCCCGCGTCGTCCGCGAGGGGCTCGCAGCCCGCGAGGTCGTCCTCGAGCCGCGCCGCGACCGCCCGCACTGGATCATCGCCCTCGGAAAGGCCGCTCCCGCCATGGCGGGGGCGGCCTTCTCGCATCTCGCCGCCGGCGGACGCCGCATCGGCGGCGGCATCGTCGTCGGCACGGAAGCGTCCCCGCCCGGTCGTGCACCGTCGAACCTCGAACCGGTCGCGCACGGCGGCGACATCGCCGTCGCGCTCGAATGGCTCACCGGCGACCATCCGGTGCCCGGCGTACGATCGGCGAAGGCCGCCGACCGCCTCGCCGCTCTCTGCGACCGCATCGGCAAGGACGACGTCGTGCTCGTGCTCATCTCCGGCGGCACGTCGAGTCTCGTCGGCGCGCCGGTCTCGGGCGTGCGGCAGGAGGACCTCGCCGCGCTTCATGCACTTCTCCTCGGTGCCGGAGTCCCGATCTCGCGCATCAACGCCGTGCGGAAGCGCTTCTCGCGCTGGGGCGCGGGGCGATTGGCCGAGGCGCTGCACGGCGCGCAGCTGATCCCGATCCTGCTCGCCGACGTGCCGAACGAGGACCCCGCGATGATCGGCTCGGGTCCCGTCACCGCCGACGCGCTCGAGGCGCACCACGTGGAGCGGATCCTTCGTGAGGCCGGCATCGCGGTGCAGGTGCCGCTCTCGATCGCGGCGACGCTCGGGGCGATGCGCGCCGGCCAGATCCCCGAGACGCCGAAGCCGGGCCACGGAGCGTTCACCCACGTCGAGGAGCCGTTCGTCGTCGGCAACGCGACGGCGCTCGAGGCCGTCGCGGCCGAGGCGACCGCGGCCGGCTTCGGGCCGGTGCTCCTCTCGCACACGCCGCTGCAAGGCGACGCGACGGCCGCCGGTCGCGTCATCGGCCACGCACTCGCGCGCGCGCCCATCGGCGCGGTGCTCGCGTGGGGCGGCGAGACGACCGTGCGCCTCCCGCGCGACCACGGGCTCGGCGGCCGCGGCCAGCAGCGCGCGCTCGCCGCCGCCGAGGTGCTCGACGACCTCGGCGTGAAGGACGGCTGGGTGCTCGCGGCGGGGACCGACGGGCAGGACGGTCCGGCGCGGGCCGCGGGCGCGCTCGTGTCGTCGCGCAGCTGGCGTGCGAGCGCCGCCGCCGGGGGCGAACCGCGGCGCTCGTTGCGCCGCTGTGACGCATTCGCCGCGCTCGATGCCGCCGGCGCCATCATCCCGGACCGTCACACCGGGACGAACGTGATGGACATCGTGGTGGCGGTGCGCACCTGAGCAGGTGAAATTCACGGGATGAGCGCCCGTGCCCCATTCACCGTCGGCATCATCCAGGACGGTGTCGAAGCGACCGCCGCCGCCACCCTCGCCGCGACCGAACGACGCATCCGTGATGCGGCGGCGAAGGGCGCGCAGGTGATCTGCCTGAAGGAGCTCTTCAACGCGCCCTACTTCTGCAAGAAGCTCGACGCGTCGCGCTTCGACCTCGCCGAGGAGGTCACCGGACCCACGGTGACGAAGCTGCAGGCCGTCGCGAAGGAGCTCGCGGTCGTCCTGGTCGTGCCGATCTACGAGAAGCAGGCGGCGGGCGTCTACCGCAACAGCGCCGCCGTGATCGACGCCGACGGCGCGCTGCTCGGCGTCTACCGCAAGATGCACATCCCGCACGACCCGCTCTTCGAGGAGAAGTACTACTTCGCACCGGGCGAGAGCACGAAGCCGGTGCAGCCGAAGGGTGCGCGCGGGCCGGAGGGCGAGGCGGGCGGCTTCATGGTCTGGAAGACGCGCTACGCGACCATCGGCGTGCTGATCTGCTGGGACCAGTGGTATCCCGAGGGCGCGCGCATCACGTCGCTGCTCGGCGCCGACATCCTGTTCTATCCGACCGCGATCGGCTGGCACCCGGCCGAGAAGGCCGAGTGGGGCGCGGCGCAGGTGGATGCGTGGCGCACGGCGCAGCGCGCGCACGCGATCGCCAACGGCGTCTTCGTCGCATCGCCCAACCGCGCCGGCTTCGAGCCGGAGGCGGGGACCGACGGCATCGAGTTCTTCGGGCACTCGATGATCGTGGATCCGTACGGCCGTTACGTCGCGCAGGCCGAGACGGGAGACGCGACGCTGATCGCGACGTGCGACCCGGCGCTGATCGAATACACGCGCCGCAACTGGCCCTTCCTGCGCGACCGGCGCGTGGACGCCTACGGGCCGATCCTCAACCGGTGGATCGGCAGTTGACCGGCAGCGGCGCGGCGGTGCGCTGGCCGGCCGAGTGGGAGCGGCACGATGCCACCTGGATCGCCTGGCCGCACCACGAACCCGACTGGCCCGGCAAGTTCGGCCCGATCCCCTGGGTCTACGCCGAGATCGCGCGCGCGCTCGCCGAGCACGAGCGCGTGCATGTCCTCGTCCACGACGACGCGACCGAGGAGCAGGCCTGGCATTGCCTCCGGATGCACGAGGTGAAGCAGGGCCGGATCCACCTGCACCAGTGCCCCACCGACCGCGTCTGGCTGCGCGACTCCGGCCCGACCGGCGTCCACGCGGCCGACGGCAGTGTGCGGCTCGTGAACTGGGGCTTCAACGCGTGGGCGAAGTACGACAACTTCGCGCAGGACGCGAAGGTGGGCGGGTTCATCGCCGAGCACACGGGCCTCGAGTGCCGCCAGCCGCACCGCGCCGACGGCAAGGGGCGCGTGATCCTCGAGGGCGGCGGCATCGAGACCGACGGCCGCGGCACGATGCTCGTGACGGAGGAGTGGCTCCTCTCCAAGGTGCAGGTGCGCAACAAGGGCTTCACCCGTGCCGACTACGAGAAGTGCTTCGCCGAGGAGCTCGGCTGCACGAAGACCATCTGGCTGGGCGAGGGGTGCGTCGGCGACGACACGCACGGCCACGTGGACGACATCGCGCGCTTCGTCGCGCCGGGCGTCGTGGTGCTCGCGCACGAGGAGGACCCCGACGACGAGAACCACGCCCGCTCGCTCGACAACCTCGAGCGGCTCAGGGGGGCGACCGACGCGCAGGGGGAGCCGATCCGGACCGTAACGCTCCCCTACCCTCGCCCTGTCATAATGGAAGGGACGCGGCTGCCGGCGAGTTATGCCAACTTCTATGTCGCGAATGGCGTGGTGCTCGTCCCGACCTTCAACGACCCCAACGACCGCGTGGCCCTGAACACCCTCGCCGAGCTGATGCCCGACCGCCAGGTGGTGGGGATCCACGCCGTGGACCTCGTCTGGGGGCTGGGCACGCTGCATTGCCTCACCCAGCAGCAGCCGGCGCCGAAGGGCCGGCGGCGGAAGGCGGGCGCGTGACGGCGCCGCAGGGCGAGGCCCTCCTCGAAGCGCTGCGCGCGCGGCTCGGATCGCAGTACGCGATCGAGGGCCTGCTCGGGCAGGGCGGGATGGGGAGCGTCTTCCGCGCCCGCGACATCACGCTCGACCGCCCGGTCGCGATCAAGGTCATCGCCGGCGACGTCGCGACCAACCCGCAGCTGCGCGACCGCTTCCTGCAGGAGGCGCGCACGGTCGCCAAGCTGCGCCACCCGAACATCGTCGCGGTCTATTCGGCCGGCGACGCGGGCGGCGTGCTCTACTTCGTGATGGAGCTCGTGCCGGGCGAGTCGCTGCGCGACCTGCTCGAGCGCGAGAAGCAGGTCGAGCCGGCGAAGGCCGAGCGGATCCTGCACGAGCTCGCGCTCGCGCTCGACTATGCGCACGCGAACGGCATCGTCCACCGCGACGTGAAGCCGGAGAACATCCTGCTCGACCGCGAGACCGGCCGGGCGATGCTCACCGATTTCGGCGTCGCCCGCGCGCTCGAGGGCGACGGCCGGATGACCGGCACCGGGATGATCCTCGGCAGCCCGCGCTACATGAGCCCCGAGCAGGCGACCGGCGAGAAGACGCTCGACGGCCGCTCCGACCTCTACGCGCTCGCGCTCGTCGGCTACGAGATGTTCACCGGCAAGCCGGTGGTGGACGCCGGGAACGTCGCGGCGATGCTCGTGAAGCACCTCACCGAGACGCCGAAGCCGCTCGCCGACGCGGCGTCGGCGGTGCCCGAGGGCGTCGCGACCGCGATCGACCGCGCGCTGCAGAAGGACCGCGACAAGCGCTGGGCGAGCGGCCGCGAGATGGCTGAGGCCATCGGGTCGGGTTGGACGCCGTCGAGCGGCAGCCACGGGAGCGGCATGCGCACCGGCCCGGTGAAGGGCTTCGCGCTGCCGCGCACCGCGGCCGGCCGGAAGCGCGCGTACATCATCGGCGGGCTCGCGCTGGCGTCGCTCATCGTCACCGCGGTCGCGCTGACGCGCCGCGACGGCCCGCCGCGCGGCGTGGACCCGCGCCGCTTCTACGCGGTGATGCCGTTCGAGGTGCAGACGGCCAACCGCGATGTCGCGTGGCTGCGCGACGGCGCGGTGAACATGCTCACGCTCGCGCTCTCGCAGTGGCGCGACCTCACGGTGACCGACTACGAGCGGACGATGGTGCTCGTGCGCGAGGCGGGGCTCGAGGACAAGCGCGTGGACCTCGACAAGGCGATGCAGATCGCGCGGCGCAGCGGCGCGTGGACGGTCGTCACCGGCACGATCTCCACCACCGCCGACTCGCTCCTCGTCGACGCGCGGCTCTACGACGTCGTGAGCGGCCGTTCGCTCCAGACCGAGCGGCGCTCGGCGGCGATCGGCGACGACCCGCGCCCGCTCTTCGACGGGCTCGCGCGGTACCTCCTTGGCGTCGCCGGCGGCAACGCCACCGCGTCGAAGGAACTCGCCGCGTCCACCACGACCTCGCTCGTGGCCTACCGCGCGTACCTCGACGGCACGAAGGCGCTCTTCTCCTGGCGGCTCCCGGAGGCCGACAGCCTCTTCCGCATCGCCGTCCGCAACGACTCGACCTTCGCGCTCGCCTGGCACAAGCGGTCGCTGGCGCTCGGGTGGGGGAACGCGGGCACCGACGACTACGTGCTGGCAGCGGCGCGAGCCGAGCAGCTCAGCGAGCGCCTCCCGCCGCGCGAACAGGCGCTGGTGCGCGGGCACCACGCCCTCGCGGTCGGGCTGCGCGCGCAGTCCACGGGCCAGGCCGGCCGGCCGGAACTGCGCCGCGCGCAGGAGATCTTCCGCGGGCTGACCGCCACGGATTCGGGCGTGCCCGAGGCCTGGTACGGGCTCGCCGACGCACTCTATCACGAGGGCTTCGACGGCGACTCGATCGAGAACGGCCGCCGGCGCCTCTCGGCGTCGCTGCGCGCCTTCGAGCACACGCTCGCGCTCGATTCGACCTTCCACCTCGCGTACTCGCACCTCGTGCAGATGTACCAGCAGTACTCGTCGCCGGGGAATTTCTTCGTCGTCAACGGCGACTCGCTGGTGACGGTGATGGATTCGGCGCAGCTCAAGCGCGTCGGCGGCCCTGCCGGCCGCGAGGCGATGCGCCTGCGCGCGCGCGACCGCGGCCTGATGCTCGCGCGCGCCTGGGTGCGCGCGGACCCCGACGCCACCGCGCCGCGCAACACCATCGTCACGGGCTTCTTCGCCGCGGGCATGGTCGACTCCGCGATGGCCGAGATCGACCGCGCACTGGCCGACCCCGCGTTCCGCACACCGGCGACCGAGCTCTGGGCGAACGGCTTCCGCCTCATCGGCGACGATCCGCGCGCGGTCGAGGGGGTGGCCGCGACGGTGCGCTCGCTCACGCGTGACGAGCTCCAGCGCGTCCCGATCAACGACCGCTTCCAGTACATGGCGCTCGCGCTCGACGCCGCCGGCGCGTCGGGGAGCGCGGCCGAGGTGGACCGGACGGTGCGGCTCTGGATGTCCGTCGACACGATGGTGCCGCAGCGGAACATCCCCGCGCGGCCGATCTTCGAGTGGTACGCGCTCTCGCTCAAGATCGCCCAGCGCGGCGTGATGACGGCCGAGGAGAAGGCGCTCTTCCTGCGACGGCTGCGCGAGATGGAGGCGGAGGGCGGCGGACAGCTCCGTCTCGGCGCGCTGCCGCACGCCTACCTCGGCTATGCCCTCACGCGCGACACGGTCTTCGTGGCCTATGTCCGCAAGTTCAGCCAGCCGGGCCAGACCTACCCGGAGCTCGATGCGGCCCTGGTCCTCGCCCGCGGCGACACGGCTGGCGCCCGGCGGCTCGCGGCCGCGTTCACGCCGGCGGACTCGGTGCGGAAGTCGCGCCTTGGCATCGCCGGGATGCGCACCGCGCTGCGCGCCGAGCTCCTCGCCGAACTGGGTGATGTGCGCGAGGCCGCGGCGCAGTACGATGCGATACACCCGTCGCGCTTCAACACCACGATCGTGGACCCCGGCTTCGCGGTGTACGTCCGGACCTTCGCCGCCCGCGCCCGCCTGTACGAGCAGCTCGGCGAACGCGACAAGGCGATGTCGGCCTGGGAGGAGTTCCTGCGCCGATGGAAGGATGGAGACTCGAACACCGAGCCCGCGCGCCGCGAGGCGCGCGCGGCCCTGCAGCGACTGAAGGACCAATCCCCCACACGCACCACCCGATGACCAAGCTCCGCTCCCTGAGCGCGCTCCGGCCCGCCCTCCTCGCCCTCGGCCTCGCCGCCTGCGGCGGCGGGGGCGGCACCGTCCACCTCGGCATGGCCGGCCCCTGGTCCGAAGGGTTCGGCCTCGCCAACCGGCGCGGCGCCGAGCTCGCCGAGGCGGAGATCAACGCCGCCGGCGGCATCAACGGCGACTCGCTCGTGATCGTCTACGAGGACGACAAGGGCGACGGCGCGCCGGCCGCGATCATCGCCCAGCGCTTCGTGGACGATTCGCGCATCATCGCCGTCGTCGGCCACGTCACGTCCGGCGCGATGGTCGCCGCGGCGAAGGTCTACGACGGCAACCTCCCCGCCGTCGCGACCACCGCGTCCTCCGCCCAGCTCACCGGCATCTCGCCCTGGGCGTTCCGCGTCATCTCCAGCGATTCGGCGAACGGCGTGGACCTCGCGCGCTTCGCGCAGCGGCTCGGGAAGAAGCGCGCCGCGATCCTCTACGAGAACGACCCCTACGGCCGCGGCCTCGCCGACGCCTTCCGCGGCGCCTTCACCGGCACCGTGATCGGCCTCGACCCCATCCCCGCCGACGGCTCGCACGCGACGCTCTACATCGAATGGCTCTCGTCGCGGCAGCCGGACATCGTCTTCGTCGCCGGCACCGAGCGGGCGGGGATGGCGGTGCTGCGCGCCGCGCGTGCCCGCGGCCTGACCGCCGACTTCCTCGGCGGCGATGGCTGGACGGGCGTGGTCGCCGACGTCGAGGCCTCCGAGGGCGCGCTGGTCGGCGCGCCGTTCACGGCGCTCGACCCGCGCCCCGAGGCGCAGAAGTTCGTCAACGCGTTCCGCAATCGCTTCCCCGGCGCCGAGCCTGACGGCAACGCCGCGCTCGCGTACGACGCGGTCTACCTGCTCGTCGAGGGCATCAAGGCGGTGGGCCGCGACCGCGTCGCGCTGCGCGACTGGCTCGCGAACCGCGAGACCGATGGTGCCTACGCCGGCGTCACCGGGCCGATCGCCTTCTATCCGACCGGCGACCCGATCGGCAAGTCGCTCGCGATGACGCGCGTCGTGCGCGGCCGGCTCACGATGGCCGAGCGGGGGGCCAACCCGTGAACTGGCTCTCGCTCCGCACCATCCGCAGCCGCCTGATCGCCGGCTTCTCGCTGCTCGTCGGCCTGCTCCTCGTCGCCGGCATCGTCGGCTATGTCACCATCGGGCGCTTCAGCGACGAGATCGGGGGCGCGCTCGTCTCGCTGCAGCGCGAGACCAGCCTCACCGCCGACCTCCGCACCAGCGTCGCGCGCGAGCTCGGCGCGGCCACGCGCTACCTCGACCGCGGCAATGCCGACGACCGCAACGCCTACCGCGAGGCCGGCTGGGCGGCGCACGGCACGCTGCGGTCCCTCAACGCGGCCACCGGCCTCACTTCCACCGAGCTGGGCCTCATCGCGACGATCGACGACACGCTTTCGATCCTCGAGGTGGGCCTCACGCAATCGCACCTGCTCCGCGACCTCGGACGCGGGGCCGAGGCCGAGGCGCGCGCCGATTCGGTGCGCGCGATCGAGAACGCCCTCACCGCCGCCGTCACCCGGCTCGGCGACATGCGCGCGGCGCAGGTCGGCCGCGACACCAAGGCGCTGCAGGACGCCGCGCAGCAGCGGAAGAACTTCCTCCTCGCGGTGATCATCGGCGCCATCATCCTCGGCGTCGTGACCTTCGCGAGCACGGTGCAGCGCATCTCCGGCCCGCTCGCCCTGCTGCTCGCGCACGCCCGCGCGCTCAGCCACGGCCGGCTCGACATCCGCACGGAGGCCGAGCTGCCGGGCGAGTTCCAGGAGCTC
>CAZIDS010000104.1:6006-10097 GCA_964537945.1 uncultured Gemmatimonas sp. | reverse complement strand
GCTTCGGCGCCGTGCACCCCTCGAGGTAGCTCACCGACGCGCCCTCGTCGGCCACGATCAGCGTCCGCTCGAACTGGCCGGTGTCGGCCGCGTTGATGCGGAAGTACGTCGAGAGCTCCAGCGGGCACTTCACGCCCTTCGGCACGTACACGAACGAGCCGTCGGTGAAGACGGCGGAGTTCAGCGCGGCGAAGAAGTTGTCCGAGTACGGCACCACCGAGCCAAGGAAGCGCTTCACGAGCTCGGGATGCTCGCGCACCGCCTCGCCGAAGGAGCAGAAGATCACGCCGGCCTTGGCGAGCTCCTCCTTCATCGTCGTGCCGACCGAGACCGAGTCGAAGATCGCGTCCACCGCGACGCCCGAGAGGCGCTTCTGCTCGGTGAGCGAGATGCCGAGCTTCTCGTAGGTCCGCAGCAGCTCGGGGTCCACCTCGTCGAGCGACTGCAGCGGCTTCACCGACTTCGGCGCCGAGTAGTAGGTCTGCGCCTGGTAGTCGATCGGCGTGTACGTCACGTTCGACCAGTGCGGCTCGGTCATCGTGAGCCAGCGGCGGAACGCCTTCAGCCGCCAGTCGAGGAGCCACTCCGGCTCCTGCTTCTTGGCCGAGATGAGGCGGATGGTCTCCTCGGAGAGCCCGCGCGGGATCGTGTCCGACTCGATGTCGGTGACGAAACCGTACGCGTATTCCTTGTTGACCAGGGATTCGATCGAAGAGCTCATGAGTCCAGCGTCACTCGCGTTTCAGGTGGTGCCGAGATAGGCAAGCAATCTAGTCGGAAATGGCATCGAATCAATGAACGCGCGCGAGCAATTCTCAACTGGCACGCCGAAAAGCAAGAAGCGCCAGCGGGACACAACCCGCTGGCGCACAATGAGTTAGTTGAGAACCACTCTCAGCCGGTTCTCCCGATTTTCATCTTTCCGTCCTCCCCCTCACCTCTCTCTCTCCCGCCCGCTCCTCGCTCCTCCGTCAACCCACGACCGCCTCGGCCACCTCGCCGAACACCTCCACGCGATTGCGCCCCAGCGCCTTGGCCCGGTACATCGCCTTGTCCGCGTGCTGCATCGCCACGCTCACCGGCGTCCCGTCGCCCAGCGGGGAGATCCCGCCGCTCACCGTCATCCAGATCTCGATCCCCCCGGTCACCGGGATCGACGTCTCGCCCACCGCCTTCCGCACGCGCTCGATCGCGATCAGCGCCTGCTGGGGTGTCGTGTCGGGGAGCAGCACCACGAACTCCTCGCCGCCGATGCGCCCGACGATCTGCTCCTGGCGGAGCGTCTCCTCGATCCGCCGCGCCACCGCGCGCAGCACGTCGTCGCCGATCGCGTGGCCGTGCGTGTCGTTGACGTCCTTGAAGTGGTCGAGGTCGAGCAGCGCGATCGCGACCGGCTTCCCGCGGCGCCGCGAGCCGGCGATCACCGGGTCGATGTCGTCGAAGAACGAGCGCCGGTTCTTGAGCCCGGTGAGTTCGTCCACCATGGCGAGGTCGCTCATCCGCGAGAGCATCAGCTCGAGCTGCGTCCCGCTCGCCTTCGCCTCCTGCAGCAGCCGGTCGCGCTCGACGAGGATCCGCACGTTCTCCACGAACTGCAGCCAGCTCGTCCGCGTGAACCAGAAGGCGCACGCGGTGAAGACCGCGATCGCCCCCGGCAGCACCGACGAGCCCGACATGAACGTCAGCGCCTGGACGAGCAGCGACAGCATGAAGGGGAGCCAGAACGAGACCGACGCCCCCGGCGACGACGAGAAGAACGAGACCGAACCGGCGCAGAGCCCGGCGAGCAGGATCACCAGCGCGGCCCGCTCCTCATAGCCGCCGGCCGGGTAGAGCACGAACGCCGCGGCGGCCCACAGCATCCCGGCCGAGCCCGAGAAGATGAGGGCGCGCCGCTCGTTGCCGGGGCTCACGCGCGCCGGCCTCGCCCGGTTCCGCAGCCGCCGCCAGCTCAGGATCGCCGGCGTCCAGAGCACGAACTCCGCCGCCACGAAGAGCACCAGCAGCGTGTGGAAGACGTGGTCCCAGTAGACGACCGCGATGAAGACCGAGAGCAGTGGGTTCGCGACGAAGACCGTCGGCAGCTGGCGCACACGCGCCACCGCCTGCGAGACGCGGATCTCGCGGAGGAGGGCTTCCGAAGGGTTGGGGATGGAGAACCGCATCAACCCGGTATCCTATTGCGCGCGGACCCCGGGAGCCAGACTGTAAGTGCTGACAGTCCCCCCTTCCCGAGCCCTTCCCCCGGAGGCGTGATGCAGTTCCTGGCCCAGCTGTGGGTCCCGATCGTGGTCAGCGGTGTGGCGGTCTTCATCGTGTCGGCGCTGAGCTGGATGGTGCTCCCCTTCCACAAGACCGAGTTCAGCGGGCTCAAGGCGGAGGACCCGGTGCTCGACGCCCTCCGCGCCTCGGGCGAGGGACCGGGAAAGTACGTGCTCCCGTGGATGGACAGCGGCAAGCTGGCCCAGACGCCCGAGGGAAAGGCCAAGCTCGAGCGCGGGCCGATCGCGTACCTGACGATCGCGCCGAACGGCGTCACGAACATGGGCCAGAAGATGTTCCAGTCGCTGCTCGCGAACATCCTGATCTCGGTCTTCGTCGCCTACGTCGCGCGCCACGCCCTCATGGACGGCGAGGCATACCTGTCCGTCTTCCGCATCACCGGCACCGTGACCTTCATGGCCTACGGGCTCGGCATCATCCACGAGGCGATCTGGTTCTCGCGCCCGATGAAGAGCCTGATGTCGGCCTTCATCGACGCGCTCCTCTTCGCGCTCGTGACCGCGGGCGTGTTCGGGTGGCTCTGGCCCTGAACGACGACGGATGAAGGTCTGAGGTCGACGGTAGCAGCAAGGAAGCGAGCGGCGGTGCGAGACCATGGTCCGCACCGCCGCTCGCTTTCAACCTTCATCCTCCAGCCTTCATCCGCTGCTCACATGGCCGTCCGCACCTTCGACACTTCCGCCCGCCCGATCGTCCCCTGGTCGGTCCCGAACCAGAGCAGCCCGGTGCGCTTGTCGAAGAACATGTGGCGGATGACGTTGTTCTCCGGCCGCCCGACCGCCGTGCTCGCGAACCAGGTCCGCGTGCGCGGGTCGTAGCCGAGCAGGCGCGAGCCCTTGTTCGGCACGCCCTCCGTCACCCAGATGCGGTCCTTGTCGTCGGTCGCCATGCCGTACGGCAGCGACCCCGTGCCGGCCGGCATCGGGATCTCCGTGTTCTCGCCGGTGCGCGGGTCCACGCGGCCGAGGAATCCCCGCGTGTAGTCCGTGTACCAGATGACGTCGTCGCTCGTCACGCCGATGCGCCGCGGGCGCGTCCGCTCGTCCTTCAGCGGCACGACCGTGACCTCCATCGTCTCCGGGTCGATGTGCGCGAGCTTGTTCGTGCCGAACAGGTCGAACCACGGCACGCCCTTCGAGTTGATCACGATGCCGTACGGGCGCGTGCCCTGGCCGGTGAAGGCGAGGCGGATGTTGCCGTTCGCCATGTTCAGGTGCCCGATCGCGCCCGAGTTCTGCGACGTGAACCAGATGCCGCCCTTGCCGTCGAAGATCAGCGTGTGCGGGTCGCGCACGCGCGGGTCCGGCATCGGGTAGCGCGTGATCTGCCCGGTGCGTGGGTCGAGCTTGCCGATCATGCCGTTGCGGTTGCCGGCGTACCAGATCATCCCCTGCGCGTCCACGATCAGGTTGTGCGGGTTCGTGCCCGGGTCGATCGTGTACTGCTTGAACTCGCCCGTGCGCGGGTCGAGCCGCGCGATGTAGTTCCCTTCCTGCCCGACGAAGTACGTGTTGCCGTCGGGGCCGACGTACGGGTCGCGCGGCCGCCCTTCGGCGCCCCACGGCACCTGCCATTCGGCGGAGGGGACCGGCGCCTCCTGGGCCTCGAGCTCGACCGGCACGAAGGGGAGGGCGGCGAAGGCGACCGGGGCGAACCGGCGCGACGCGCGGAGGGCGAGGAGTCGCATCTGGACCTCGTGGATCGGTGAAGAAGGAACGATCTTCCGGGGTATCATCCCGGCCCTGATTCCCGGAGAACGCATCGTGCCTGCTCCCCGTTGCAGCCGGACCGCGCCGCTGGCGCTCGCC
>CAZIDS010000104.1:0-5906 GCA_964537945.1 uncultured Gemmatimonas sp. | reverse complement strand
CCTGACACTGGCCGCCGCACCGGCCGTCGCGCAACAGGCGGCCCCCGCCCAACCTGCCCCCGCGGCGCCGCCCGCCGCCGCCCCGCGCCCGCCCGCCAAGCCCGCCGACGTCGAGAGCATCGACGCGATCATGTCCGCGGTCTACGACGTCATCTCCGGTCCCGCCGGCCAGGCGCGCGACTGGGACCGCTTCCGCTCCCTCTTCGCGCCGAGCGCGCGGCTCGTCCCGACCACGCAGCGCGCGAACGCGCCTGGCTCGCTGCGCTCGCTCAGCGTCGAGGACTACATCACGCTCGCCGGCCCGGGGCTCGTGAGCGGCGGGTTCTTCGAGAAGGAGATCGGGCGCCGGATGGACCGCTTCGGCAATGTGGTCCACCTGATGAGCGCGTACGAGTCGCGCCGGAACGCGAGTGACCCGCAGCCCTTCGTGCGCGGCGTGAACTCCTTCCAGCTCTGGACCGACGGCACCCGCTGGTACGTCGTGAGCATCTTCTGGCAGAGCGAGACGGCCGAGTCGCCGATCCCCGCCGACCTTCTCAAGAAGCCGTGAGGGCTTGAGGACCGAAGCCCCCTCGCCGCAGCGCGGCGAGGGGGCTTCGGCGGCTCACACCCCGCGCGACCTCAGCGGTCGTCGCCCCAGTTCACGATCGGGAGCCAGCGGCGCCCCGACGGATTGTCGCGCACGATGTTCAGCAGCCCCACCTGCACGCCGTGCAGCGACTCGGCGTAGTTCACCACCGCGAGCGCGAAGCCGCGCTGCTCGCCGTACACGACGTTCACGCCGCTGATGAGCGCGCCGTCGGTCTCGGCGTCGCGGAAACTGCGGAAGAGCAGCGGCGAGATCACGACCGCGTGCGTCGTCGTGGCGCGCGTGTAGCTGCCGATCACCAGCCCCTCGAAGCGCGACGATCCGATGCCGCCCGCCGCGACCGCGAGGCCGTGGATCCGCTCGCCCGCGCCGATGCCCGCGCCGGCGATCGCGATCCCGCGGATCTCGCCGCCGACGCCGAGCCCGACACCGCCGATCGCGAGGCCGTGCACGTCGCCGCCGGCGCCGATGCCGACGCCCGCGATCCCGATGCCGCGGATGTCGCCGCCGACACCGGCCCCGACGCCGCCGGCGAGCAGGCCACGCACGTTCCCGCCCGCACCTACGCCGACGCCGCCGATCGCCGCGCCGCGGATGTCATTGCCGACCGCGGCGCCCACGCCGCCGAAGAGGATGCCGCGCGCATCGCCGCCGCCACCGACGCCGATGCCGCCGATCGCGGCTCCGCGGATGTCGCCGCCGACACCAAGGCCCGCTCCGCCGACGCCGATGCCGCGAAGGTCCGAGCCGGCGCCGAACCCGACGCCCGCGACGGCGAGGCCGCGGATGTCTCCGCCCACTCCCCCGCCGATGCCGGTCACCGCGATGCCGCGCAGGCTGCCGCCCGCGCCGATCCCGACGCCAGTCACCGCGAGCCCTCGCATGTCGCCGCCGGTGCCGAAGCCGACGCCGCCCACGGCGATGCCGAGGACGTCGCCGCCCGTTCCAGCGCCGAGGCCGCCGACGACCAGTCCCGTCACGTCATCGTGCGCGACGACGCCGAGGGCGCCGACACCGATCCCCTCGAGGTCGCCTGCCGACGCGACGGGCAGGCCGAGCGCGAGTCCCTTCACGAGACCGAGGTCGGCGTCCTCGTAGGGCGTCCAGATCGTGATGTTCGCGCCGCGCACGCGTTCGACATCGCGGTCGCGATAGTTGATGCGGATGCCGTCGACCCGCGGATAGGGGCCGATCGAGATGACGTGACGCGTCGCGGACTGTGCCGGCGCGAGGGCAGGGAGGACCGCGCCGAGCGCGAGTCCGAGAACGGAACGACGAAGCGACATGAGGGCCGGTCGGGAGAGGGTTCCTGCGGTGCCGTCCCTACGGCCCGCCCGTCCGGTCCGGTTTCGCTCGGCGAGGCCCTACTGCAGGGCGCCGAGGGCGCGCATCGCGCGGCGCAGGACCGCCTGCGCGAGGGGCACCTTGTACCCGTTCCGCGCCAGCGGCGCGGTGTCGTACATCGCCCGCTCGGCGAGCGCGTCGAGCGAGTCGTCGTCGAGGCCCCCCGACGCGACGTCCTCCTCGACGGAGAGCGCGATCCGCCAGGGCCCGAGTCCCACGCCGCCGAGGGCCATGCGGACGCTGCCGTCGGTGCGCCGCACCGCGGCGCAGGCCACGAGCGCGAAGTCCCACGCACCACGCTGGATGACCTTCTCCCAGTGCTGCTTCCCGTCGGCCGCCGCGGACGGGAGTTCGACCGCGACGATCAGCTCGCCGGGCGCGAGCGTGATCTCCTTCTCCGGATCGTTCGCGGCGCCCTCGTACAGCGCGGCGATCGTGCAGCGGCGCTCGGCGCCGTTCGCGCCGGCGATGACCACGTGGGCGTCGAGGGCCTCGAGCGCGACCGCCGGATCGGACGGATGCACCGCATGGCACTTCCCGCCCGGGAGGATGCCATGGTACTCGTGTTCGCCCGCGTACGCCGCGCACGAATCGCCGCCGTTCTTGAAGCAGGCCGTGCCGCCGCGGAGGTACCAGCAGCGCATCCGCTGGCCGAGGTTGCCGCCGAGCGTGCCCATGTTGCGGAGCGCGGGGCTGCCGACCGAGAGCGCGGCGTCGGCGAGGACGGGGAAGCGCGACTGCAGTCCCGGATGCGCGGCGATCTCGGCGATCCGCGCGCCCGCGCCGATGCGCGCCGAGCCGTCGGGGCGGACCTCGATCGCGCGCGCGCCGGGCAGGTCCCGCACGTCCACCACGCGCGCCGGCGACGCGATGCCGTCGTCGATGCACGGCAGCAGGTCGGTGCCGCCGCCGATCGCGCGCGCGCCGGGGTCGGCGAGCGCGGCGAGCGCGTCGGGGAGCGTGGCGGGGCGGAGGTAGGTGAAGCTCGTCATATTTCGCGCGTGCCGAATCCGACCTCGTTGTGGGCTGCCGTCCCGCTGCTGTGCGCGGCGGCGTCGGCGTCCGCCGCAGGCGCGCAGTCCGCGCCGGCCGCCGACTCGCAGGCCGTCGCCGCCGTGCGGCCGGACAGCGTGCGTCCGTACCTCGTGTTCGCGCCGGTGAACGAAAGTTGGTTCGTCGCCGCGAGCCGCGGCAAGCGGATGCTGCTCGACATCGGGCGCGTGGACCTCGAGGTGCGGAAGGACAGCGCCGTCGCGGCCGCGTATCGCGACGCGGTCGCGCAGGTCTCGCCGTTCAAGCTGGGCACGACGTTCGTGCTGCGCGCGCCGTGGGGCACCGAGGAGGTGCGTGCGACGGCATTCGATTCGTGGAACGGCCGGATCGTGGCCGTGCTCGCGGGGTCGGTGCAGATGGACAGCGCGGCGCAGGAGCGCGCCGCGGTCGCGGCATCGGCGTATCGCGCGCCGTCGCGTGGCGCCGCCTCGCTGCCGGGCGCCGTGACGCCGCCGATCGCGATGACGCCCGAGGGCGCCGCGCCCTGTGTCCGCGCGCCGATCGAGGAGCCGTTCGCGTCGCGGCTCAAGTTCGTGCGCGATTCGCTCGAGACCGAGATGCGCGCGCTCGGGATGCCGATCTACGAGCGCCTCGCGAAGCGCGTGACCGCGTCCTGGTCGCGCGTGAGCGGCTGCTTCGGCGGTGCCTCGCGCGCCCTGCTCGCCGTGAGCCTGCGCGCCAACGGCGCCGAGTGGACGCGCGAGCGGGTCGTGATGGTGGACACGCTCGGCCGCGCGGTACAGGTGCGCGTCGAGGACGGGCGCTTCCGCGTGCACGACCTGATGCACGCGCTGGACGTCGACGGCGACGGCATCGACGATGTGGCCACGGTGGGGCGTACGTTCCGCGCCGGCGGCACCACGCTGCTGCGGTGGGACGAGAAGCTGAGGCGCCTCGTGCGCGTCGCCGCCGGATTCGTCTGGGAAGACCTCTAGCGCGCTACGGCGCGGGCTTCGGCGTCGCCAGCGTGAAGACGACGTAGTCGCCGAGCTTCCGGTGCGCCTTGGCGTCCACCGCGTCGAGGTCGGCCACCGGGACGAAGCTCACGACGGCGATGCGCGCCCGCGGCAGCCGACGCTTCACCCGATCGGCGGTGCCGAAGCGGTAGTCGGAGTGGAACGAGCCGTTCGCGTGGATCACGAGCGCATCGCGCGACGCCTGCGCGGCCGCCACGGCCTCGCCCATCGTCTCGTCCTTCACGCACTGCGCCTCGTAGGTGCGCCAGACCATCTGCTCCACCTGGTCCGGGGACATCTGCATGCCATGGCCGCTCATGTCGCCCATCGTCGCCTTGAAGCGCGTCCAGTAGCCGTCGCGCGGGCAGGAGAGCTGCTGCGCGACGAAGGCCCGCTCGGCGGCGGGGAGCGAGTCGAGGGCGGCGAGTCCACGGCGCGCCACGGTGGAGGCGTGGCGCCGGGGGACGTTCCCGGCGATCACCGACCAGCCCTTCGCGCGCGCGTACTCGACCATCGGGCGGTAGTCGGTCGCGTAGTTGGGCCAGGGGCGCGACGCCGCGAGGAACTCGGCCTCAGGCATGCGTCCGGCGAGGTACGCATCGAGGTTGGCCTGCACGTCGCGCTCGAACATCTCGAGAGCGAGGACGACGGGGCCCTGGCGCCGTCGGGAGATGGCGTCGAGGGCGGCGACCTCGAGTTGGTGCGTCCGCGGGTCGTCGTGCTGCTCGCCGAGGAAGACGACGTCGGCCTTGGCGAGCTGGACGGACATCGCCTCGAAGTCGATGAATCGCTTGTGGCGTGTGTCGTAGACCCGGTGCGCGGCGTAGCCGGTACCGGGCAGGGCTTGCGCGGTGGCTTGTCCAGTGGAAACGGACAGCACTGCGGCCACGATAAACAGATTTAGATAACGCAAAACTACTTTCCTCTCAGGAAGTACAGGAGCAGGTGATTGCAAAGAAGTGTTGAATGTCTCAAAATTACTTTGTGTATCTCATTCAAGAACTCATCGAATCCGCCGCCGACTCGCTCGGACGGGTGGACGTCCTGTGCGAGGCGGCGCCGGAAGCGATCGAGACCGCGCTTCGTCTCGTCGCCGTGGCCGAGATCGCCGCGCTCGCGCCCCAGCCGATCAACGTGGAGCTCGCCCATCTCGCTGCCGCCGACGGCGACGCCCTCCACGACGCGGGCCTCACCCCGGCCCTCGTCCACTGGCGAGTCCTCCTCGGAACCGAGGAGGGCCGACTGCGCTCCGGAGCCGCGCTCAACGCGCAGCGCTTCGCCATCGTCGCTCCGGCGCTCACAACATACCCGGAGCGGGCGCGGCTGGAAGCGATCTGGCGAGGCCGGGACCGCGCCGAGCCCGTCATCGCCCACGCCCTCGACGCCGCGGCCTGGAGCCCGGATGACGCCTTCGGCGAGGCGACGGCAGCGCTGATGCTCTGCGGCGATGGCCGCGCGTCGCGTGCACGGCTCCTGCCGGCGGCCGATGTCCCCCGCGCGGCGCGCGCGGCCGCGCTCGCCGAATGGCGGCGCGGCGACCGTGATGCCTGGCTCTCGCTCGGCTTCGAAGCCGTCGCACGGCGCGCGGGCGCCCTGCAGCGGTCGCTCGCGCCGCTGCGCGAGACGCTGGTCGCCGAGGATGACCGCATGGAGTCGCTTGGCCGTGCGGCGATCACCGCACGCCGCGCGCTCTCGCAACTGCGCGACCAGTTCGTCACGACGGTGCCGCGGCTCGCGAAGCGGCTCGCCCTCTCCCGCCCCGCGGCGGGCGATGCGCTCGAACGGCTGCTGGACGCCGGCATCACGCGCGAGATCACCGGGCGCGCGCGCGATCGGGTGTTCGCCTACCGGGCCGCGTACGCGGTGGCGGAGTCGCTGCAGTCCACGAAGCCGCCGTCCTGAGCGGCGACGCGCTCGATGAGGGCGGTGATCTCCTCGAGGATCGCGCGGCCGCGGTCACGGGC